>DASWJW010000085.1:0-15440 GCA_036396955.1 Planctomycetota bacterium
CGACCGGGGCGTGCGCTTCAAGACCTATGCGACCTATTGGGTCAACCAGGCCTTCCTCAACGCGATCTACAACCAGAGCCGCGTCGTGCGGGTGCCGGCCTACATCCAGAAGGCGATGAAGAAGATCCGCGACACCGCGGCCACGCTGGGAACCCAGCTCGACGACCTGGATGCCATCAGCGCGGAATCGGGCGTGCCCGTGGAGCTGGTGAGGACGGCCATGAACGGCAATCGCTACACCCTGTCCCTGGACCAGACCCTCGACGAGTCCACCGGCGGAAGCATGGGTGACTTGGTCGAGGCCGAGTCCGCAGCCGAGCCGGATGGCGCCGCCGAAAGGCTGCGCATGACCGGTGTGCTGCGCGACGCGGTGCTGCGCTTGAGCTTGCGCGAGCAGAAGGTGCTCCAGCTTCGCTTCGGGCTTTCCGGCGGACCCCGTCACACGCTAGCCGGAGTGGGCGAGCGGCTCTCGATCAGCCTGGAACGCGTGCGGCAGATCCAGAAAGGTGCGCTCGAAAAGATGCGCGCCGGAACCGGCGGCCAGCTTCTCGAGCAGTTCGCCTGAGATCGGCGCGGCCCGGCCGCGCGCCGGAGCACCTGACCCCTGGGGAAGGTACGGCTATGATTCGGGGTCCGGCAAGGCCGCCATCGTGCCCGAGATCGCTCCGAAACCGCCCTGGCTCAAGATGCGTCTCCCCAGTGGGGAGGCCGTCTCGCGCCTGCGCGGAATGCTGAGGGAGCGCGGTCTGTACACGGTCTGCGAAGAAGCCCGTTGCCCCAATCTAGGAGAGTGCTGGGCCGACGGCACCGCCACCATCATGTTGATGGGCGACGTGTGCACGCGCGGCTGCCGCTTCTGTTCGGTCAAGACCGGCAATCCCCGCGGCTGGCTCGACGCCGACGAACCTGCCAAGGTGGCCCAGAGCGCCGAAATCATGGACCTGCGGTATCTGGTGCTGACCAGCGTCGACCGCGACGACTTGCCGGACCTCGGCGCCGGCCACTACGCCGACTGCGTGCGCGCGATCAAGGAGCGCCGTCCGGCCATGCTCGTCGAAGCGCTGACCCCCGATTTCCAGGGCCGCGCCGGCTGCGTGCACCAGGTCGTGGATTCGGGACTCGACGTCTTCGCCCACAATCTCGAGACGGTCGAGCGCCTGCACCGCCGGGTGCGTGACGTGCGCGCCACCTATGCGCAATCGCTCGATGTGCTCGCGGAGTCGCGCCGGCACCGGCCGGACGTGGTGACAAAGAGTTCGCTCATGCTCGGCCTGGGCGAGACCGCCGCCGAGATCCGCCAGGCGCTGGCGGACTTGCGCGCCGCCGGAGTCGAGATCCTCACGCTCGGCCAGTACCTGCGGCCGACCACCTGGCACTTGCCGGTCGATCGCTACCTGCCGCCCGAAGAATTCGATCAGTGGGCGCAAGTCGCCGAGGACGAACTCGGTTTCACCTACTGCGCCGCGGGCCCATTGGTGCGCTCGTCGTACAAGGCCGCCGAGCACTACCTCGCCAGCCGCCTCGGGACCCCATGACCGAAACCCTCCAGATCATCGATCCCGCCGGCAAGAGAGTCGGCACCGCGCCGCGCCTCAAGCGCGAGACCTTGCTGCGCATGTACCGCGCGATGGTCGTCACGCGCCGCCTCGACGACCGTTGCCTCAAGCTGCAGCGTTCGGGGCGCATCGGATTCTCAATTCCGAACACGGGCATCGAGGCCGTCTCGGTCGGCGCCGCCGCGGCGATGGACGCCGCGCGCGACTGGATCGCGCCGTCGTACCGCGACTTCGGCATGATGATCTACCACGACGTGTCCTTGGAAGCGATGATGGACACGCAGTACGGCAATTCCGAAGACAACGCGCGCGGCCGGCAGATGCCGGTGCACTTCAGCTTCCGCAAGCCGATGCCGTTCTTGTCGATCTCGTCGCCGATCGGCACGCACCTCCCGCAAGCCGTCGGCGTGGCGATGGCGATGCGCAAGCGCGGCGAGGACGGCGTGTGCCTGACGTCCTTCGGCGACGGTGGCACGAGCAGCCTCGGCTTCCACTCGGGACTCAACTTCGCCGGGGTCTACTCGGCGCCGGTCGTGTTCTTGTGCCAGAACAACCAGTGGGCGATCTCGTGCCCGCTCGACAAGCAGACGGCCAGCGAAACGATCGAGATCAAGGGCGAGGCGTACGGCGTTCCCGGCATCCGTGTCGACGGCAACGACGTGCTCGCGGTGTTCCGCGTGGTGAGCGAGGCCGTCAAGCGCGCGCGCGCCGGCGAAGGCCCGACTTTGATAGAAGCCGTCACCATGCGCATGGGCGGCCACTCGACTTCCGACGACCCCACCCGTTACGTCGCCGCGGAGCAGCTCGCGGAGTGGGCCGCCAAGGATCCGCTCAAGCGGATCCGCGAGTTCCTGCTCGGCGAGGGCGTCCTCGATCCGGCCGCGGTGGAACGCATCGAGGCCGAAGCCGACGCGGAGATCGGCGCGGCCATCAAGGCCGCCGAAGCCAAGCCGCGCCCTGGCCTCGACACGGTTTTCACCGATACCTACGCGGAACTGCCGGCGCACTTGCGCCGCCAGCGCGACTGGTGCATCGAGCACTACCGCACGCGCGGCGAAGGCGTGTCCGAAGAAGGAGAATTCCCCCTGTGAGCAATCTCACCCTCGTGCAGGCCGTCAACGACGGCCTCAAGACCGCGATGCGGCTGGACGAAAGCGTGCTCGTCCTCGGCGAAGACGTCGGCCCCAAGGGCGGCGTGTTCCTGGCGACCGAAGGCTTGACGACCGAATTCGGCGACGAGCGCTGTTTCGACACGCCGCTGTCCGAAGACGGCATCATCGGTGTCGGCATCGGCCTTGCGATGAACGGGATGCGGCCGGTCTGCGAAATCCAGTTCCAGGACTTCATCTACCCCGCGTTCGACCAGATCGTGTCGGAGGCGGCCAAGATGCGTTACCGCTCCGGCGGCCAGTACACGGTCCCGATGGTGATCCGCACGCCCTACGGCGGCGGCATCCGCGGCGGGCTCTACCACAGCCAGAGCGGCGAGGCGTATTTCGCGCACACCGCGGGCTTGAAGGTCGTCGTGCCGAGCACGCCGCACGACGCCAAGGGCCTGCTGCTCGCGTCGATCGCCGATCCCGACCCGGTGATGTTCCTGGAGCCCAAGGCGCTGTACCGCTCGATCAAGGGCGAAGTGCCCGAAGGCCACTACACGGTCGACCTTTCGACCACCCGCACCGTGACCGAGGGCGACGCCGCAGTCGTCTTCTGCTACGGCGCAATGGTGCCGGTGTGCACGACCGCGGTCGAGCGCATCGCCGAACAGCGAGGCAAGCAGGTGCGCGTGGTCGACTTGCGCACCCTGCTGCCGCTCGACGAGGAGTCGGTACTCGACCACGCGCGCTCCTGCGGCCGTGTGGTGGTGGTACACGAGGCGCCGCGTTTCTGCGGCTACGGCGCCGAACTCAGCGCGCTCATCGCCGAAAACGTCATCGAGTACATGGAGGCGCCGATCGCCCGGGTCACCGGCTTCGACACTCCGTTCCCGAACACCCTCGAGCACTACTACATGCCCGACGCGCGCCGTGTGATGGACGCGATCGAGCGCGTGCTGGACTACTAGACCCACCGATTCCGCAATGGCCACCATCGAATTCAAGCTTCCCGACATCGGCGAGGGCGTGCACGAAGGCGAAATCGTCCGCTGGATCGCCGCCGAAGGCGCGAGCGTCGCCGAGGACGACCCCATCGTCGAAGTGATGACCGACAAGGCGACCGTCGAGATCCCGGCGCCGGCGCCGGGCGTGGTCAGCAAGCACCTGTTCGCGGAAGGCGAGGTCGCCGAGGTGGGCAAGGTGATTTTCGTGCTGGAGTCCGCGGCGGACGGCGGGGCGGCGGCGAAGTCCGCGCCGGCGGCTCCGGCGGACCAGCCCGCCGCGGCTCCGAAGGCGGCTCCGCCCGCAGCGGCGGCACCGAAGGCGGCGCCGGCGCCGGCCGCGCCGGTGCCTGCGTCGGCAGCGGTGGCCGTCCCGGTGCCGGCTGCCCGCGGCAACGGCAAGGTGCTCGCCGCCCCCGCCACCAGGCGGCTTGCGCGCGAACTCGGCGTTGAACTCGGCGGGGTGAGCGGCAGCGGCCCGCGCGGGCGGATCCAGCCCGAAGACGTGCGCGCCGCCAGCCAGGCCCCGGCTGCAGTTCCCGCGGCCCCCGCCACGCCGGTGACCGCGGTTCCCGCTGCCACGGCGGCGGTCCCGGCTCAGGCCTTGCCCGACTTCCCGCGCGTCCCCGGCGAGCGGACCGAAGAGCGCGTGGCCTTCCGCGGCGTCCGCAAGCTCACCGCCGAAGCGATGACGCGCAGCAAGCAGACCGCCGCGCACTTCAGCTTGATCGAAGAAATCGATGTGACCGAGCTCAAGGGCGTGCGCACGCACGCCAAGGAAGTCGGCGCGCGCTACGGCGTCAACGTCACCTACATGCCCTACATCATGAAGGCGTCGGCGATCGCGCTGCAGGAGTTCCCGCAACTCAATTCGGCGCTCGACGAAGACCAGCAGGAAGTCGTCACCTACAAGTACGTGAACCTGGGCATCGCTGTCGACACGCCGCGCGGCCTGCTGGTCCCCGTGGTGCAGGACGTGCACCTCAAGGGCCTGCTGCAGCTCGCGGCCGAACTGCAAGACCTCGGCGGGCGCGCGCGCGCGGGCAAGATCAAGCCTGACGAGCTCAAGGGTTCGACGTTCTCGATCACCAACGCCGGCAACATCGGCGGCGTGTTCGCCACTCCCATCATCAACTTTCCCAACGTGGCGATCATGGGCGTGCACTCCATGCGCCGTCTGCCGCGGGTGATGCCCGACGACAGCATCGTCGCGCGCGACATCCTGTGGATGTCGATCAGCATCGACCACCGGCTGGTCGACGGCGCCGACGGCGCGCGCTTCATGGTGCGCATGCGCGAACTGCTCGAGAATCCCGCGTTGATGCTGCTGTAGAAGACCGTGGCGCCCGCCCAGCCGTCGCAAGCCGACGCGCCCGTGTCCTACCGGGTCGCCGATCCGGGGACTTTTGCGGTCGCGAAGGCCTTGCTCGAGGACGGCACGGGCCTGGTCGGCGCTGCCGGCGGGCCGCTGCCCGACGACGCCGAGCTGCGCGCGATCCACCGCGCCATGCTCACCACGCGCTTGATGGACGAGCGCTTGCTCAAGCTGCAGCGGCAGGGCCGCGTGGCCTTCGTCGGGACTGCGACCGGACTTGAGGCGGCGATCCACGGCAGCGCGGCGGCGTTCGCGCCGCGCGACTGGATGTTCAGCGCCTTGCGCGAAGGCGGCGCGGCGATGCAGCGCGGCATGCCGGTCGACGAGTACGTCGCGCACATGTTCGGCAACGCCGAGGACACGGCCAAGGGCCGCCAGATGCCCAACCACTTCCAGTGCCGCGAAGTCAACTTCGCGTCCTGGTCGAGCGTGATTGGCACGCAGCTCCCGCACGCGGTGGGGGCGGCGCTGGCGTTCCGGAAGCGCGGCGGCGACGCCGTCGCTTGCGCGTATGCGGGCGACGGCGCGACCAGCAGCAACGGATTCCACTCGGCGCTGAACTTTGCCGCGGTGATGCGCGCGCCGGTCGTCTTCGTGGTGATCGACAACGGCTGGGCGATCAGCGTGCCGAGTTCCGAGCAGACCGCCGCGCGGTCGTACGGCGTCAAGGCGCGCGCCTACGGGATGCCCGGCGTCGACGTCGACGGCAACGACGCGCTGGCGTGCTACCGGGAGACCGCGCGGGCCGTGGCGCGCGCGCGGGCGGACGCGGGCCCGAGCCTGGTGTGCTTGCGCACGTACCGCCTGGGCGGGCACTCGAGTTCCGACGATCCTTCGCGCTACCGGGATCCGGCCGAGTTCGAATACTGGGAGCGGCGCGACCCGCTGCCCCGGATCGAAGCCTGGCTGGCGACCCGCGGCCTGCTGGACGCGGCCGGCAGGGACGCGCTGGCGGCGGAGATCCAGGACCATATTGCCGCTGCAGTTCGGCGTGCCGAAGCCCTGGGCCCGCCGGAGCTCGAGAGCCTGATCGAGGACGTCTACGCAGATCCGCCGCCGGCACTGCGCCGGCAAGTGATCGAGGCCCTGCGAATCGTGGCCGAGAAGGGTGCCGCGGAAGCCGTGGCGGGGCGTTTTCCGCTCTAGCCGGCCGAACCGGGCCTTCTTCGGCTTGAGGGAAGGGGAAAACGGGGCATTTTTTGGATTTCGAGCGATACCGGGGCATCACTTTTTCATAATAACGGTGTAAAGTGGGCGCCGACTCGTCCCGATAAGAGGGCGTGGCTCAACTCTCTCCTCTCACTCTGAATCGCGCGGCGGCGCGCTCCTGCCGGTTCTGTTCCGGCCCATGACGGCGCCCCAGAAGGGCGGCTCCGGGGTTTCCTCCCATGCCGTCCTGCCCCTCCGGCCCGGGCCTCAGGGCTGAACTCCCTTCTCTCAAACCGTCGAACGCTCTTTCTCCCACAGTCCTCTCGAACAGCATTCGTGCACCGCTCCCGCCCGGTCGGTCACGCAACAGGCGCCTTCCGGCGTCCTCACTTCCCGCTTCCCCTCCCATGGCTCGCAACAACGGCACCGATCTACGGCGCGCGATTCTCGATGTATCGCGCCGCCTGCTCGTCGAACAGGGCTATGACCAGCTCTCGATGCGCAAGATCGCCAGCCAGGTCGGCTGCACGGCGACCAGCATCTATCTGCATTTCCGCAACAAGGACGACTTGATGCACACCCTCATCGACGAGGGGATGGAAATGCTCTATGCGAACTTGTCCGCGAGCGCGGAAGGGACCACCGATCCGATGGAACGCCTGGAGCGCCTCGGTCGCGCCTACCTCGACTTCGGGATCGGCAACCCCGAGTACTACGAAGTCATGTTCCTGCTCCATCCCAAGCACATGGAGCGCTACCCGGCCGAGAAGTACCGCAGCGCGCGGCGCAACCTGCAGATCTTCGCGGAAACGCTTGGACAGGCGCACGCCGCCGCCGTGCACAAGCAAGCGGACTTTTCCCCGCAGATCGCGGCCACGCTGGTGTGGTCCACTTTGCACGGCCTGGTCTCCATTCTGATTGCCCAGCGCGTCGACGTGAGCGTCGACCGCGAAGCGCTCTATGCCGCGACAGTCGCCAGGCTGTCGAGCTACGCCTCGAACATCGCCGGACGATCCTCGCACCCGGAGGGTGCACGATGAGCTTCCTCGAACCCGTCTACGGATTCCTCGCGGGCTTCGGCTGGTCCGCGCTGCTGCTGTTCGCCACCGCGTTGACGCTCGCCTTCCTGGCCGCTCCGCTGCGCGCCTGGACCGCCGCGCTCGGCGTTGCGATGTTCGCTTTCGGCGCTCCGGTCTGGGCGTGGCTGGTGCTCGGCGTGCCGGCGCTGGTCTTCAACCTGCCGGCGCTGCGTCGCGCGCTGGTGAGCGGCCCGTTGCTGCGCTTGATGAAGGCCATGAAGTTCCTGCCCGCGATCAGCGAGACGGAACGTGTCGCCATCGAGGCGGGGACGGTCTGGGTGGACGGCGAGCTGTTCTCCGGCAGGCCCGATTTCGCGCGCTTGCTCGCCGAGTCCTACCCCGACCTGGACGCCGAGGCGCGCGCCTTCCTCGCCGGTCCGGTCGAAGAAGTCTGCAGCAAGGTCACCGACTGGGACGTGCACCAGCGCCGCGACCTGCCGCCCGAAGTCTGGCAGTACCTGAAGGACCACCGCTTCCTGGGGATGATCATTCCCAAGGAATACGGCGGCCTGGGCTTCACCGCCTCGGCGAACAGCGCCGTGGTGCAGAAGTGCACGTCGCGCTGCGCCGCGCTCGGCATCACCGTCATGGTGCCCAACTCGCTCGGCCCCGCCGAGCTGCTGGTCCACTACGGCACCGACGAGCAGAAGAACCACTACTTGCCCAAGCTGGCGAGCGGCGAGTACGTGCCGTGTTTCGCGCTGACCGAACCGGGGGCTGGCTCGGACGCCGGCGCCATGAGTTCGCGCGGCGAAGTGTTCCGCGGCGAGGACAGGCAGCTCTACTTGCGCCTCAATTGGAACAAGCGCTACATCACGCTTGCCGCAGTTTCCAACCTGCTCGGCATTGCTTTCAAGGTGTACGACCCGGGCAACCTGCTCGGCAAAGGCGTCGACCTAGGCATCACTTGCGCGCTGATCCCCACCGAAACCGAAGGCGTGGAGCTCGGCCGCCAGCACGACCCGCTGGGTGTGCCTTTCTACAATTGTCCGACCCAGGGCCACGACGTGGTCGTGCCGGTCGACGCGATCATCGGCGGCGCCGAAGGCGCCGGCCATGGCTGGAAGATGCTCATGGAGAGCCTGGCGGCGGGGCGCGGCATCTCGCTGCCGGCCAGCGCCACGGCCACCACCAAGGTCGCCGCGCGCGTCGCCGGCGCCTACGCGGCGGTGCGCAAGCAGTTCGGCCTGGCCATCGGCAAATTCGAAGGCATTGAGGAGCCGCTGGCCCGCATCGGCGGCACCGCGTGGCTGCTCGAAGCCGCGCGCCGCTACACCTGCGGCGGCCTCGACGGCGGCGCCAAGCCGGCGGTCGTCACGGCGATGGCCAAGTACAACTTCACCGAGCTGGCGCGCGCGGCGGTCAACGACGCCATGGACGTGCAAGGCGGCGCCGCCATTTCGCGCGGTCCGCGCAACCTGCTCGCCACGGCCTACGCCTCGGCGCCCATCAGCATCACGGTCGAGGGCGCCAACATCCTCACGCGCACGCTGATGGTCTTCGGCCAGGGTGCGATCCGCTGCCATCCCTTCGCGTACCGCCAGATCAAGGCCGTCGCCGAAGGCGACGTGGCCGAATTCGACCGGTCCTTCTTCGGGCACGTCGGCCACGTGGTCCGCAACAGTGCGCGTTCGCTCGTGTTGTCGGTCTCGCGCGGCAGGCTCGCGCCGGCCGGAATCGACGGCCCCGCGGCGCCCTACCTTCGCAAGCTGGCCTGGAGTTCGGCGTCGTTCGCCATCATGGGCGACCTCGCGATGGCGAGCCTGGGCGGCGACCTCAAGCGCAAGGAAACGCTCACCGGGCGCTACTCGGACATCTTCTCCTGGATGTACCTCGCCACTGCGGCGATCCGCCGCTTCGAGGCCGAAGGCCGGCGCGAAGAGGACCTGGACTTCTTCCACTGGAGCATGGCCACCGCGTTCGCGCGCATCCAAACGGGCTTCGACGGCTTGTTCCGCAACTTCGTGGCACCGCGAGGTCTCCAATGGGTGTTTCGCGGCCCGCTCGCTTTCTGGTCGCGCTTCAATCCGATCGGCCGTGGCCCTTCGGACGACCTGGGTCACGCGGTCGCGCGGCGGATGCAGATCCCCGGCGAGCAGCGCGATGCGCTGACCTCCGGCATGTACGTTTCGAGCGATCCCAGCGACGCCCTGGGCCGGCTGGAACGCGCGTTCCGGCTGTCGCACCAGGCCGAGGCGGTCGCCGCCAAGATCAAGCAGGCCGTGCGCGAACGCAAGCTTCCCAAGGACAAGCCTCTGCGGCTGGTGGCCCAGGCGGTCGAGATGGGCATCCTGCTCCCGGCCGAGGCCGCGCTCGTGGCCGAAGCCGAGGCCGCGCGCGAAGACGTGATCCAGGTCGATTCCTTCACGCTCTCGGATTACCGCACGCGATCCGTCGGCAAGGCCCCGGCGCCCGCGCCGGCGGCGCCCGCCAGCAAGGCCGACAGCCCGCCCGCGGCGTCCGGCCATCCGGTCGGTTGACCCGGCGGACGGCCGCGAGGTCGGTGGCGCCTATCCTGCTGGGATGGGCGCCACCCGCTCGCTGACTTCGCAGGCTTCGCGCTGCGCACTCGGCGTGGCGACATGCGTGCTGGTCGCCGCCCTGGCCGCCTGCAGCGGCAGCGAAGACGGCGCCGCCGGGGCCCAGCAGCCGGACCTGCCGCCCGGCGCCCGGCTCGACATCGTGGAGGGACTGCGCGCGGCCGTCGTGGCCGTGCGGCATCCGGGCGATGGCGGCGGCAGCGCCGTGCTGAAGACCGCGGCCGGACCGCTGACCGCCGGCGGGACCGGCAGCTTCGCATTCGAGTACCGGGCCGGCCCGCACGGAATCCTGGAGGGCGGCGCGCTCGTCTTCCAGGTGTCGCCGTACTGGGGCTGGTCCACTCCGCAAGTCGAACGACCCGATGCGCCTGGTTTCACGCGAGTGACCACGGCGGCCGACGGCGTCGAACTCGAAGCCTGGACTTCGAACGAAGCCCAGCTCGCCGTCCGCATCGGCGGCCGCGCGTTGCGCGCGGGCGAAACCATCGAGATCGACTACGGCATGGCGCCGGGTCTGGCGCGGGTCGACCGCTTCGCCGACGACGCATCGGTGTTCTGGTTCGGCGTCGACGCCGACGGCGATGGCGCGCGCTCGCTGATCGCGGACCCGCCGCAAGTGGTGATCGGACCGGCCGCGCCGGCGGGAATCTGGCTGGTGCTGCCCTCGACGCGGCGCGTCGGCGAGACCGCCGCGCTGCGGATTTCCGTGCTCGACGCGCAAGGCAACGGCCCGGTGCCCTGGGTGGGGGAGATCCGGTTCCCCGACCCGCCTCCGGGACTCGAGCTGCCCGCCAGCGTGGTGCTCACGGATGCCGACGGCGGCTGGATCGAAGTGGAGGTGGCCGTGCGCGCAGACGGCGTCTATTTCCTGCGCGCCGAAACGGCCGACGGTCTGGTGGGAGAGAGCAACCCGATGGTCGTCGCCGCCGACGGTGCGCCGCTGCTATGGGCCGACCTGCAGATCCACACGGGGGTCTCGGACGGCACCGGCACGCCCGACGCCGTGCTCCGTTACGCGCGCGACGTCGCCGGACTCGACGTCGCCGCGCTCACCGACCACGACCACTGGGGCTTCCGCTTCCTCGACCAGGAACCCGCGCTCCGCGCCGTCGTCGCCGCCGCCACCCGCAAGTTCCACGACCCGGGCAGGTTCGTCGCCTTGCACGGCTACGAGTGGACCAACTGGGTGTACGGGCACCGCCACGTGCTGTTCTTCGACGATGCACCGCAGGTCTTCTCGTCGCTCGACCTCGCTTACGACACGCCGCCCGAACTCTGGGACGCCTTGCGCGGCAGCAAGGCGCTGACCATCGCACACCACTCGGCCGGCGGGCCGGTGCCGGTCGACTGGAGCTTCGCGCCCGATCCCGAACTGGAGCCGGTGACCGAGGCGGTGTCGGTGCACGGCAGCAGCGAGGCCGCCGACGCGCCGCTGCCGATCTACGCCGCGCAGCCGCGCAACTGGGTGCGCGACCAGCTCGACCGCGGCTATCGCCTCGGACTGATCGGCAGCACCGACGGCCACGACGGCCACCCCGGGCTCGCGCAGCTCGCTTCGGGCAAGGGCGGACTGGCGGCGATCCTTGCCGCGGAACCGACCCGCGATGGCGTGTACGAAGCTCTGCGCGCCCGTCGCGTCTACGCAACCAGCGGTCCGCGCATCGTCCTGCGCGCGTCGCTCGGCGGGCGGCGCATGGGTGCGGCAATTCCCGCACCGGCCGCTGGCGAAGGCTTGACGCTGGTCGTCTGGACGGTCGCCGTGGCGCCCCTGGCTGCGGTCGAGGTGATCCGCTCGGGCGCCGTGGTCGAGACCCTGCTCGGCGAAGGCGGGCGGTCGGCCGCCCTGCGCACAGAACTCGCGGACCTGCACGCCGGCGAGTACGTCTACGTGCGGGTGGTGCAGGTCGACGGCCACCATGCGCTGTCGAGCCCTTTCTACTTGGAATGAGCGCTGGAGCCTTGGCTTCGAGTCGCGCGAAAGGGCGGAAATTCCCGGTTCCGCAAGCCAGGGATTGGTGCTAGTGTCGATCCTTGCCGATCCCCCTCGGCTCCCCACTTCATCCTCGGCTCAATTCAGGAGCGCTTTCCGTGAAGACAAGCTTTTCTTCTGTGCTGCTCGCCGGAGCGGCAACCCTCCTTCTCTCCGCGTCGGGCTTCGCGCAACAACAGCTCGCGCCCTACGGCCAGCCCCAGACTCCCAACGCCGGCACCGCGACGAGCGGTCTGTACGGCAACGGTGCCGGTAGCTGCGCAATCTTCGAGGACTTCGAAAGCTACGTGGTCGCCACGGGCAACGCCGAGAACACCGGTGTGTTTTCCATCGACGACACGACGATCACCGGGACCGGTCAAGGCCCCGGCCTGGTCGCCGACGGCGTGACCTACCGCTGCAACGGCGGAGCCGGCATGCAGTGGAATGGTCCGGCGTGGTTCGGTCAGGTCAGCAAGAACGTCCTCGGCAACACGAGCGACGGCGCGGTCTACTTCGACCTCGACGCGCCGGCCACGAGCGTCAGCTTCGATCTGAGTGCTTTCGACGGCTTTCCGGACAACGCCGTCATGACCATTCGCAATTCGGGTGGCTCCGTGATCTTCACTTCGGGCTCGATCAGCCTTCCGAGCGCCACGCCCGTGCCGTTCTCCTACTCGGGTTCGGACATCCGTTTCGTCGAAATCCAGGGCAGCAACTTCAGCTGGAGCCCGATCCTCGACAACCTGTGCGTGGGCGGCGGCGGACTGACGCTCAACGTGATCGGCGCCTGCCCGGGTCCGGTCAAGATCGACGTCACCGGCGCCACGCCGGGTGGCTCCGTGGTCGTCGTCGCTTCGCTCAACGGTCCGGGCGCATTCACCATCCCGGCGGGCAACCCCTGTGCCGGCACCGTGATGGGCCTCGCGGGCCCGATCTTCCGCTATCGGAAGTTCAACGCTGACGCGGCGGGCAACCTGACCTTCACCGTCAACATTCCGCAGCAATTGTGCGGCCGGCTCTGGCTGCAGGTCATCGACCTGTCCACCTGCGGCCTGTCCAACGTGGTCAATTTCTAGGCTTCGTTGCTCTGCAGGCCTTTGCGCCCCGTCGGACTCCGTGTCCGGCGGGGCGCTCTTCGTCCGCGGGGCCTTCAGGCGCCGAAGCGCAGCGCGTAGACCGGCGGCAGGTGGACCGACGCGGCCTTCCAGGTGTCGCCGCCGTCCTCGGTGATCCACAGGCCGCCGGTGGTCGAAGCGATGGCGAGCGTGTCGCCGTCGGGCGTGACGTCGATTGCGTGGCGGTAGACCAGGTCGTAGCACTGGCGCTGCGGCAAACCGTTGCGGAGTTGTTCGAATGTCCGGCCGCCGTCGCGCGTGCGGGTGACGCACATGTGGCCTTTGACCGGCACCCGGCACTCGTCCTTGACCGCCGGCACGAACCACGCGGTGTCCGGGTCCTTCGGGTGCACGGCGACCGCGAAACCGAAGCTGGAGGGCTGCACGTCTTCGATCTCGGTCCAGGTGCGCGCCCCGTCGCTGCTGCGGAAGATCCCGTTGTGGTGCTGCACCCAGAGCGTGTCGGGCGCGGCCGCGCACTGCACCATCATGTGGGGGTCTTGCGAGGCTTCGGCGTAGGCCTGCTCGGGTGGCAGGTATGCCGCGCGCATGCCCCTGGCCGTGAGCGCCCAGGTGGTGCCGAGGTCGCGGCTGGTCCACACGCCGCCGCAGGAGATCGCCACGCGCAACGTCTCGGAGTTGCGCGGGTCGATGCAGACCGAATGGAGCGCCGGATGGTCGGCGCCGCCGCCGAAGGCCTGTTCGCGTTCGGGCCGGTTCCACAGGCCGCGGACGAGCTCCCAGCTCTTGCCGCGGTCGTCGCTGCGGAACAGTCCGCCGGGAATCGTGCCGGCCCACAGCCGCCCGTCCGCATCCGGTCCGCCGGATTCGAGCGCCCACAGTTTCATCAGCGACCAGGGCGTCGGGTCGTCCCAACCGATCTCCTGCGCCGAGGGTTTCTCGGGGTAGGTGGGGACGCCCATCTCCTTCCACTTGCGTGCGCCGGGATCGAGCCTCCGTAGCTTGCAGCCGAAGTGGCCCAGGTCGAGTCCGGCGTAGACGGCGTCGTCGCGCGGATCGGGAAGCACGATCGATACCGGATCGCCAAGAAAATGCACCTTGGAAATCCGCCAGCCGGGCCGCGTTCCGCCGCGGCGGTCGAGGACGAACAGTCCCTTGCGAGTGGCGACATGGAGTTTCCTCATCGGCTTTGCGTCTTCTTGCGGGTCGCGGGTTGCGGCGGCTATCCGCCGGATAGCGCCTGCATCACGTAGATTTCGCTGTCGGGCTGCAGCGCGTCGCCGAGGCCGCGTTTGTCGCGCAGCCGGCGCCCGTCGACGAACACGGCGACGTGCTTGCGCAAGGCGCCTTGGTCGTCGAGCACGTAGCCGCGCAGCGCCGGGTTGTCGCGGAAAACCTCTTCGAGCGCCGCGCGGACCGTGCTTG
Source organism: Planctomycetota bacterium (assembly GCA_036396955.1). Lineage (GTDB taxonomy): Bacteria > Planctomycetota > UBA1135 > UBA1135 > UBA1135 > DASWJW01. The sequence goes on from DASWJW010000085.1 coordinate 14,271, forward strand.
CTTGGACCTCGGCCGGCGGCGCCGGCAGGAAGCGCTCGAGCTGGGGCGTGAAGTGCAGGCTGGGCATGGGCCGGTGCGGGCCGCAGGGCGCCGCCGCCCCGCGGTTTGATCGTAGCGGGCGCTTGCGCCTACAACCTGTCCATGTCGAGCGGCGCCACCCCCGTCACGGCCGCGCACCAGGAGTACCTCGCGGCGCGCACCCGTCCCGAGGACGCCTTCCTGACGGCGCTCAAGGCCGAAGCCGCCGCCGACGGCATCCCGTCGATCTGGATCTCGCCGGAACAGGCCAGCCTGATGCAGATCCTGCTGCGCTCGGCCGGGGCGCGCACGGTGGTCGAGGTCGGCACGCTCGCCGGCTACTCGGCGATTTCCATGGCGCGCGCGTTGCCGGCGGGCGGCCGGACCGAGACCATCGAACTGAATCCCGCCTATGCCGATTTCGCCGAGCGGAAGATCGCGGAATCCGACGTCGCCGGCCGGGTGCACGTGCTGCGAGGTGCGGGCGCCGAAGTGCTCCCACGACTGCAGGCCGGCGCCTACGACGCGGCCTTCATCGACGCGGACAAGGCCAACTACGGCGTCTACTTGGAGCACTGCCTGCGTCTGGTACGGCCGGGCGGCCTGCTGATGGTCGACAACGCGTTCGCGTTCGGGCAGCTCCTCGACGCCGAACCGAGCGACCCGGGCGTGGCGCACGTGCGCGCCTTCAACGACCGCATGGCCGCGGTGCCGGGCCTGCAGGGGATCATCGTGCCGATCGGCGACGGCCTGTGGGTGGCGGTTCGCGAAGGCTGAGAGCCGCGGCGTAGAATCGCCGGATGCGCGTTCCGGTCCGTCCGCTGTTCCTGGTCGCCGCCGTCATCGGCGTTCTCCCGCCTCCGGTCGTGGCGCAGCAAGCCGCGCTCCCGGTGCCGCAAGTTCCGGCCGCGCCGATGGTCGTCTCCAAGGCGCAGCAAGCGCTCGCCGACGCCCTGCTCGACGCCGGTCTTGCCGACCGCGGCGCGTTCCGCATGCTCGAAGACCTGGTCACGGCGGCGCCCAAGCGCCTTTCCGGCTCGCCGGGCTATGCCCGCGCCGTCGAATGGGGCGAGCGCGCCCTGCTCGACGCGGGCTTGCAGAACGTGCGGCGCATGCCGGTGATGGTGCCGCGCTGGGAACGCGGCACGCCCG
>DASWJW010000086.1:0-31024 GCA_036396955.1 Planctomycetota bacterium
CGGCACAACCCCGAGTTCACCATGCTGGAGTTCTACGCGGCCTTCACCGATTACCGCGGGATGGCCGACCTCACCGAGGACTTGATCGCCGGCGCCGCGCGCGCGGCCGGTCTCGAGGCCGACGGCCAGCTCGTCGCGCGCTTCCGCGGCCGCGAATACGACCTGTCGCCGCCGTACCCGCGCGAGCGCTACGCCGACTTGTTCCAGAAGGCGCTCGGCTTCGCCCCCGGAGACAGTGACGCCGTGACCGCGGCGCTGGCCGCCCGCGGCATGGAGCGCCCCGCCGGCGCCGCGCGCTACGCGCACTGGAAAGCGGTCAACGACCTGTTCGAAGCCGCGGTCGAACCGGAACTCGACGGGCCGGTGTTCGTGATGGACTATCCGCAAGCGATCAGCCCGCTCGCCAAGCCGTGTCCCGGCGATCCCGAGTGGACCGAGCGCTTCGAGTTCTTCCTGGGCGGCATGGAGCTCGCCAACGCCTTCTCCGAACTCAACGACCCGCAGCTGCAGCTCGAGAACTTCCGCCGCCAGCTCGACACCAAGGACCCCGAAGCGCCCAACGAGATCGACTGGGACTACGTGCGCGCGCTGGCCTACGGGATGCCGCCGGCCGGCGGCTGCGGCATCGGCATCGACCGGGTGGCGATGGTGCTGCTGGGCGTCGACACGATCCGCGAAGTCTTGTTGTTCCCGCTGCTGCGGCCGGAAAGCGAGCTCCCCGATTTCGGCGACGCCGCCGTGGCCGAGACCCCCGCCGGAGCGCAGGGCTGATCCGCCGTGACGCGGCTCGTCCTCGCCTGGTTGTTCCTGCGTCCGGTCCAGATCCTCGCCATGGGCGGCGTGGCCGTCGGCCTGCTGGCGCTGCTGGTGGTGATGTCGGTCATGAACGGCCTGATCGACGACGACCGCAACAGCGTGCGCGGCCCCTTGTCGGACCTGCTGCTGATCCCCGCGGCGAGCGAAGAGCCGGCGTCGTGGCAGGCCTACCGCACCGCGCTGCTGGCCGATCCCGCGATCGTCGCAGTGTCGCCGCACCTGGTCGCCTACGCCGTGCTCGGCCTGGAGGGCGGCGCGAGTCTCCTCTCGCGCACCACGTCCTCGGACGTCAACGGCGTGCAGGTGGTCGGCATCGATGTCGCCGACGAAGTCCGCACCACGCGCTTCCTGGACGCGCTCGAACAGGCCCGGCTCTCGCCGGTGCCCGACGCCGCGGACCCGTTCGCCAGCGATCCGGCCGCCGCCTTCCCCCGCCCGGGGATCCTGGTGAGCGACAACCTGGCGCGCGCGCTGCGGCTGCGGCGCGGCGAGCGCGTGCAGCTCGGCGCGCTGCCGCCGCGGCTGCCGGCCGAGGGCGAGCTGCAGCCGCACAACGGCTACTTCGACGTCACCGGGACCTATGCGAGCTCCGACTACGGGCTCGACATGGACCGTGTCTACATGCGGCGCACCAGCGCGGACTTCAGCGAAGGCAGCCTCGCCTGGGACCTGCTCGGCGCCGACGCCGGCGAGTTCACCGAGGTCATGATCAAGCTCGCGCCCGGCGTGGACCTCGAGACCGGCCGCGCCGCCGCGCTCGCGGCCTTGACCGCCGCCGGCCTGCCGGCGCCCGGCAGCGAAGGCGGCGGCGCGCTCGAGACCTGGGAAGAGCGCCGCGCGGTCTACCTGTCTGCCATCGAGAACGAGCGCCGCGTCACGTCCTTGGTGATGTTCTTCATCGTCATCGTCGCCGCCTTCGGGCTGTTCGCCACCTTGAGCGCGCTGGTGCGCGAGAAGGTCCGCGAACTCGGCATCCTCGCAGCTCTCGGCTGGACGCCGCTGCGGCGCGGCGTGCTGCTGCTCGGCGTGGGTGCCACGGCGTCGGCGGTGGGCACCGCGCTCGGCGTCGCCGGAGCGCGCTGGCTCGTCGACCACCGCGTGGGCGCCGAAGCCTTCTTGCGCGACCGGCTCGGCATCGTGATCTTTCCGGAGAACCTCTACGTGGTGAACGGACTGCCCGCGGTGTGGCTGCCGGACCAGGCACGCGAATTGGCGCTGCTTGGTTTCGGCGTCGGCGTGCTGTTCACCTTGATCCCCGCAGTGCGCGCCGCGGCGCTGTCGCCGGTCGAGGCCTTGCGCTATGAGTGAAGCCACGCCCATGCTCGCCGCCGCCGAATTGCACAAGTCCTACCGCATGGGGGCCGGCAAGCTCGACGTGCTGCGCGGCATCGACATCGAGCTGCGCTCCGGCGAGGTCTGCGCGCTCATGGGGTCGTCGGGCAGCGGCAAGTCGACCTTGCTGCACCTTCTAGGCCTGCTCGACCGCCCCGACCGCGGCGAGGTGCGGGTCGGCGGCCAGCCGACCTCGCGCCTGAGCGCGGCGGCGCGCGCGCGCCTGCGCGCCGACCGCATCGGTTTCGTGTTCCAGCAGTTCCACTTGCTGCCCGAACTCGGCGCGCTCGAAAACGTGCTGATGCCGCGGCGCATCGCGCACGGATTCTCGTGGTGGGGCCAGCGCCGCGCCGAACGCGAGCGCGCGCGCGCCGCGCTCGAAAGCGTCGGCATGCAGCACCGGCTCGGCAACCGCCCCGCCCAGCTCTCGGGCGGCGAGCAGCAGCGCGTGGCGATCGCCCGCGCGCTGGTCGGCAGCCCCGCGCTGCTGCTCGCCGACGAGCCGACCGGAAACCTCGACTCGCAGACCGGCGACGAAGTCCTCGCACTGCTGCTCGACCTGGCGCGCGAGCACGGCACCGCGGTCCTGCTCGCGACCCACGATCCGCTGGTCGCCGCGCACTGCGACCGGATCCTGCAGCTGGCCGACGGCCGCTTCGTGGCGCCCGCCGACGCCCCGGAGACGCCGCCCGTTCCCCAGCCGGCGCCGTGAGCCTGCTCGCCCTCGCCGTCAGCTGGTTCCGGCGCCGCCTGCTGCTGTCGATGTCGGCGCTGGCCATCGCGCTCGGCGTGGCGGTGATGTTCGCCGTCCTGGCGGTGATGAACGGATTCCTTTACGAATTCGAGCGCACCATCCGCGAATTCGCCGGCGACGTGGTGGTGCGCCCGTTGCGCACGGGCGACCGCACCGCCCGGCCGCTCGAGGACTACCTGGCCGCGCTCGAGGGCATCGAAGGCGTCGTTTCGGTCGAGCCGCGCCTCAACTGGTTCGGACTGGTCGGCCGCCGCGGCGCGCGTGCCCTCGACGACCCCCGGTCGGCCGATCTGAGCGGTCTGCTGCTGGTTGGCGTCGACGACCCGCCCGCGGCTCCCCAGGGCTTTGGCGACGACCCGCCGTTGTGGCCGGGCCGCGCCGTCGCCGACCGCCTGCAGCTCGCTCCGGGCGAACGCCTCGAAGTGATCTCCTACGCCGCCGGCGACGACGGCCAGCCGTTTCCGGTGCGCGGCACCTTCACGGTCGGCGCCGCCTTCGCGACCGGGCAGTTCGACCAGGACCTCGACCGCGCACTGGTGCCGCGCGCCGCGCTGGCGAGGTTCGCGCGGTCGCACACCGGGTTCAGCGACGTGATGCTGCGCGCCGGACCCGGCGCGGACGTGCCGGAACTCGCCGCCCGCGTACGCGAGCGCTTGGAGCGCAACGGGCTGATGCTGCCCGGCGAAACCGCCGTCCTCACCTGGCGGGACCAGGGCGGCAACTTCCTCGCCGCGGTCGAGAACCAGCGCGGCATCTTGAGCATGGTTTTCTTCTTCATCGTGCTGGTCGCCGCCTACCAGCTCGTCGCCACGCTGCTGCTGACCGTCGCCGAGAAACGCCACGACCTGGGAGTGCTCGGGGCGCTCGGCGCCGCGCCGGCGCGCATCGCCGGCTTCTTCGTCGCGCTGGGACTGTTCATCGCCGGCGCCGGCACCGCCGCGGGCCTGCTGCTCGGCTGGTGGCTCAGCCACAACCTCGACGTGGTCGAAGGCTGGATCGGCGGCGACGAGCCGATTTTCCGCGCCGACATCTACAAGTTCGAGACGATCCCGATCGCGATCGACCCGGCGTCGCTCGGGGTCCTGGTGGGCGCGACGCTGGCCGCGGCCGCGTTGTTCTCGTTCCTGCCGGCCTGGCGCGGCGCGCGCACCCCGCTGATCCGCGCGCTGCAGTCGCGTTGAGCTTCACCAGTCGCGGCGGCGGAACAGCCACACCGCGCCGCCGAGCATCAACAAGGTGAACGCCCCGGTGGTGGAAAGGATGAACAGCCAGTCCAGGTCGGCCGGCTCGGCGATCACGCGCGCGGCGGCTTCGTCCGCAAGCGGAGTCCGGGCGAGGAAGCGCTCGTTGAGACCGGTCAGATCGCTGAGCTTGGGGAGCAGCGTGTGGAGGCCTTCGAGCCCGGCTCGCAGCCAAGCGGGGAGCACGTCGTCGCTGGCGCGCAGCTGGCTCACCGTGGACTCGAGCCCCCAGACGCCGAGAGCGCCGAGAGTCGCCATGTTCCCCGACCGCGTCAGCACACCCAGAGGCACGGCGACGGCGTAGAGGATCGCGAACACCGCGACCAGGGTCAGCGCGCAGGCCAGGAACCAAGGGTTGAAGAATCCCGTGCTCACGGCCAGGCCGAGGCTGCAGCCGGAGAACAGCAGGACCGCGAGCACGGCGACGAAGGACACGCTGCCGGCGTACTTGTAGAGCAGCAAGCGCGTGCGACTCACCGGCCGCGCCAGCATCAAGTCGAGAGCGCCTTTCTGCAGCATGGCCGGGATGAAGCTCGCGCTCGTCGACAGCACGATCAGCAGGCCGACGAAGCCGGCGATGGCTTCGGCCAGGACCTTCTGGATCGTGAACACGACTTCCTGCACGCTCGTGCCCTCGAGACCGACGGCGAGCGTCCCAAAGCCGATGCTCAGGCGGTGCGCACCGGCGACCCGGTAGGACTCGGCGCCGGCGACGAAGACGCGGTAGGCGCGGGCGTCCTCGGCCGCCTTGGCACGGAGCACGCCCTCGACGACGCCGACGTCCGCATAGCCGAATCCTTCGAAGCGCTCGCGCAGGTAGCCGCGCCGGGCAGCTTCGCCGACGGGCGCGTCGTAGCGGCTCAAGTCATCGGGGTAGCCCTCCAGGAACGCAGCCCAGGAGTGCACCATGGCGTTGAGTTCGTGTTCGTGCGCGAACTCCAGTTCGACGAGCAGCTCCGCCGCGGCGTGGCCGGGCGGCGCGGGCGCGTCGGCGGAGACCGGGGCCACGCGCACGACGTCGAATTCCAAGGGCATGGAGCCGTCGAAGTGCACCAGCGAGTTGCCGTGACGGATGGTGTCCAGGCGCCTGGCCTGGCGGCGGAGCACCAGTTCCGGCGCTTCTTTCTCGAACGCGATGCTGAAACAGAACAGTGTGGCCAGGCAGGACACCGCGAGAAGCACGAACAAGGCCCGGCGGTCGATCGACTCACGGAACGAATCGCGGAGCATGGCGAGGAACGGCCTCATGCCGGCTCCTCGACGGCGCGCAGGAAGACCTGCTCCAAGGTCAGCCGCCGGCTCTGCAGGCCGCGCAGGCGGTGGCCGCGCGCGCGCAGGAAGTCGAGCGCCGCGTCGAGATCGGCGTCGTCTTCGGCCGCCAGCTCCAGCGTCTGGTCGTGCAATTCGGCGCGCGTGACCAAGGCGCGCAGTTGGGGAAGCAGGGCCGCGTCGACCGCCGGCTCGGTGCGCAGGTCCCATGCCCGGTCGGCGCGGGTCAGCGAATCGATGCCGCCTTCGCGCACCATGCGGCCCGCTTCGAGGATGCCGACCCGGTCGCAGATCTGCTCGACTTCGCCGAGCAGGTGCGAGTTGAGGAAGATCGTGCAGCCCTTGTCGCGCAGGTCTTCGAGCAGCGCGCGGATCTCCGCGCGCCCCACCGGGTCGACGCCGTCGGTCGGCTCGTCGAGGAACAGCACCGAGGGGTCGTGCACCAGCGCCTGCGCAAGACCGAGGCGCTGCTTCATCCCCTTGGAGTAGCCGCGGATCTTCTTGCGCGCGGCTCCCGCCAGGCCGACCTGCTCGAGCAGTTCCCCGGCGCGCCGGCGCGACTCGCGCGCGCTCAGCCCCGACAAGCCGCCGTAGAGGTCCAGCGCGCCGAGCCCGGTGCGGTACTCGGGAAAGCGGTGGTCTTCGGGCAGGTAGCCCACCGGGGACCGCGCCCTCGCCGACTTCGAGCTGCGGCCCAGGATGGCGGCGGAACCGGCGTCCGCGCGGACAATGTCGAGCAGGACCTTGACCAGCGTGGTCTTGCCCGCCCCGTTGCGGCCCAGCAGCCCGTAGATCTCGCCGGGGGCCACCTCGAGATCGATCCCGTCCAGGGCCTGCACGGCCCGGCCGCCGCGCCCGAAGCGCTTGCGCAGTCCTTGCACTTCGATGGCCGGCATGGGCGCATCCTAGGCCGCCGGAAGGCCGATACAAACGGGGGCCCGGACGCCCGAAGACGCCGGAAACGGCCTTGGGGCCCGGTCTTCCAACAGGAGAGAACCGGATTTTCCCCGCTCAAGGCGCCCTTTTTCGGGACAGCCGGCCCGCAGATCCGTCCGATGGACTCCTGAGGCCGCCGTCCCAAGCGGCCCTCCCCGACCGTCGAGATGACCATTCGCCGCAAACTTCTCCACCTGGTGGCAGCCGCCATCCTGTTGAGCGTGCTTGCGGTGGGAGTCGCGGTGTTCGTGCCGTCGTACAACCACTTCCGCGTGCGCGAGGTGGAGACCAGCGAGGGCGCCCTCGAGAACGCGGTGAACGCCGCGGCCCGGGCGGTCGACGCGGGCATGCCCTTGAGCAAGGTGCCCAAGTTCCTCGCCGAAGAGCGGCTCACCGGCCTGCGCCTCCTCAAGCCCGACGGCAGCATCCTCGCCAACGCGGGCGACATGCCCGGCGCGCAGCGCGAAGAAGGCTTCCAGGACGACGCGATCCTGCGCACGTTCGAGTTCGGCAAGAACGGCCACCAACTGGTGGTCTACAAGCGCAAGCTCGGCATCGTGGCGGCGCTGGACGACTTCACCTGGCGGATCTTCCGACTGGTGATGCTGCTCGCCGGCACCATCACCACGATCATCCTGCTGGGTTTCGACCGCTCCGTGCTGCAGCCCCTCGAGTCCCTGACCAGCAAGGTCAAGGCGGGCAACATCAGCCAGGAGGACTTGAGCGAGTTCGCCGGCCGCGGCGACGAGATGGGAGTGCTGGCGGGCACCTTCCTCGATTTCGCGACGCGCGAGCGCGTCCGAATGCAGACCGAGGCCGAGCGCGACGCGGCGATCGAAGCCTCGTGCATCAAGTCGGAGTTCCTGGCCAACATGAGCCACGAAATCCGCACGCCGATCCACGGCGTGATGGGCATGACCAGCCTGCTGCTCGACACCGAGCTCGAGTCGGAACAGCGCGAATTCGGCGAAACGATCTACAACTCCGCCGAATGGCTGTTGTCGATCATCAACGACATCCTCGACTTTTCCAAGATCGAAGCCGGCAAGATGGAACTCGAGGAGATCGACTTCGACCTCCGCAAGGTGGTCGAAGAAGTCGCGGTCCTGCTCGCCGAGAAGGCCCACGCCAAGGGCCTCGAGCTGGTGCCCTTCGTCGACGAGAAGATTCCCACCGTGCTCCGCGGCGACCCCACCCGCCTGCGCCAGGTCCTCACCAACCTGGTCGGCAACGCGGTCAAGTTCACCGACGAGGGCGAAGTCGTCGTCCAGGCGCGCCTGGTCGGCGAGAAAGACGGCGAGCTTGCCTTGCGCCTCGAAGTGCGCGACACCGGCATCGGCATCCCCTCGCACCGCGCACGGGCGCTGTTCGATCCGTTCTCCCAGGTCGACGGCTCCACCACCCGCAAGTACGGCGGCACCGGCCTCGGTCTGGCGATCTCCCGCAAGCTCGCCGAACTCATGGGCGGCAAGATCGGCGTCGACAGCGAACTCGGCTCGGGCAGCACGTTCTGGTTCACCGCCAAGATGCACAGTTCGCCGAAGGGCCAGCTCCCCGAAGCGATCCGCCGCCCCGACCTGCAGGGTCTCGAAGTCCTGGTGGTCGACGACAACGCCACCAACCGCAGGATCCTGCTCTACCAAGGCGCCGCCTGGGGCATGAAGTGCGTCGCCGCCGACAGCGCCCCGGCCGCGCTCCAGCTGCTCGCCGAACGGCGCACGAACGGCGGCAAGCCCTTCGATCTCGCCATCCTCGACATGCAGATGCCCGAGATAGACGGTCTGGAGCTCGCCAAGCACATGGAAGCCGACGCCGACTTCCGCAAAGTGAAGAAGGTCGTGCTGACTTCGCTCGGTCTGCCGCTTCCCGCGCAGACCGCGCATGCTGCGGGCATCTCGCGGCAGCTCAACAAGCCGGTGCGGCAGGCGCAGCTCTACAGCATGCTCACCGAAGTCACCGGCCGCGTGATCGAATCCAGTGAAGACCACAAGGCCCAGGACCAGGCCCGCGACGGCCGCACCACCGCCGCCGAAATGGCGGAATTGACCGGCATGACCGGCCGCATCCTGCTGGCCGAGGACAACGCGGTCAACCAGAAGGTCGCCGTGCGGCTGCTGCGGAAACTCGGCTACGACGTCGACGTCGCCAACAACGGCCGTGAAGCACTGGAACTCATCTCGAGGCACGAATACGCGGTGATCCTGATGGACTGCCAGATGCCCGAACTGGACGGTTTCGAGGCCACGCGCGAAATCCGCCGCCGCGAGTCCGTGGACAAGGACAGCGATCGGCACTTGTCGATCATTGCGATGACCGCCAACGCCATGCACGGCGACCGCGAGCGCTGCCTCGAAGCGGGCATGGACGACTACTTGTCCAAGCCGGTCAAGCCCGAGCGGCTGATCGAGGCGATCACCGAATGGTGGCCGCGCACCGAAGGCGCCGGCGGCACCGCAGTAGCTACGAGTCCTGCTCCGGAAGCGGCTCCGGATGCGAATCCGGAGACGGCTCCGGAAGCGCAAAAGGGTCCGGACCCCGAGGGTCCGCCCGAGTTTCCCGCGGCCTAGAGCCCGCCAGCCCGGCCGACGCCCCGCTGCGCACTGCGCGGCCCCCGTGACGGTCGCGGATGCGGTCCAGCGCATCGACCAGCCACCGTTCGCGCGCGCGCTCTCCCGCCCACAAGGAGGCCTGCCAGAAACCGCGCGACAAGCCGGAGAAACGCACGCCGAGCAGGCGGGCTGGCAACATCGACGGGGCCAGTCCCTCGAGCAGCGCGAGCGCGGGCTCGAGGAGTTCGCCGTCGTGATCCGTCGCCGCCGGCAGCGTGGCGTCGCGCGTGGCGTCGACGAAGTCGGCACGGCGCAGCTTGACCGAGACCTTGCGCGCCAGCAGCCCGTGCTCGCGCAGCTGCCGCGCGGCCTCGCCGAGCAGTTCCTGTAGCTTGGCGCGCAAGAAACCGAGATCGCCCGCGTCGTCCGCAAAGGTCTCCTCGCGGCCCAGGCTCTTGGCGTCTCCCCGCAGTTCCGGCGGCCGCACCGGCGTGTCGTCGCCGCCCGCCGCGCGCGCACGGACCGTGTCGGCGCCGGAGCCGAAGATGCGCCGCCGCAGCGGCTCGCTGGCCGCCGCGAGCTGGCCGAGGCGCCGCACTCCCGCTTTGTGGAGCTGCTCCTCGGTGACCGGCCCCACTCCGGGCAGGGCGCCGACCGGCAAGGGGGCGAAGAAGCGCGCTTCCTGGCCGGCCAGGACCTCGAACTGGCCGCACGGCTTGGCGAACGCCGAAGCGACCTTGCTGACCAGGCGGTTGCCCGACAGTCCGATCGTGACGTCCAGCTGCAAGCGCTCGCGCACCGCGCGCCGCAGGCGCTCCGCCGCGGCCCAGGCGCTGCCGTGCAGGCCTTTGGTGCCGCTCATGTCGAGATAGGCCTCGTCGACCGACACCTTCTCCACCACCGGCGTCAGCTCGGTGAACAGTGCGAACACGGCGCGGGAAGCCTTCTGGTACAGATCGAGCTTGCCGGACACGCGCACCAGGTCCGGACACAGGCGCTGCGCCCGCGCCATCGACATGGCCGACCGGACGCCGAACGCGCGCGCTTCGTACGAGGCCGCCGCCACCACCCCGCGGCCTTCCGCGGAACCGCCGACCACGACCGGCCTGCCGCGCAGGCTCGGATCGTAGACGCGCTCGACGGCGACGAAGAACGCGTCGAGATCGACGTGCAGGATCCGGCGGCGCGGCGCGCTCACTCGGGCGCGAGGCGGCGCAAGCGCCCCACCACGACGCCACGCAGGGTCGCAGCCGGCGGCGGCGGCGGAAAGCCGGCCAGCGGTTCGAGCACCAGGTCCGGCCCCACACGGGCCAGCGCCTGGCTCTGGACGGTGCCCGCCCACCAGACGACCAGGTCGCCCGGCTCGGCGTCGGTTTCCGCAGCGACGGCGAGCAGGTCGCCGTCGCAGAGTTCTTCGTCTTCGGCGGCCGCGGGCGCCTCGCTGCGGCGCAGCGCGAGGAAGAAGGTTCCGGCTCCCGGATCGAGCGATGCCGCCACGAATTGCGCCGCCTTACCCGACGGCTGCACGGCTTCGAGTCGCGGCGGGATCAGGACCACAGGCGCAGCACTCCCACCACGCGTCCGGCCAGCGCGAATTCAGTTCCGCGATCGACCACGATGTCGGCGTACGCAGGGTTCGCCGCGTGCAGCACGATCCGCTTGCCGCCGGGCCGGTATTCCTTGACCGTGGCTTCGCAGCTCTCCCCGGCGCCGAGCAAGGCGACCACGATCTCGCCGCGGGCGGCGCTCGGCGTGGACTCGACGAGCACCAGGTCGCCCGCGAGGATGCCGGCGTCGATCATCGAGTCCCCGTGCACGCGCAGCGCGAAGTCGGCGCGCGTGCCGTCGGGAACCGGCACGCTCTCGGCGTGCTCCCCGAGGGCAGGCTGCGGATCGCCAGCGGCGACGCGCCCCATCACCGGGATCCGGCGCGCGGGCGCCGCGGACGCGACGGGCCGTTCCGACGCGCCGGACGGCACGATCTCGAGACCGCGCGCCCGCCCACCGCGCGCGCGGCGCAGCCAGCCCTTGCGCTCGAGCGCCCGCAAGTGGAAGTCCGCCGTTTGCGCGCTCACGGCCAGCGCCACGCCGAGTTCGGCGCGGGTCGGCGGGTAGCCGTGCCGCTGCAGGTGCGCCCGCACCGCGGCGAGCGCCGCTTGTTGGCGTGGCGTCAGCGCACGGTGGGTGGGCGAGGCAACCATCCCCAGACCCTATGATCTTTGTCATAGGCGTCAAGCGCCGCTTGCCCGGCGCCGGTCGAATAGGCTCTGGAGCGATGTCTTTCCTCCCCCTCCGGACGTTCTTCGCTTGGGCGCTCCTCGTGTTCCTGCTCCTGGCGGCGGCCGCGCCGGCCTCGGCGCAGGCGGACGACTGGAAAGGCTGCCGACGCTGCGACCACCGCGGCGTCGAAGACTGCAGCGCGCACTCTCCGGAACTGCTGGCGCTGGAAGCCGGCGTGCTCGGCTGCTCGACCGCCGCGCGCTGCCCCGAATGCGGCGGGGCGCTGCTGGTCGACTGCGAGAAATGCGAAGGCGGCCCCGAGTCGGCCTTGATCGAGACTCGCAAAGCCGCGGCCGCGGCCTTCCTGGCCGAGGAGGATCCCATCGAAGCCTTCCTCGGCCGCGAGCTGCTGCGCATCGGCCTGTCCCGCTTCGCGTTGCTGGCCGACGTGGCGGAGCTCGGCGAAGGCCGCAAGAAGACCGTCGACGGCCACTTGTGGCTGCACCGGCTCGCCGCGGACCTCGACTTGACCGACCGCGACGTCCTGGCGCACTACGGCGCCACCGAGAAGGACTACCGCGCACCCATGCGCTTGTGGTTCTGGGACCGCCTCGAGGACCACGCCGCGGTGATGACCCAGTTCTTGTTCAGCACCAAGGCGGGAGACTTCAAGATGCTCGGCCGCGACCCGATCTTCAGCGTGTGGGTCCACGACCAGGCCTTCGGCGGCGACGCCGCCGGCCTGCACGCGCTCGGCGTGCACAACGCCGCGCACATGCTGCTCTCGAATCTGTTCCTGGAGCGCTGGATCGGCGACATCGACGGAGGCTGGTTCGACGCCGGCGCGGGACACTGGTACGAGACCGCGCGCCTTGGGCGCACGCGCTACTACTGCCAGGACGAGGCCGCCTATGCGATGAATTACGAGAACGGTTACTGGCAGGCGGCGGTGCGCCGCGAGCTCGGACGGCACGAGGCACGCGTGCTGCCCTCGCTGGTGCGTCTGCAGACCGGCGCCATGAAGGAACTCGAGCACGCGTTCGCGTGGTCGTTCTACGACTGGCTGGTCGCCGAGCGGCCGCAGGCGCTGGCCGGCCTCTTGCGCGGGCTCAAGCGCAAACAGCCGGCGCGCGAACTGTTCCCGGCAGCCTTGGAGATAGACCTGTTCGCCGCCGAGGACGCCTGGCGCGCCTGGGTCGTCGAGACCTATCCCGCCAAGGAACCCAAGCGCAAGCGCTGACGCCCGTTCAGACGGCGCCGGTCCGCCCTCGGATGCAGCGGACTTCTTCGACGAGCCGGGGCACCGAGCGCCCCCACTCCTCAGTGAAGCTGCGGGCGAGCCGCTCGCCGGCCGATTCACCTTGTTCCAGCAACGTCGTGAGCGGGTAGAGGAAACAGCGCGAAGCCGGCGCCGGATCCACGATCGCGAGCAGGTCGCGCGCGTGCTCGAGCAAGGGACGGCCGTCGGGAGCGATCGCGGCAAGGCCGGCGCGGTGGCCGTCGCGCCAGGTCTGCACGCGTTCTGCATGGCTCCAGCCGCCCCAGCGTTCCCAGGCTTCGGCCATCGCTTGCGGACGGTAGAAGAGGCCTTCGGCGAGCGCGCAGAGCGCGAGCGAGCGCGGCGGGCACTGCGTGTCGAAGCTCCGCAGCTCGAGCTGCGGACGGAACCGGGCCTCGGGAAACAGCGTGCTCAAGTGCAGCTCCCAGTCGCCGTAGCAGGCGCGCAAGTCGCCGGCGCCCGCTTCCAGGAACTGCCGGAAATTGCGCCCGCGCATGTCCCGGAAGCGGCCATCCCGCTGCACGAACAGCATGGGGGCCGCCAGCGCCCAGTCGACGTAGTCCTCGAAACTGCTGTCTGGCCTGGCGAGCGCTTCGACCAGCCCGCAGCGCGCCGGATCGGTGCGGCTCCACACGTGGCCGCGCCAGCTGGCGAAGCCGCTGGCTTCGCGCGCGCGCACCGGCGAATTGGCGAACAGCGCGGTGAGCAGCGGCGAGAGCGCAAAGACGAGCCGCAGCTTGGCCATGGCGTCGGCTTCGTCGGCGTGGTCGAGATTGACCTGGATGCCGGCGGTGGCCTTCATCATCCACACGCCCAGGTCGCCGGATCCGGCCAGGTACGGCTCCATGATCCTGTAGCGCTCCTTGGGGATGCGCTCGATCTCGTCGGGGGCCGCTCCTGGATGCGCGCCGAGCGCGAGGAACGCGACGTCGAACTCCTCGCCGAGCCGGGCGAGGACTTCGAAGTACTCGCCGACTTGCGCGGCGATGGCGGGCACGTCGTCGCAGAGTCCGGTGGCGAACTCGATCTGCGCGCCGGGTTCGAGCGTGATGGTGCGGCCGTCCGGGGCCGCCAGCGAGAGCACCCGCCCGGCCTCGCCGCCGGTGCGCCAGCCGGTCAGTTCGGCGATGCGCACGAGCATGGCCTCCACGCCGCGCGCGCCGTCGAAGGGCACCGGACTGCCGTCCGCGTGGGTGACGAACTGCTCGTACTCGAAACCGAGCTTCCAGCCCGCCCGGGGCCGGTGGCCACGGCGGAGCGCCGCGAGGAGCTGTTCGCGATCCTCGAGGAGCTCGCCGTCGGGAAGTCTTTGGACGCGCGCTTCGCTCATCCGCCCGCGTGCGCCGAGTCTGGAGCGGTCCACGGCCGCAGGCCGCGCGGGGCGTCGAGCACCTCGCGCAGTAGGATCGCCCGGCGCCAGACGCCGCGGTCGAGCACGAGCGAACGCGAACGGATGGCGACCGAAGGCGGGGTCGCCGAGGCGTCATCGCGCAGCTCGTGCCCCGAACCGCCGCTCCCCGAGTGCCAGTCCGACGCCTCCGCCGTGGTTTCGATGCCGCGGATCGCCGCAAAGGCCTCGCCGCCTTCGAAGGCGACGATGCCCTTGCGCGAGATCCCCGTTCCGGCCGCGGACGGCAGCTTGTTCCGGCTCCCCGCCGCGGCGCGTGCCCGCGCGGTCTCGCGCGCCTGCTCGGCCATTTTCGCGGCCTGCTGCCGCGCGAAGGCCTCTTGCAGTTCGCGTTCGATCTCCGCGTCCGTAACCGGCTCGAGTTCGGCGCGCGGCGCCTCCGGCAGCTGGCCTCCGGCCGCCTCGCGCTGTTCCCGTTTCTTCTTCTGGGAGAGGACCGACACCAAGGCGCCGCCCAGTGCCATCAGCAGCACCACGACGGTGTCGAGGTTTTCGAAAGCTTTGTCGAGCCAGCCCATTTCCTGTTGGGATCAAGTGCCCTTGGGCTTGCCGCCGTCGCCCGTACGGGTGTCGGTGTCACTGGCGATGCCGCCGCGCATCTTGGTGTCGGCTTCGATGTTGCGCAGGCGCATCAAATCCATCACGCCGAGGTTGCCGGTGCGCAACGCGTCGGCCATGGCGCGGGGCACTTCGGCCTCGGCGAGCACGACCAGCGCGCGGTTCTCCATGACCCGGGCGCTCTGCTCCTGCTCGACCGCCACCGCCATCGCGCGCCGTTCCTCGGCCTTGGCCTGCGCAACGCGCTTATCGGCCTCGGCCTGGTCGGCCTGCAGACGCGCGCCGATGTTGTGCCCGATGTCCACGTCGGCGATGTCGATCGAGACGATCTCGAAAGCCGTGCCGGCGTCGAGGCCCTTGGCGAGCACCGTCTTGGAGATCGAATCGGGGTTCTCGAGCACCGCCTTGTGCGTGGCGGCCGATCCGATCGACGTCACGATGCCCTCGCCGACGCGCGCGATGATGGTTTCTTCGGTGGCTCCGCCGACCAGGCGCGCCAGGTTGGTCCGCACGGTGATCCGCGCCTTGGCGAGCACCTGGATGCCGTCCTTGGCCACTGCGGCGACTTCGGTCTTGCCGCTGGCCGGGTTGGGGCAGTCGATCACGCGCGGGTTCACGCAGGTCTTGACGGCGTCGAGCACGTCGCGCCCCGCCAGGTCGATGCCGGTCGCGGTCTTGAAGTTGAGCGGCAGGCCGGCGCGGTCCGAAGCGATCAAGGCGCGCACGACGTTCATCACGTTGCCGCCGGCGAGGTAGTGCGCCTCGAGTCCCCGCGGGTCGACGCCCTCGAGGCCTGCTTGGATCGCCATGATCCGCGCGCGGACGATCACCGCCGGATTCACCTTGCGGAAGTTCATCGCCACCATGTCCAGCAGCCCGATGCCCGCCTTGGTGAGCAGCGACTGGATGTAGAGGTTCAGATACTTGAGGAAGACGACCAGCAGGACGAACAGGACCAGCAGGACGACGCCCAGCACGATCCATTTGACCGGCGAGCCGCCGGATTCCGTGCCTTGGAAGTAGGGCTGCAGCATTGCGAGAGTGGGAGTCATCGGGAGTCCGAGTCGAAGGAGCGGGGCGTCAAGAGGAGGACGGGGATTGCGGTCGGGCCGGTGCGGAAACCGGCTCGACCACCAGGCGGTTGCCGACGAAGCGCAGCGCGCGCACCGGCGTGCCGGCTTCGATGTGCTCGCCGCGGGTGACCACGTCGAGGCGGTCGTCGCCGAAAGTTGCGATGCCGGCCGGGCGCAGCGCGCTCGCGGCGGTGCCGGAGCGGCCGACGAAGCGGCGGGCGTCGTTGTCGACCGCCGCGCGGTCGTCCTGGCTGCCGCCGGGACCGCTCGCGAGCATGCGGGAGCCGAGCGGCGTGCGCGGGAACAGCTTGAAGGCCAGGTAGATCGCACCGGGCAGACCGCAGAGCGCGGCGATCAGGATCGTCCAGCCGAAGCCGCTGCCGTGCTCGAAAGCCGCGACCACCGCGCCGATGATGGACGCGCCGGCGAGCAGCGACAGCACGCCGAACGAGGGAAAGAAGACCTCGGCGAGCACGAAGCCGAAGCCGAGCAGCAACAGGATGATGGCGAGGGTCATGCGCGTTCTCCGGAATCCGGTTCCGCGCGGCGCGCGGCGCTTTCGGCCGGCCCCACCAGCAACGAGGCGCCGCGCGTGCCGCGCACGGCCACCGGGCTGCCGGCGTCCAGGAACGCGCCCGTGCTCAAGGCGTCGAAGTGCGCACCGTCGATCTCCACCCGTCCGGCCGGACGCAGCGGAGTGAGACAGGTGCCGCGCGCGCCCTCCCGCGCTACGCGCGCTTCGATCTCGCCGGACGCACCGCCGCCGGCGGAGTTGGCCGGGCCGGAGATGCCGGCGCTGGGTGAGATGACCATGCGGGAACCGAATCGCGAGTTGGCGAACTTGCGGGTGGCGAACATCGCCAGGAACGGCACGGTGACCGCCATGACCAGGATCACCAGCAGGTTGTCGAGGAGCGTGCCGGTGTCGATGCTGCCTTGCGGGACGACGAAGTCCTGCATGGCCAGCAGGAGTCCGCCGAGGACCAGCACCGCGCCGACCGCGCCGGCGACGATCGTACCGGGCGTGAGGAAGATCTCCACGAAGATCAGCGCGACGCCCGCGGCGACCATCAAGACCTCGGTCCACTCCGCCAGCCCGACCAGGTAGCCGTGGAACAGGAACAGCGCGAGCAGCGCCACCGCCAGGATCTCGGGCGCGCCGGTCCCCGGCATCTGGAACGCAACGATCATCGTGAAGGCGATCGCCAGCAGCAGCAGCCACGACCACGAGCCGATGGCGCGCACCAGCGATTCGGACCAATTCGCTTCGATTCGCACCACGGGGCGGCCTTGCAGGCCGAGCACGCCGAGGACCGCGTCGAGATCGTTGACGATGCCGTCGCAATAGCCGACCTTTTCCGCGTCCTGTGCGGTGAGCGTCAGCAGTTCGCCGCGCGGCGAGATCACTTCGAGCATCTGCGGCAGCTCGCCACGGTCGACCAGGTCGTCGTACTCGCGGCCGCTCAACAACAGGTTCTGGCCGCCGACGCGGACCCGCTTGACCTCCACGTCGGCGTCGACGAAGGCTTCGGCGATGCGCGGCTCGCGATCGTGGCTCTCGGCCCAGCTGCGGAATTCGCCGCGGAATTTCGACTGGAATTTCTCCTGGACGGCCTCGTCGAGGCCGCCCGGCAAACCGATTCCGCCGCCGGGGCCGATCGTGATGGGCGTGGCCGCGCCCATCGAGGAGCCTGGAGTCATGAAGATGCGGTCGCAGGCCATCGCCAGGAACGCGCCCGCCGACCAGGCGCCGTGGGTGACGAGCACCGCGGTCTGCATGTCGGCACCGATGTCGTCGAGCCGGCGGCCGAGCTGCTTCATCAATTCGACCTCGCCGCCGGGGGTGTCGAGTTCGAGCACCAGCGCGACGGCGCCGCGCTCGATGCCGGTGTCCTGCGCGCGGCGCAGGATCGACGCCCAAGAAGGGTTCAGTTCGCCATCGAGCCGCACCACCACCACCGGCGCCGCGCTCTGCTGCCCTTGCGGGGCTGCGGGAACGGGGTCGGTAAGGGCGGGGTCCTGGGCGCCGGCGGCGCCGAGGATCACGCCGACAGCGGCCAGGCGAAAAAGCATGCTTCCTGGTCGCAAGTATAGGACTCCAAGGGGGCTCCCCACAGGCCTGCGGGTGGCGGGAGCGCATGGGAATCGAACCCACCGGGCCCATCCAAGATGGTCCCCAACGGCTTTGAAGGCCGCACGAGGCGCCAGCCCCGACCCGCTCCCTCGCGCAACGCAAGAGCGCCGCCCCGATCCTAGCGCCGCTCGCGGTCCGCGGCCGGTCTCAACTCAGGACGACGCTTGCCGGGCCGGGCAGCACCTCGCCGACGAGCGCCGGACGGGCGTCTTCGGGGAAGGCGTCGAGGAAGTCCTGCTGGCGCGCTTCCGCCACGCAGGCCAGCACGCCGCCGCTGGTCTCGGCGTCGAACGCGAGCGCCGCGAGCCAGGCAGGCACGCTCTTCTCGACCACCACGCGGCCCTCGAGCGCGACGCGGCCGCGGCCGCTCGCGCCGGAGAGCACACCCGCCGCCGCGAGCTCGCCCGCCCCGGCGTAGAGCGGCAGGCCGACCGCCCGCAGGTGGAGCACCTTGTCCGAACCGCGCGCGATGTTGCTGGCGTGGCCGAGCAAGCCGTAGCCGGTCACGTCGGTCCCCGCGCGCACGCCGGCGGCGCGCATGGCGACCGCGGCGCCGCGGTTCAACCGGCGCATGCCGAGCACCGCCGCGCGGGTGTGCGCGCCGTCGTCTTCGCCGCGCATCGCCGCGGTGGTCAGGCTGCCCGTCCCCAGCGGCTTGGTCAGATAGAGCAGGTCGCCGGCCTCGGCGCCGCGATTCGTGACCAGCTGCGACTCGTCGACTTCGCCGAAGACCGCAAAGCCGAAGAAGGGCGTCGCCGAGCGCATGGTGTGGCCGCCGATCCAGATCGCGCCGGATTCGCGCACGACCTCCACGGCGGCTTCGAGGATCGGCCGCGTGGTGTCGGCTTCCCACTCCCTGGGAAAGCCGGCCATGTTGAGCACCACCACGGCTTCGCCCCCCATCGCGTAGATGTCCGAGAGCGAGTTGGCCGCCGCAATGGCGCCGTAGTCGCCGGGATCGTCGACCACCGGCGGGAAGAAATCGGTCGTGTAGAGGTGCACCCGGCCGCCGGCACGGCGCAACGCTCCCGCGTCGTCGAAGCCTTCCGGCCCGACGAGGACGTCCGCCGATGCGGAGGCGGACGCGACCGCGCGCAGAACCTGCGCGAGCTCCCCCTGGGGGAGCTTGGCGGCTCAACCCGCGCAGTCGGAGTATTCGGTGAGGCGTTTGGGCAGCGGCATCGGCGCATTCTAGGGAAGCTCAAGGCTGCGATCCGATCCCGCCGATAACCCACTGGGGCCTCCCGTCCCTACCGCACTTCGTGCGCACCGCCATCCCGCAGTACCCGTGTCCCGCCGCTTCCCCTTCCTGCCCGCCAAGGCCAGCGAACTCGCGCTGAGCCCGCTCCAAGAAGATCCGCAGGCGCGTCTCGACGTGTTGCTCGGCGCGTCGCTGCGCCTGCTCATCCTCGGACTCCCTTGCGCGCTCCTCTGGCTGCTCAACGACCAGTCGTGGCCCGCTCTCGCCGTCGGCGTCAGCCTCGCCGTCAGCATGATCGCCCGCGCGGCACTCCAACGCGGCCGGAACGTCAGCGTGTGGGGCGGCGTCTTCCTCGTATCCCTGGGCGCGAGCCTGTTCCTGGTCGCCCTCTCGACCGGCGGACTCGGCAGCCCGGCCCTGCCTTGGCTGATCCTGCTGCCGCTGATCGCGGCGCTGGTCTTCGGCGTCCACGTCGGCATGTTCGTCGGCGCGGCCACCGCTCTGGGGATCGGCGGATTCTGGGCGCAGCGCATGATCCTCGGCGACGTGCCGCACGTCCTGCCGCCGCACGCGCAGCCGACCTTCGACCTGATGATGTACCTGGGCGCGGTCGCCGCGTCGATCTGGATCGTGCAGGGCTGGCAAGAAGCCCTGCGGCGCGCCGAGCGGCGCCGCCGCGAGACCGAAGCCCAGTTCCACGTCGCCATGCAGGAAATGCCCGAAGTCTTCCTGCGCCTGGAGAGCGACCGCGAGGCGATCGATCCCGACGGCCTGCGCATCTGCTACGCCAACCCCGCCGCGCAGAAGCTGATGGACGAAGCCGAAGCCTGCGGCATCCGCCTGCAGACCATGCTCGGCCTTGACCGCGCCGAAATCCGGCGCGGCGTCGGCCGGGTCCTACGGCGCGGCGGCGCGTTCAAGCACAAGCGGATCGAGCACGAGCATTCGGGCCGCGTCTACGACCTCACGGTCACGCCTTGCGAGACGGGCATCGCCCTGGTGCTCTACGACATCACTTCCCACGCGCGCCAGCGCGAGCACTTGCGCGAAGCGAGCCGCGCCGCGGAAGAGACCAACCGCCTCAAGACGGAATTCCTGGCCAACATGAGCCACGAGATCCGCACGCCGATGAACGGCATCCTGGGCATGGCCGGGCTCGCGCTGCAGACCGACGTCGACGACGAGCAGGCGGAGTACATCCTCACGATCCGCGATTGCGCCGAGAGCCTCCTGGAACTGCTGTCCGACCTGATCGACTTGTCGAAGATCGAGTCGGGCTGGCTGGAGTTCCAGCAGCTCGAGTTCGACATCGACGAGCTGCTCGACTCGGTGCTCGACGGCTTGATGACGCCGGCCGCCGAACGCCAGCTCGACTGGACTGTCTCCCGCGACGAGGCGATCCCCTCGCGCCTGGTCGGCGACCCCGCGCGCTTGCGGCAGGTCCTGCTGAACCTGGCCGGCAACGCGATCAAGTTCACCGAGCAGGGCGAGGTGCACCTGTCAGTGCGACTCGAAGAAACCAGCGAAGACCAGGACGTGCAGCTCGTCTTCGAAGTGCGCGACACCGGACCCGGGATCGCGCCCGAGCGGATGCCCTATCTGTTCGAGAAATTCACCCAGGCGGACGGTTCGACGACGCGCCGCCACGGCGGCAGCGGTCTGGGCCTGACCATCGCCAAGAAGCTCGTCGAGCGGATGGGCGGCGAAATCGGCGTGGACAGCGCTCCCGGCAAAGGCGCGCGCTTCTGGTTCCGCGCGACCTTCGACCTGCCCTGGACCCCCGACCCCGCCGAACCGGCGCCGCCCGAGTCCCTGGTCGGACGCCGCGTCATGGTGGTCGACGACAACGAGACCAACCGGCGGGTTCTTGCCGGACAGCTGCGCCACCTGGGCTGCCGCTACGAACTGCTGCCCGACGGCGCGAGCGCCCTCGTCGCTCTCAAGCAAGGCCTGGACGGCGGCGACCCCTTCCACCTCGTGGTCAGCGACCAGAACATGCCGGGACTCAACGGCGCGGACCTCGCGGCGGCGATCCGGACCGACGCGCTCTACGACGACGTCTCGCTGGTGCTGCTCGCCTCGGTGTTCAGCGGCGCGACCGACTACGACGCGCGCGCCGCCGGATTCCAGGCGCGGCTGACCAAGCCGGTGCGCTTCCAGAACTTGCGGAGCGAGATCCTCAAAGTGCTCGGCTCGCACCGCGACGATCCGCAACGCGAAGCGCGCAAGGCGGGTCCGCAGACGACCTCGCGGGTGCTGCTGGTCGACGACAACCCGGTCAACCGGCGGCTCGCAACTCGCATGCTGGAGAAGTTCGGCGTCCAGACCGATACCGCCAAGAACGGCCAGGAGGCGCTCGACCGGCTCGCGGAGGGCTCCTGGGACATGATCCTGATGGACTGCCAGATGCCGATCCTGGACGGCTACGAAGCCGCGGAGGAGATCCGCCGCCGCGAGGACCGGACCGGCGCCGAGCGCGTGCCGATCGTGGCGATGACCGCGCACGCGATGCAAGGCGACCGCGAGAAATGCCTCGCTTCCGGCATGGACGACTACTTGACCAAGCCGCTCGACTCCCGCGCATTCCTGGCGGTGATCGAACGGTGGCTCAAGCCGACGGCCGACACGCGCTGACCAGCGCCTGCAGCAAGCGGTCTTCTTCCTCGGGCGCCACGGTGCGCAGGTCGAGGAGCAGGCGCTCGTCGCGCAGCAGACCGAACACGGGCGGCTCGCCGCAGCGCAGCCGGCGGGCCAGCGCGGCTCCCCCCTGCGACCCCGCGGCGACCGCGAGCGCGGCGCTCGGCAGCGCCGCGTTCGGGGCGGCCCCCGAGCCGACCCGGCCCTCGCTCGCCACCACCTCGACCTCCACGCCGGGCACGGCGGCGCGCACCCGCTGGGCCAGCGCCGTGGCGCGGGCGTGCAGTTCTTCGGCGGCGACGGCGAGCATCCGCAACGCCGGAATCCGCGCGGTGGCCGCGCGCTCGCCGAGGGCGTGCAGCGCGAGCGTCGCTTCGAGCGCGGCGAGCAGCGTCTTGTCGAGGCGCAAGCAGCGGGTGAGCATGTCGCGGCGCAGCCGCCCGATCAGCGGGGCGGCCCCCACCACCAGGCCGGCTTGCGGACCGCCCAGGAGCTTGTCGCCCGAGAAACTCACCAGGTCCGCGCCCGCGCGCAACGCCGCGAGCACGCTCGGCTCGCCGGCTGCGACCGGCAAGGCCGTGCCGGCGAGCACGCCCGAGCCGAGGTCGTAGACGAGCGGCACGGAGCGCGCTCGGCACGGCTCGCGCAGCTCGTCGAGGGTGGCTTCGGCGACGAAACCGCGCGCTTCGAAATTCGAAGGGTGCACCTTGAGCACCAGCGCGACCGCCGGATCGGCGAGCGCTTGCACGTAGTCCTCGGCGCGGACGCGGTTGGTGGTCCCCACTTCGACCAGTTCGGCGCCGGCGGCCGCGACGACCTCGGGCAGCCGGTAACTGCCGCCGATCTCGACCATCTCGCCGCGCGCCAGCACGACCTTGCGGCCGCGCGCGAGCGCCGCCACCATGAGCAGCACGGCCGCCGCGTTGTTGTTCACGGCCAGCGCGCCTTCGCAGCCGGTGACGCGCCGGAGCAAGGCCTCGACGCCGTTCTCGCGCTGCCCGCGCCCGCCGGTGTCGCGGTCGATCTCCAGCACCGCGTAGCGCGAAGCGGCGACCGCCGCGCCGGCGGCTTCGGCCGGCCAGGGCGCGCGCCCCAGGCCGGTGTGCAGGACCACTCCGGTCGCGTTCAGCGCGCGCCGCAGCGCCACCGCCGGCGTGACCGCAAGGCGGGCTTCGACCTCGGCCCAGAAAGCCGGCCCGATCGGCTCGGCGGGAACGCCGGGTCCGCGGGCGCGCCAGCGCGCCCGGTAGTCGTCCAGGGACTGGTGCAGCGCTTCGCGCAGGGCTTCGCGGCCCTGGGCGTGCAGTCCGCGCGCGACGCCCTGCTCGAGCAGTGCGTTCATCGGCGGGATGGGGAGATTCGCGCGCGTGGTCACCCTAGAATGCGCGGCGTGGGATTGGAGCTTTCCGCGCAGTACCGCTGGCGCTTGCTGCCGGACGAGCCCGTCGCCCGGGACCGCTTGCGCTCGGCGCTCGGCCTGGGGCCGATCGCGGCCCAGGCACTGGTGAATCGTAGGGTCGAGGAGCCCGATTCCGCACGCGGCTTCCTCGACCCGAGCCTGGGCTCGCTCCCCGACCCGCTCGACCTGCCCGGCTGCCAGGCCGCCGTCACCGTGCTGTGCGCCGCGCTCAAGGCGCGCACCCCGGTCCTGGTGCACGGCGACTACGACGTGGACGGCACCTGCGGCGCCGTGCTCCTCTACCGCTTGCTGCGGCTGCTGGACCACCCGGTGAGCGTCTTCGTGCCCGACCGGGTGCGCGACGGCTATTCGTTCGGCGCCAACAGCCTGGCCGCGATCCGCGCACGCGGCGCGCGGCTGGTGATCGCGGTCGACAACGGCACCACGGCGGTCGCCCCGCTCGCCGAGCTCGCCGCCGAGGGCATCCAGGTGATCGTGGTCGACCACCACCTGCCCGGCGCCGAGCTGCCGCGCTGCGCCGCGCTGGTCAATCCGTGGGTGGATCCCGAGGAAGGCGTCTTCCAGCACTTCTGCGGCACCGGCGTGGCCTGGATGCTCGCGTGGGCGCTGCTCCGCGAGCTGCGCGGCGACGGCAAGCTGCCCGAGTCGGAACGCCGCTTCCTGGTCGACGCGCTCGGCCTGACCGCGCTCGCCACGGTGGCCGACGTGATGCCCTTGCGCGGGCCCAACCGCGCGCTGGTCACGCACGGGCTCCGCGCGATCGGCAACAGCGGGTTTCCGGGCCTGCGGGCGCTCTGCGAAGTCGCCCGCATCCGCGGTGTCCCGACCACCGAGGACCTCGGTTTCAAGCTCGCGCCGCGCCTCAACGCCGCCGGGCGGCTCGGCAAGGCCGAGCGTGCGTTCCAGATCCTGGCGGCGAGCGATCCGGTCGAGGCGCGGGCGCTCGCGCTCGAGCTCGACGGCCTCAACGTCGAACGCCGCGAGATCGAGAGCCGCCAGATCGAACGCCTCGCCGGTGCGGTCGAACGCGCCCAGGACCGCGGCGACCGCGTGCTGTTCCTGGGCGAGCCCGAAGCCCACGTCGGGGTCCTCGGCATCGTCAGCAACCGGCTGATGGAAGCGACCGGGCTGCCCGCCTTGTTGTGGGCCGAATGCTCACCCGGCATCGCGCGCGGCAGCGCGCGCGCGCCGGAAGGCCACGACTTGATGCGTATCCTCGAACCGGCGCGCGAACTCTTTTCCGGCTTCGGCGGCCACGCCCGCGCGGCCGGCTTCCAATTCGATCCGGTCCACGCCGAAGCGATCGCCGGTCTGCTGCGCGGCGCCGCCGCCGAGTCCGCCGCGCCGGCGCCGCCGACGCTCGAGGTCGACATGGAAGTCGCCCCGCACGAGCTCGACTCCGGAGCCGTCCGCGAACTCGAGCGGCTCGCGCCCTACGGCGAAGGCTGCCCGCGGCCGCTCTTCCTTTGCACGGGCGCACGCCTGCTCGCGCCGCCGCGGCCGCTCGGCGACGGCAGCCATGCCTCGCTCGAGCTGGACCGCGACGGCGCCACCGTGCGCACCCTCGCCTGGCGCATGGCCGACCGCCTTGCGGGTCTG
The DNA here is from genome assembly GCA_036396955.1 of Planctomycetota bacterium. Lineage (GTDB taxonomy): Bacteria > Planctomycetota > UBA1135 > UBA1135 > UBA1135 > DASWJW01. The sequence continues at coordinate 24,427 of DASWJW010000086.1, forward strand.
CAGGCGAACGACCGCGTCGATGTGGTCTTCGAAGCCGGCTTCAACCAATTCCGCGGCCGCAGCTCGGTCGAATGGACCCTGCGCGACCTGCGCAGCCCCGCGACTTGAGCCGTTTCTTCGGCTTCCTCCTGCATCCGCTGCGCTCGCTGCGGTACGTGTACGACTGGATGCTCGCGCTCGCGGAAAAGCCGGGCGCCGAGAAGGCGCTGTTCGGGCTGTCGTTCGCCGAAGCGTCGTTCTTCCCGCTCCCGCCCGACCCGCTGCTGCTGGCCATGGGCGCCGGCCGGCCCGACCGCGCGCTGCACTTCGCGCTGGTCACGACGGTGGCCTCGGTGCTCGGCGCGATGCTCGGCTACGCGATCGGCGCGTTCCTGCACGACACGCTCGGCGTGTGGTTGCTCGATCTCTACGATGCCGACCGGGTGGTCTTCGACAAGATCACGGCGTGGTACGAGGAGAACGGTTTCCTCGGCATCCTGCTGGCCGCGATCACGCCGATCCCGTTCAAGGTGTTCACCATCGCCAGCGGCATTCTCGGCTACGAATTCCTGCCCTTCCTCGCGGCTTCGGCGCTCGGGCGCTCGTTGCGCTTCTTCGCCGAAGGGCTGCTGCTGCAGTTCTTCGGCCGCCCGATCGCGAACTGGATGGGCCGCTGGTTCGACGTCGCCGCGGTCGGCTTCGCCATCCTCCTGATCGGCGGTTTCGTGCTCCTCAAGTACCTGTAGCAGCAAGTGGCCGACTCCGACCCCAAGCTCCTGCTCGTCGACGGCACCGCGCTGGCTTTCCGGGCCTTCTTCGCCGTGCGCGGCCTGACCGACGGCGAAGGACGGCCGTCCGGCGCGCTGTTCGGCTTCCTCGCCAGCTTGCTGCGCGTCCTCGACGAACACGCTCCGGACTCGGTCGCCGTGGCCTGGGACCGGGCCGGGCCGACCTTCCGCCACAAACTCTCGCCGGCCTACAAGGCGACCCGCGAGCGCATGGACGAAGACCTCGCCATGCAGCTGCCGTGGATGCAGGAAGCCTGCGAACTGCTCGGCCTGCCGTCGCTGGAGCTCAAGGGCTTCGAGGCGGACGACATCCTGGCGACTCTTGCCAAGGCCGGCGAAGCCGAGCGGTACAACGTGCTGCTCTGCGCGGGCGACAAGGACTTCGCGCAGGTCGTCAGCGAACGCGTGCGCCTGTGTCCGCCGCCGCGGCGCGGCGAATTGCTGCCGGAACTCGGACCCGCCGAGGTGCGCGAGAAATTCGGCGTGGCTCCCGAGCAGATGATCGACTGGCAGGCGCTGGTCGGCGACAGCAGCGACAACGTCGCGGGCATCCCCGGCGTGGGCCCCAAGCGCGCGACCCAGCTGCTGGAAAAGTACGGGGACCTCGAAACCGTTCTCGCACGCGGGCCGCTGGAGGAGAAAGGCAAGCTCCGCGAAAACCTCGAAGCGCACGCCGGCACGGCCCGGCAGGCCCGCGAGCTGGTGGCGCTGCGCACCGACCTCGCGCTGCCCTCGCCGGTCGAGCTCGTGCCGCGGGACCCCGACCGGCCAGGCCTGCACGCGTTCTGCTCGGCGCACGCGTTCGAGTCGCTGGCCGAACGCTTCGCCGACGAAGCCGGCGCCCACGCGGCCGCCGACGAAGAACGCGACTACCGGCTGGTGGACACGCCGGCGCTCCTGGAGGAACTGCGCGCTGGGCTCGCGGCGAGCGGCGGCTTCGCGGTCGACACGGAGACCACCGGACTCGACCCCCTGCGCGCGCGCGCCGTCGGCGTTTCGTTCGCCTGGCAGCCGCTCCAGGCCTGGTACGTGCCGCTCAACCTGGAACCGCCGCTGCGCGGACCCGGCGGCGAAGAGCCGCTCGCCTACCTTGCTGCGGTGCTCGCCGATCCGGTGCTCCCCAAGACCGGCCAGAACCTCAAGTACGACGCGCACATCCTCGCGCGCGCCGGCGCGCCGGTCGACTGCTGGGAGTTCGACACCATGGTGGCGCACTTCCTGGTCGATCCGCTGGCGCCCCACAACCTCGACGCACTGGCCTCGCGCTATCTCGGCGTCCGCAAGATCGCGACCAGCGAAGTGATCGGCAAAGGCAAGACGCAGACCACCATGGACCTGGTGCCGGTGGCAGACGTGGCGCGCTACGCCTGCGAGGACGCCGACACCACCTGGCGCTTGCGCCGGATCCTCGAGCCCGCGCTCGCCGACGTCGGCGCGGAACGGCTGTTCCGCGAAGTCGAGATGCCGCTGGTCCCCGTGCTCCAGCGTATGGAGGCCGAAGGCGTCAAGGTCGACCGCGAACGCCTCGGCGAGCTCTCCAAGCGCTTCGAGAAGCGCCAATTCGAACTCGAGAAGCGCGTGCACGAGCTCGCCGGCACGGCGTTCAACCTCAACTCGCCCAAGCAGCTCGGTCCGATCCTCTTCGACTCGCTGAAGATCCAGGACGCCGCCGGGGTCAAGCGGGTCGGCAAGACCAAGACCGGGTACCGCACCGACGCCGGCACGCTCGAGCAGTACGAAGGCGTGCCGATCGTCGACGCGCTGCTCGAGTACCGGCGCGTGGTCAAGCTGCGCGGCACCTACGTCGACGCGCTCCCCGGCTACCTGCACCCCGAAACGGGCTGCATCCACACCTCGTTCAACCAGGCGGTGGCGAGCACGGGCCGCTTGTCGAGCAGCGACCCGAACCTGCAGAACATCCCCATCCGCAGCGAGGAAGGCCGGGAGATCCGGCGCGCTTTCGTGGCGCGCGCGCCCGGCTGGGAGCTGGTTTCGGCCGACTACTCGCAGATCGAACTGCGCATCGTGGCGCACCTCGCCGGCGACCCGCTGCTCGCGCAGGCTTTCCGCGACGGCGCCGACGTGCACGCGCGCACCGCGGCGCTGGTGTTCGGCGTGGCGCCCGACGCGGTGACGCCCGACATGCGCTCGCGCGCCAAGACGATCAACTTCGGAATCCTCTACGGCATGGGTCCGGCGCGGCTCGCGCGCCAGCTCAAGATCTCAATCGGCGACGCGCGCGCGTTCATCGACGCCTATTTCGAGGCCTTGCCGGGAGTGCGAGGCTGGCTCGACCGCACGCTCGAAGAAGCGCGCGAGAGCGGCGAAGTGCGCACCTTGCTCGGCCGCCGCAGGCCGGTCCCCGAGCTGCAGAGCCAGGACGGCCGCGTGCGCGCGCAGGCGCAGAACGTCGCCGTGAACACGCCGGTGCAGGGCTCTGCGGCCGACTTGATCAAGGTCGCGATGGTGCGCGTCGACCGGCGCATCGCCGCCGAAGGGCTGCGTGCGCGGATGATCCTGCAAGTGCACGACGAATTGGTCTTCGACTGCCCGGTCGCAGAGCTGCCGGCGCTCGAAGCGCTCGCGCGCCAGGAAATGGAAGGCGTCTGGCAGCTCGACGTGCCGCTGGTCGTCGACGTCGGCCACGGTCCCGACTGGGCGAGCGCGCACTGACCGTGATGCCGCGCGCCGCAGCCTGGATCGACGCCCTCGCGGAATCACCGCTCGACGGACTCCTGCTGTCGCTCGGCCTGGTGCTGGCGATCGGCACGATCGCCGGCGTGCTCGCGCGCATGCTGCGCCTGCCCGCGCTCACCGGCTACCTCGCAACCGGCGTGGGCTTCCACTACCTTCCCCAGCTGTTCGGCGACGGCACGCCGCCATGGAGCGGCCACTTCGAGATCCTGTCGCGCCCGGTGAACGACTTCGCCATGGCGCTGGTGCTGTTCGTGCTCGGCGGGCACTTCCGGATCGACCGTTTCCGGCCGATCGCGCGCGGCATGTTCGCGATCGTGGTGATCGAGAGCTTGCTCACGTTCACACTGGTGACGCTGGCGGTGCTGCCCGCGATCGGCGACGGTGCCGCCGCGGTCCTGCTCGGCGTGCTCGCCGTCGCGGTGGCGCCGGCGACCACGTTGTCGGTCGTGCGCGAGTACCGGGCGGCCGGCCCGTTGAGCGAGTCGCTGCTGCTGCTCACCGCGCTGTCCAACCTGGTGGCGGTGTTCGCCTTCGAGATCGCGTTGCTGGTGCTGGCCTCGATGCAGGGCGGCGAAGCCGCCGCCGGCCCGCTGCCGATCGCCTGGGATCTCGCGGGTTCGCTGCTCGCCGGGCTGGTCGCGGGCTACGCGCTGATCGAGCTGCAGAAGCGGATCGGCCCCCGCAATCCGTCCTTGCCGCTCGCCGCGATCCTGCTGCTGACCATCGGCGTCTGCGAGCTTGCCGACGTGCCGCACATGCTCGCGTTCCTGGTCACGGGCGCGGTGGTGGCGAACCGCTCGAACTTCTTCGACCCGATCGAGGTCTCGATGGAGACTTTCGCGCAGCCGGCATACGTCGCGTTCTTCGTGCTCGGCGGCTGGCACCTCGACATACAGGTCTTCGTGGCGAGCGGCGTGACCATCGCTCTGTACGTGCTCGCGCGGACCATCGGCAAGATCGTCGGTACGCGCATGGGAATGCGCATCGGCGGCATCACGCTCGGGGCGACCGCGCAGCCGGGCCTGGGCCTGCTGTGCCAGGCTGGCGCGGCCATCGCCTTGGCGGGTGTCGTCGGCCAGCGCTACAGCGGGGAATTGTCGGAGCTGCTCCTGAGCGTGATCCTCGGCGCGGTGCTGGTCTTCGAGCTGGTCGGCCCCCTCCTGCTGCGCTATGCGCTCGTGGGCTCGGGCGAAGTCCCCATGTCCCAGCTCATCACCCACGCGCCCCGCGATTCCGCCACTGGCTGGCGGGTGCTGCTCCGCCGCCGCGCGCGCACGCTCTGGCGCGGACGGGACGGCTCCATCGCCGAACTGCCCGTCGAGCGGGTGATGCGCAGCAGCCGCGCGACGCTGCCGGCCGACGCCGGCATGGACGAAGTCCTGCGTTTCGCCAACCATTCGCCCTTCAACGCCCTGCCGGTGGTGGAACACGGCCAGCGCCTGGTCGGCGTGATCGCGGTGGCCGATCTGGACGAGTTCGCCTACGACCCCAAGGTGGCCCGCCTGGTGGTCGCCGCGGACCTCGCCGGCTGGAGCCCCGGCGAAGCCGCCGTGCCCGCCGCGGCGACCGTCGCCGAGGTCGCGGTCTTCTTCCAGAACTTCCGCGGCAACACCGCCGTGGTCATCGACTCGGTCGAATCCGGCCGCTTCCTGGGGATGGTCGAGCGAACCGAGATCCTGCGGTTGATGCGCCACGCGCACCGCCGCGCGGAGCGGGCGTACCGGGTGCGGAGCGGAGACCTCCACCCCCCCGCACAGGAGCCGGAGTCCAGTCCGGACCGGGAATCGCCGTAGATGCGGTATCCTGTTGCAGCCAAGCTGGTTGGGGCGCTCCGCCCGGCTTGAGGGCCGATCCGGGGGCCCCTAAGATGTGCGGCCTTCTGGGCCAGCCTGTCCTTCCCGCTCCGGCCGGCAACCGCACCGATGTCCGACACTTTCGCCGTAGATCCCGCCAAGTGCATCGCTTGCGATGCCTGCGCCAACGAATTCCCGGACATCTTCGAGATGTACGGGGTCGGCGACGAGCGCAAGGCGCGGGCTCGCCAAGGCCACGACCCCTTCGTTCCTTCGGTCAACGCGCGCGCGGTCGTCGACACCTGTCCGACGGTGGCGATCGGTTTCAGCGGCGAACTGCCGCCGCCTCTCGAAGGCGACGTGGTCGTGCTCGAACCGGTCGAAGGCTGGGAAGGCGCCTGGGAGACCTTCCTCGCCGCCGGTTCCGACGAAGACCCCGCCGAGTTCGACCGCCGCTACGGCCGCGAATACGAATGGGCCGAGTTCGAGCCCGGCCACTGGCGCCTGAGGGTCCAGTTCGCACGCTCGCTTCCGCCCACGCGCGACCGCTTCAAGTTCGGACTCGGCGACGCGATGCCGCGCTACGAACTCACGGTCGCCACCACCGGCCGGCGCCTCTACGTGAGCGCGCTGGTCGGCGACCCCAAGGTCCGCGCGGGTCTCTGCAACCGTTCGGCGGCGTTCCCCGACCGCTTCACGCTCGCGCTCGACTTGCCGGTTCCGGCGCTCGAGATCCGCGAGCACTACGACGCGCACCAGCTCCTCGAGCTGCACGCCTTCACGGGCGAAGCCGCGTTGCAGGCCTTCGAGTGGCACAGCCACTTCATCACCGATCTATGCACCGGCTGCACAGTCTGCGAGAAGGTCTGCCCGACCAACGCCATCACCGGCTTGTCGAAAGAGATCTTCCACATCGACCCCAAGTTGTGCATCAACTGCTCGGTGTGCGGGATCTACTGCCCTTTCGACGCGATCACCGGCCGCGACGGCGAGATCGTCGAGCGCATCAAGCCCAAGGAGATCCCCAAGGCCGTCGTCATCGACGACTTGTGCACCGGCTGCGAGTACTGCGTCGACGTCTGCCCTTTCGACTGCATCGAGCTCGTGCCGCGTGAAGGCGAGGGCGGGCACATGAGCGATATGCTCGCGGTGGTCGAGGCCAAGGCCTGCGTTTCCTGCAAGCTGTGCGAACAGGTTTGCATGAAGAATGCGATCATCGTGCCGCGGGATCAGGATTTCGATCCGCAGTTCGGCTGGTCGTTCCAAGAAGGCGCGATCTAGTTCGTTTGGGTGGTGTGGTGTGGTGGGCGGAAGACCGGGGCGGTCTTTCGACGCCGTTGG
>DASWJW010000087.1:0-3407 GCA_036396955.1 Planctomycetota bacterium
GGCGACCCAGGCCGTGGGGGGCCGCCAGCAGCCCGCCTGGAACCTCGACCTCCTCACAGTCTTCCCGCCGGGGAGCGCGTAACCCCTGCCCGCAGGCGGTCTACAGCGTTGACGACCGCTTCGGAGCCCTCTAGGCTCTCAAGCCCGCGGGCCGCTTTCGCGCCCACTTTCGAGACAACCCTCGAGCCCCCGCCCCCGACGCCCGGTCCCCGATGAAGAGAGCCCGCATCCTCGCTGCCTTGGCCTGTCTGTTCCTCGTGTTCAGTCTCGGCGCTTGCACCCGCAACATCTTCGACGACCTCGGCCAGAAGGGCCAGGTGCTGCTGCGCGACAGCAACCACAGTTACGACATGGCGTCCAAGTTGTTCCTCAACCACGATCCGGACGACCCGTACCTCGACTGATCCCAGGTACGCCAAGACACCCTGCGCGCCCATTCGCGGCCGCAGGGTGTTTTTTTTGCCCGGAGCCGGGATTCCACCGGTAGGTCCTCGAAGGCGCCGATCGTGGGGTAGCCTTGGACGTGAGTCCTGCGCTCCGCGCTTCCATCCCTCGCTGGGTCCCCGTGCTGCTGGTCGCCTCGTGCGCCGCACCGGGCTCGCTCTGGCGGTCGGCGGACGCTCCGGGGACGACCTGCTTCGTGGAGAGCGGACTCGATCCGGCCTTGGCGCTCGACCTGACCGACTGGATCCAGGAAGACCTGCTGGTCCTGTCAAACCTGCTCGGCGTCTCCATCCGCCGCACTCCGATCGAAGTCTGGTGCGGCACTCCGCAAGCCGAAGGCGGCCACTTGCGTCTGGGCAGCGGAGAGAGTGGCCGGCACGTGAGCCGGCCGGGGCGGCCCTGCCGGCTGGAACTCGCCGCGGTCCCCCGCCGCCAATTGCGCACCTACCTCCGCCACGAATTGGTCCACCACCTGCTCGAGGAAGGCGAATACCCCGAATGGCTGAACGAAGGCCTTGCCGAGTACCTGGCCTTCGCGCTCGCGGCACCGCCGAGCGCCGAAGACGTGCACCAGCTCCTGCACGCCGGCCTGGTGCTGTCGGGCTGGGGCCGGCGCATCGAGCTGACCAACAGCGAGGACCGCCACTACGCGTTCACCGCTCCGATCTGGCTGCCCGACCTGCCCGAGCTCATGCGCATGACCTACGACGACTACCGCACCGAAGTGCTCGAGCTGGCCGGAACCCGCGATCCCGAGTTCCACGCGGCCAGCCAGCTGCTGGCGCGCCTGCTGCTGACCCGCACCCACGGCAGCGGCATCACCAGCTATGCGAAAGCGGTGCGCGACGGCGCGGATCCCTGGGAGGCCTTCCTCACGGTCACCCGGTTCGAGGACCGCGAGGCCGTGCTCGACGCGCTCACCGGCTGCCTTGCCGAAGCGCTCGCCGAACTCCCGGCCGAACACGCGAGCCTTCGCGAATTCGCTTGGGGAAGCTGCCTGCACGGCAAGCTGCCGGCGTGGTTGCGCGACGGCGACCGCCGCGCGGTCCGCATCGAAGCCTTCCCCGGCGGCCCCGAAGTCGCCCTGCCGGACCCCGACTAGAGCGCGCCGCGCCAGACCACCGGCGCCGCCGGCACGCGGGCCAGAGCGAAGTCCGCGAGCAGATCGCGCGCACAACCATACGCGCGGCGCGGCGGCGCCAGACCGGAGACTTCCGCCAGCCAGCGCAAGAGCGCGGGCGCGTCGTATCCCGCCGCGCGGAACTGGCTCAGCGTCGTGTCGCCGTGGCGCTTGGCGAGCCGGCGCCCGTCACTGCCGACCACCAGCGGCACGTGCGCGAATTCCGGCGGCGCATGCCCGAGCGCTTGGTAGAGCAGGGTCTGGCGCGCGGCACTGGGCAGGAGGTCGGCGCCGCGCAAAATCGAATTGACGCCTTGTTCGGCGTCGTCCACCACCACCGCGAGCTGGTAGGCCGGCTCGCCGTCCTTCTTCCAGATCACGAAGTCGCCGAGCTCGCGGCCGACCGCGATCCGCTGCGGCCCGGCATGACGATCGGCGAATTCCACCGCCGCACCCGCTGGAACGGCGAATCGCCAACACGGCTCGGCGCCGCTCGCCGCCCGCGCCGCCGCCGCGTCGGCGAAACGGCCGCGGCAAGTGCCGGGATAGAGCGGGCCTTCTTCGCCGGCGTGCGGAGCACTGGCGGCCAGTTCGACGTCGCGGCGCGTGCAAGTGCAGGGATAGGCGAGCCCGGCGGCCGCCAGCTTCTCGAGCGCGGCCCGGTAGCACGCCAGCCGCGGCCGCTGGTAGACGGGGCCGGCGTCCCAGTCGAGACCGAGCCAGGCGAGATCCTCGATGGCGGCTTCGGCGGCGCCGCTCTTGATCCGCGGGCCGTCGAGGTCCTCGATGCGCAACAGCACTTCGCCGCCGCGCGCGCGCACGTCGAGCCACGCGAGCAGGAAGCTGCGCGCATTGCCGAGGTGCAGCACCCCCGTCGGACTCGGGGCCAGGCGTCCGCGCAGCGTCACCGGGGTATTCTGCCGGCGTGCGCCCCAGACTTCCGATTCTCTTCATTCTCTTCGCTGGCAGCGTGCCCGCATGCGCCGCAAGTCGGCCGGTGTCCGAGCCGCCTTCCACCGAGGCATCCGCTTGGTCGACTCCGGCGCCCAATGTTCGGCTTCTCGGCGCGTCCCAAGATGGTGGTGTGCCACACCTCGGCTGCGATCAGGAGACTTGTGCGCAGGCCCGCGCGCACCCCGCGCCTCACCACCGCGTAGCCGCACTGGCAATTGTCGAGACGGATCGTTGGTGGCTCGTCGATGCCACACCGGACATGCCGGCTCAGATCGAATCCATGGGTGACTTGCCGCTAGCTGGAATCCTCCTCACCCATGCGCACATGGGGCACTACACCGGACTCATGTATCTGGGCCGGGAATCGGTCGACGCCGATCATGTCCCCGTGTATGCCAGCCGGGCCATGTCGGAATTCCTGACTGGAAACGCACCGTGGAGTCAACTCGTCGCGATGGGGCAAATCGAGTTGCACCCGTTCGAAAGCGGGCACCCGCTTCGACTAGGAGGGCGGTTGCAGGTCACGCCCTGGAGAGTGCCGCACCGCGACGAATTCGCCGACACGCATGGATTTGAAGTCGAATTCCTGCATCAAGGCCGCTTGCTCTACGTGCCCGACATCGATCGCTGGGAGAGTTGGGACAAGAAACTCGCCGACCTCGTCGGACGCGTGGATTACCTCGTCATCGACGGCAGTTTTTTCTCGGGAGAGGAATTGCCGGGGCGCGACATGACTCAGATCCCGCATCCGACGGTACTCCACACCATGGATCTGATCGAAACGGCAGTGGGAGTCTCCTCTACCAAAGTGATCTTCACGCATTTGAATCACACCAACCCGCTCTGGGATACCGGCAGCGAAGCCGCCGCGGAACTTGAACGGCGTGGC
>DASWJW010000088.1:0-33047 GCA_036396955.1 Planctomycetota bacterium
CATCTGGGGATCCAGGGCCTGGCGCGCCGGGTCCGCGGCCGGGTCGAGCGCGCGGCCGGCGGCAAGCCGCCGAGGATCCTGGTGGGCGCCGCCGAGCACCCTTCGGCGGCACAGGCGGCGATCGCGCTGCGCGACGAGGGCTTCGTGCTCGCCTCCATCCCCGTCGACGCGGCCGGCCTGATCCGAGCGCAGGCCTTGCAGCCGCTGCTCGGTCCCGACGTCGCACTGGTCGTCGTCCAGTGGGCGAACAACGAACTCGGCGGCGTGAATCCCATCGCCGACCTGGTCGGCCTGGTGCGCAATCTCGCTCCGCACGCGGCTTTCCACGTGGACGCCGTGCAAGGAGCCGGAAAGCTGCCCACGCCGATCTCGGCGCTGGGCGCCGACTCCCTCGCCGTCGCGGCGCACAAGATCGGTGGGGTGCGCGGTTGCGCGGCGCTGCTCCTCCATCCCGATGCCGCCGATCCCGTGCCGCAGATGTCCGGCGGCGGACACGAGGCCGGCCTGCGCAGCGGGACGGAGAACGTGGCGGGCGCCGCGGCCTTCGCCGTCGCATCCCGCGTCCGCAGCGAACGCTTGCGCGAAAACCCGCGGCGCTATGTCGAACGCCAGGACGCGCTGCTCGCGGCAATGCGCGGCGTGGCGCCCGACCTGGTGCTGCTCGGTCCCGGGAGCCCGGCCGAGCGCCTGGGTTCGATCGTGTCGGTCGCTTTTCCTGGAGCGCCGGCCGAGACGCTGCTCCACGCGCTCGAAGTCCGCGGCGTCCAGGTGGGCAGCGGCAGCGCTTGCAGCAGCCACGGCCACAGCGAATCCTCGGTGCTCGCGGCGACCGGGCTCGCGCCCTTGCTGCGCAGCTCCGTCATCCGATTCTCGTTGGACGGCAGCGAGAGCGCGACCGATTTCGCGCGTGTCGCCGCCGCGCTGGAAGAAGGCTTGAAGCTCGCCAAGGCGGCGGCGGCGGCGAGCCGGGTGCGGCTCTAGGACCTCGCGGGGTCTGGCTTCCGGCGCTGCTCCACAGATTCGAAGCCGCCTCGGCGGCACGGAACCACTCGCCCACCGGAGTTCGGATTCGAAACTCGCCGCCGACGACCAGGCGCCAGCCCCGCAGCGAACGCGACCAGAAAAGAGACAGGAGCAAGAGTCCCTCTTCAATCGTGAGGAATCCTCACCCCCTCTTCTCCTTCACCGGCCTTCGGTTCTTCTCTTCTTCTTGGTCGGTTTCGCCAGTCCCCGTCCGGCTTCGGCCCTCAGCAGTGCGACGACAAGGCCGCCACGAAGAAGAAATCCGGGCGCCTCTGCGCGCAGCGCAGCGAAGCCCGGATTTCTTCTTCGTGGCGGCCCAGCTACATCAACACTGCGAAAACCCGCAGCCATAACACTTGCAGCACCCCTCCTCAAAAGCGAGGGCGTTCTGACAAGCCGGACACTTGACCTTGAACGCGCCTCCCGTGCCGCTGCCGGGACGCGCACTGGGCATCCCGAAACCGGCCGGCGCGCCGCCGCCATTGCCGTTGCTCGCTAGCGCCAAGGCTGCGAAATCGACTTCGCCGAGCAGGATTGCGCGCAGACCGCACTTGGCCTTGACGCGCAAGTACTTGTCGAGCGCCTTCGCCAGGCCGTCGGCAAGGCTCATGATGCGGCCTTCCTTGCTGGGAACGGTCAACGAGCTGCCGATGCCTTCGAGCTGCTTGGCCACCATTTCGCAGCGGCCACCGCAGCGCAGGAACAGCGAGACGATGCGGCAGATGGCTTCGAGGTCCGAGTTGGCCACGTCGCCGCCCTTGCCGAGCTGCGCGAAGACTTCGACTTCGCGCTCCGTGTGCGGATCGACCGAGATCTTGACGTGCATGTTGCCGAAGGGCGTCATCTGCCGCACGCGCACGCACGGCATGATTTCCGGCAGCTTGGCCGGGCGCAATTCGGCCGGCGCCGCGGGCGCCGAGGGTTCGGACTTGGCGACCTTCTCCTTGAGCGCCATCGGCTGCATTTCGCGGCAGCCGTCGCGGTAGACGGTGATGCCCTTGCAGCCTTCGCGCCAGGCGAGCTGGAACGCCGTGCGGACGTCGTCCTCGGTCGCTTCGCGCGGCAGGTTGATCGTCTTGGAGACCGCGTTGTCGATGTGGGTCTGCCAGAACGCCTGCATCATGATGTGCTGCTCGGATTCGACGTCGTGGGCGGTCACGAACACGTCGCGCAGCTCGGCCGGCAGGTTCGTGTGCGCGATGCTGCCTTCGGACAGCGCGACCTCGACGATCACGTCGATTTCTTCCGGCGTGTGCCCCTTGGCTTCGAGCGCGCGCTTGAATTCGGGGTTGATCTCGTTCATCACCACCGGCTTGCCGTCGACGTCCTTCATCACCTGGCGCTTGAAGGCCAGGCTGAACAGCGGCTCGATGCCGCCCGAGCAGCCGGAGATGATCGAAATGGTGCCGGTGGGCGCCACGGTGGTGAGCGTCGAGTTGCGGCGCTTCGGCTTGCCGGCCTGGTGCGGTGCGGAGCCGTCCCACGCACCGAAAGGCGGCCGGCCCTCGCGCGCGACCAGGTCTTCGCTGCAACGGGTCGCGACTTCGGTCATGCGCTTGCCGAGTTCGCGGCCGATTTCGAAGCTGCGCTCCGAGCCGTAGCGCACACCGAGCTTGTAGAGCAGGTCGGCGAATCCCATCACGCCCAGTCCGATGCGGCGTTCCTGGTCGGCGCGCAGGCGGATTTCGGGGATCGGGAAGCGGTTGATCGTCACCACGTCGTCGAGGAATCGCGTGGTCTGGCCGACGACCCGGTCGAAAGCCTTCCAGTCGACGCGCTCGCGCCACTCGGCGGTCGGCGCGGCGTCCGCCTTGTGGAACTTGGCGAGATTGATCGAGCCGAGGTTGCAGGAGCTGTAGGGCAGCAGCCACTGCTCGCCGCAGGGGTTGGTGGCCTCGTATTCCCCGAGGTTGGGCACCGGGTTGCTGGCGTTGGCCTTGTCGATGAACAGCATGCCGGGCTCGCCGTTCTTCCACGCGTAGTGGATGATCTTGTCCATGACCTCGCCGTAGGTCCAGTAGCTGGCGTCTTCGGCGGGCGCGCCGGCGGCGAAGGCCTCGTAGTCGGGCCGGCTGATGCGGCGCGGTCCCGGCGTCTTGCTCAGCCAGGCCTTGCGGCCGTCGCGCGGGCTGACGACCACCACCATGTCGGCGGCGTGGTCGACCGCGTTCTGCATCCATTCCTCGGTCACCGCGACGGAAACGTTGTAGTTGGTCCAGCGCGCGAGGTTGTCCTTGGCGCGCACGAACTCGATCACGTCCGGGTGATCGCAGCGCAGCACGCCCATGTTGGCGCCGCGGCGGAAGGCGCCTTGCTGGATCGCGTCGGTGCCGGCGCTGTACGCGTCGATGAACGACAGCGGGCCGCTGGTGGTGCCGCCGCTCGTGCTGACGATGTCGCCGTCCGGGCGCAGACGCGAGAACGAGAAGCCCGTGCCGCCGCCGGCCTTCTGGATGAGCGCCACGTGCTTGAGAGTGGTGAAGATGCCTTCGATCGAGTCTTCGACAGGCAGCACGAAGCACGCCGAAAGCATGCCCATTTCGCGGCCGGCATTCATGAGCGTGGGCGAGTTCGGCATGAACGTGCCGGTCGCCATCAGCTCGTAGAACGTGCGCGCCCAGCGCGTCCCGGCCACGGGATCGGCCTCGAACTCCGGCGCGGCGACTGCGCTGGCCACGCGCCAGAACAGTTCCTTGGGCGTCTCGATGACCTTGCCCTCGACCTTGTCCTTCTTGAGATACCGGTTCGCCAGCACCTTCCGCGCGTTGTCCGTCAGCTGCGGTTCCGGCAGATCGCTGGGGAGGTTGCGCTCGCTCTGTTGCGCTTGTTGCATCGATTCCATCCGGGCCGCCCGGGTCACGTCCTCGCTCGCCTTCATGCGTCCTTCCTTCCTATTCTTGCCGCTGTTTCCTGAATCACTTCCGCCAGCAGGCCCGTTGCCCCTTGACGGAGCGGAGTATTCATCCTAAACCCTTATCCGGAATGCGCTTGAGAGAATCGCCCTGATTGAGTTCCAAAGGGGATTCCGGTTCGGGCGTGTGCATAGGTGTACCCGCTCGACCGGCCGGGCGTGAAGGGCCGGGGAGCCGAATATTTGGGGGTTCCTGGATCGGCACCACCAAATGTTGTGGATACAAGCGGGAAACTTTGTGGAAAACCCGGTGTAGCCGGTGGATTCCTGCGAAGAATTCAGACCGGCGTCGCCAGAAGGGGCCGGAGCGCTCCGAGCACCGCCTCCGCCGCGGTGTCCAGGCCGCACCGGAAATGCTTCTCCGGACAAGTCTGGCGGCCGTGGACTCCACACGGCCGGCAGGCAAGCCCGTCGACCTGGAAGACCCGGTCGGCCTTGCCGCGCGGGGCGAAACCGAATTCTGGCACGGTCGAACAATAGACCGCCAGCACCGGGATCCCGGCGGCCACTCCAAGGTGCATCGGCGCACTGTCGTTGCTGACCAGCGCCGCCGCGAGCTCGAGGACGGCGTAGGACTCGCGCAGGCTGGTTGCCCCGCAGAGGTCGACCACGCGCTCGGGCTCCCCCGCCAGCCTGCGGATCTCCGCGGCGAGCTCGCGGTCTTCGGGTCCGCCGATCAGGACGACGGCGACCCCGGACTCGGCGAGCGCCGCGGTCAGTTCGGCCCAGCGCTGCGCCGGCCAGCGCTTGGTCGGCCAGATCGAACCGGGCGCCAGCGCGACGAACGGCGGCTCCGGCGCCAGGCTCGCAGCCCGCGCGCGCTCCTGCGGACCGGGATGCACGCGCGGCCGCTCCCACGCGCCGCCTCCCGCCAGGGCGAGGTTGCGCTCGATCTCGTGGCGGTCCTTGCGATAGGGCTCCCGGCGCGAGTACAGCCAGGCCGCCGAGGCGTTGTCGAAGCCCACGCGTTCGGGGATCCGCGCCAGTCGCAGCAGCACCGCGGTCCGCCACGAGCGGTGCGAGCAGATGGCGCGCCCGTAGCCGCGGGCGCGCAATGCCGCCGCCATGCGGCGCAGTCCTCCGAGACCTCGATCGGCGCCCCTCTTGTCGTAGACCAGGACCTGGCGGAGGTCCGGGTGGTTGGCGAGCAGCGCGGCCCCGCCGGGTGCCGCCAGGAAGTCGACCGGGCCTGCGTGCTGCGCGGCGACGGCGCGCACCAGCGGCTCGGCGCACAGGACGTCGCCCAGGAAGCTGGTGTCGACCAGGAGGGTCGGCTGAGTCAATCCGGTGCGCGGGTTCGGATCAGCGGCGCGGCCCGCCGAGGACCACGCGCCACTTCTTGGTGAGCAGGTCGACCGCGACGATCCGGTGGTGGTTCGTATCGGCCACGTAGAGCGTGTCGCCGTCAACGGCCAGACCGCCCGGTTCCCAGAAAGTCAGCTCGTCTTCGCTCAAGCCTTCCGCGCCGGTGCCGAGCAGGCTCTCGCTGCGGCTGCCGTCGGCCGGCAGGCGCTTGACCTTGTTGTTGTAGGTGTCGGCGACGAGGAGCGAGTCCTTCCAGGCCGCGACCCCGAGCGGGTGCTGCAGCAGCGCGCTGGTGCTCGCGCCATCGCGGTCCCCGAAGTCGAACAGGCCGGTGCCGACCAGCGTGCCGACCTCCGCCGCGTCGAGATCGAGGTAGCGGATCGCGCTGACTTCAGAATCGGCGAAGTAGAGCCTGCGGCCGACCAGCGCAAGGCCGCTGGGCTGGGCGAGCTGCGCGTCCGCGGCCGGGCCGTCGACGATGTTCTCCCGCCCGCTGCCCGCCAGTTCCGCCAGCTTTCCGCTCGCCGTGTCGAAGGTCCACAACTGGTGCGAACCGGCCATGGCGACGTGCAGCAGTTGGCCGTCGGCCACCAGGTCCCACGGCGAATTGAGGGCCGTTGCGAGTCCCGGTCCGGCTTCCGGGAACGGTCGTGCTTGCGCGCCGTTGCCCGCCACGGTGCTCACGGCCCCGCTCTTCAAATCGACGCGGCGCAGTGCGTGGTTGTCGGTGTCGGCGACGAAGAGCGCGCCGCCGATCACGGCCATGCCTTGCGGATTGCGGAACTGCACCGCGTCGTCGGCGCCGTCGGCGAGTCCCGGTTCGCCGCTGCCGAACGCGCGGCGGATCGCGCCGCTCGCGGGGTCGACTTCCAGCACGCGATGGTGGCTGGAATCGGCGATGAAGAGCGCGCCCGCGTGCGCAACTACCTTCCCGGGGTAGCGCAGCGCCATCTCCGGTGCGCGCTCGAGGGTCGTGCGCAGCGGCTTCTCGGCCAGCACTCCGGCTTCGCGCTGCTCGTCGAGGGTGCGCTGGATGACGCCCTTGAGGAGCTCGTAGTGCCCCTCGCCGCTGACCCCGCCGACCACCTTGCCTTCGGCGTCGACCAGCATCAGCGTCGGCCACGCGCGAACGGCGAAGCCGTTCCAGATGCGGTGGTCCTCGTCGACCACCACGGGGTGGCGGATGCCGTAGCGCAGGATCGCCTGGCGGATGTTCTCGGCTTCGCCTTCCTGCTCGAACTTGTTGCTGTGCACGCCGATCACCTGGAACGGTTCGGCGGCGAAGTCCTTTTCGAGACGCTCGAGATCGGGCAGCACGTGCATGCAGTTGATGCAGCAGTAGGTCCAGAAATCGAGGAGCACGACATGGCCCGCCAGGTCGTCCTTCCACGATGCAAGCGGGCGATCGGTGTTGAGCCACTCGCGGCCGACCAGGTCGGGCGCGCGCACGCGCGGTTCCTGCATGGCGTCCGGCGGGACGGCCGCGGCCGCAAGCGTCGCGGGCGCCAGGATCGCGAAGAGGACGAGGGGAGCGAGGAGGTCGGTCATGGACGTCGGACTGCGCGGCGGCTCCGCCGCCGTGAGGCGCCTCAAGGTTAACCTGGACGATTGGCCCGGGCCCGGCCCGTCCCATGGAAGACCAGCTCCCCGCCGACGCCGCCGGCCTGCGCCGTGAGACCCTGCGTCTCGCGTGGCCGATCGGCGTGTCGATGGTGTCGTTCACGCTCAAGGGACTGGTCGACACCCTCATGGTTGGCCGGCTGGGCACCGACGCGCTGGCCGCGGTCGGCCTGGGTGGCTTGAGCGCGTTCACGCTGCTCGCGTTCGGAATCGGCGTGATGCGCGGGCAGAAGTCGCTGGTGAGCCAGTACCTCGGCGCCGGCAACCGGCGTGCGGCGCTCGCGTTCGGCGCGCATGCCTTCTATCTGGGCGTGGTCATCGGCCTGGTCTGCCTGCTGCTCTCGCCGCTCTCGCGCCATTCTTTCGACTTTCTGTCCGGTTCCACGGCGCTGTCGACGGCCGCGAGGGAGATGGGCGGCGACTACCTGGCCATGCGGCTGGCGCTGGCGCTGCCCTATTTCCTGACCTTGGCGATCGCGGAATACCTGCGCTCGCTGGGCCAGACGCGGGTGCCGATGGCCGCCGACTTGATCGTCCACCCGTTGAACGTCCTGTTCAACTACACGCTGATCTTCGGCCATTTCGGGCTGCCGGGACTCGGCGTGACCGGAGCGGCGATCGGCACCGGCCTCGCCGACACCTGTTCCCTGTTGCTGCTCGGGTGGATGATCTCGGTCCGCCGCCGCGAGGATGGCGTGGACCGGTCGGCGCTGCGCCTCGATTTTCGGCGGCTCTGGCGCGTGCTCGCGGTCGGCACGGCGTCGGGCGTGCAGTTCACCCTCGAGATCGCCGCGTTCACGACCGTCAGCTACTTCGTGAGCGCGCTCGGCACCGTGTCGGCGGCGGTGCACCAGGCTGCGCTGCAGATCGCCCACGCCTCGTTCATGCCGGCGGTCGCGCTCGGCGACGCGGGATCGATCCTGATCGGGCGCGCGGTCGGCGCGAGCAACTGGGATGGCGCGAGGCGCGTCCTGCGCCTGGTCCTCCGCATGATGTGGATGTACATGATCCCGGTCGGCGCGCTTTTCGTGATCTTCGGCGAGCAGCTGATGGGACTGTTCCTCCGCGATCCCGATCCGGCGGTGCGCGCCGAGGCCATCCGGCTGGGCGCCGGCGTCTTGATGGCCGTGGCGGCGTGGCAGATCGGCGACGCTTGCCAGATCGCCTACCGCTTCTCCCTGCGCGCCGCCGGCGACCACAAGTACGTGATGTGGACCGGCATCCTCATCGCATGGCTGGCGACCGTGCCGATCGCGTACACGGCGGTGCACGTGCTCGACGGCAGCGTGATCACCGTCTGGTGGCTCTGGAACACCGAGCTCTACCTGGGCGCGCTGATCTTCATACGCCGCTGGAACAGCGGCAAGTGGATGACCAAGCGCCTGGTGTTGAGCGAGAAGGAGCCACCGGCAGCTTGAGCGCCGTCAGCCCTTGGCGGCGCGGATCCGCTCGCTGACTTCGCGTTCCTCAGGGAAGCGGTCGCCCTCGGCGTGCTTGCTGAAAATCAGGGCATCGTCGACCACCACGTCGAACACGCCGCCGCGACCCTTGATCAATTCGGCGTCCACGCCGAAGTCCTTCTCGAGTTGGGCGGCCAGACCGGACGCCCGCGGCAAGTAGTTTCACTGCACGCAGTAGGTGATGGAAATCTTCATCGTGGAGCACGGCTAGTCTAACCGCAGATGGCGGTCTCCCGTTCGCTCCGGGTCTGGCACCGGCGGCTGGCCCTGGTGGTCGGACTCCAGCTGTTCGCGTGGACCGTCTCGGGCTTCCTCTTCACCTGGCGGCCGATCGAGGAAGTCCACGGCGACCACTGGCTGGCCGAGCCGCCGGCCGCGCCCGCACTCACGGCGGAATTCGCCGCCGGACTGGTTCCGCTAGCGCGAATCACGGCCGCACGAGGCGCCGTCGGCACGGCCGTCGGCGCGCAGCTCGCCTGGTACCGCGACCGCTGGACCTGGCGCTTCGACGGCGACCCCGGTCTCTACGACGCGGCCACCGGCGCCCCTCTCGGCGAAATGGACGAGGACGAAGCCCGTACCCGCGCCGCCGCCTTCCTGCGGGCGCCGGGGGAGGTCACGGCGGCGAGTTTCCTCGCCGAGAGCCCCGGCCGCGGCGAGTTCCGCGGGGGCGTTGCGCCGGCCTGGCGGGTCGACTTCGATGCGCCCGACGCCGTGCACGTGTACGTCGACGCCCGCACCGGGGCCTTGTTGAAGCTGCGCACCGCCGTCTGGCGGCGCTTCGACTTCTTCTGGGGCTTCCACATCATGGACTGGAACGGCCGCGAGGACTTCCACCACCTGCTCTTGCGGGTGGTCGCGGCGCTGGGCGTGCTGTCCGCCACGACCGGAGTCGGTCTGACCGTAGCGATCTATGCCGCGCGCTGGCGCAAGAAGCGCAAATCCGCCGCCGCCAGCGACGGATCACGCTAGCTTGGGCGGGCTGCTGGCGGATCGCCGGCAGCCCTGGCGGCATGGAGCTGATTCCCCTCTTGGTCGGCGTATTCGTTGGCTGCGCCGTGCTCGGCGTGGTCTGGCGCCTGCCGCGCGCCCAGGCCCGGCGGGCCGCGGCGGCCGGTGTGCCCGCCGACAAGCTGCCCGGACTGGAGAACGAGTTCCGCCGCACCTTGCTGCAGACCGTCGGCGGCATGGTGATCCTCGTGGGCCTGTATTCGGCCTGGCGCGAACTCGAAGCCGGCAAGGTGCAGCAGCGCGCGACCCAGGAGCAGATCGAACTCGGCCGCGCGGGGCAGATCGCCGACCGCTTCTTCCGCGCCACCCGCCAGCTCGGCGAAGCCGGCGCCGAGAGCGCTTTCACGCGCATCGGCGGCGCCTACGCTCTCGAACAGATCGCGCGCGAGTCGCCGGCCTACGAACGTCCGGCCTACGAAGTGCTGCACGCCTACTTGCACGGCAACGCCGCTTGGGAAGGGCCGCCGGTCGATCGCCACGTGGGCGAGCCGCGAGGCGACGCCGATATCGGAGACGAGCTGCCGGCCGAAGCCGGGGTCGCCAGCGACGTCCAAGCGGTCCTCACCGTCCTGGGCCGCTGGCCGCGCGGCGCAGAAACGCCGCCCTTCGACTGGAGCGGGCTCGAATTGCGCCGCGCCGATCTGCGCGGCGCCGTCCTCGACGGCGCGCGGCTGGTCGACGCGCATCTCGAGGGCGCCGATCTGCGCGGCGCGTCCCTTCGCACGGCCGAGATGAGCGGCGCACAGCTGCAGCACGCCGACTTGCGCGCGGTCCGCCTGGATGGTGCGCTGCTTTTCGGCGCCAACCTCGCCCAAGCGGAGACGGCGACGATAGTGCAGACCATGGAGGCGCGCCGGCGCGCGACCGGCGAACACGCGTTCTTGCTCGGCGCCGACCTCACCGAATGCCGCGGCGTCACGCTCGACCAGGCCGAAGCCGCGCAGCTCGATGCGGCGACCCGCTTGCCCTGGTATTTCACCGACCGCGACGAGACGCGCGCACGCGAAGCCAGCCGCGCGCGGGGCGAACAGTAGCCGGGTGGGCCGAGCAGGACTCGAACCTGCAACCTACGGATTATGAGTCCGCAGCTCTTACCGATTGAGCTATCGGCCCGTTGCGAGCGGCGATTCTACGCGTGCCCGGTGCTCACCGCGGCGGCAACGATCCGGTGGCGACCGGCAACTGCCAGACGCCGTAGCCTTCGGGATCGCGGATCGCCGCGATCATGCCGTCGAAATGGGCCAGGACTTCGTCGAGGGCGAGCGTGGTGTGCGCGGCGATCGCCGTGGCGTAGCCGTCGCGCCAGGCTTCCCAGATGCGGGCGAAAACCTCGCGCGGAACGCGCCCAGTGTCGATCACCAGGTAGTCGATCCGCACGTCCAGCAGGCCGGCCCGGCGCAGCATGGTGAAGGCCTTGCGGCCCACCCGCAGGTCGGTGCCGGTGCTCGCGGCAAAGGAGATCGGGCCCAGCCTCCAGAAGCGGTCGGCGTCGAGCGGCGTGGGATGGAAGTGCATCATCCCGTAGTCCTCGATCACCAGGTGCAGGCGGCCGCCAGGTCGCGTGACGCGCACCATTTCGGCGATGACCCGCTCGGGTTCCGGCACCGCCTGAAGCATGTGGCGGCACACCGAGAGGTCGAAAGACGCGGCGGGCAGCTCCGATGCGAAAGCATCACCCAGCTGGTAGCTCACGCGGGCGCCGTATCCCGCGCTGAGCCGCCGCGCAGTTTCGAGGTGCGGCTCGTGCACGTCGATTCCGAGCACTTGCGCGTGCGGCCAGAGTTCCGCCATCCGCACGGTCGCCTCGCCGGTGCCGCAGGCGAGGTCGAGGACCGAGGGTGCCGCGGGGAGCGCGTAGCCGGCGAGCAATGGGCGCTCTTGCGGCCACACGACTTCGATCTGCGCCGCGAGGTTGCGGACCATCGACTCATCGGCCATTTGCGCGGCCTGGGGATTGCGATCGTCCTTCATTCCAGTCCGCCGGCAGCTTCCGGAACTCCAGCGCGACCATGGTCCATGGCCCGGCCGGCCCAAGCGAAAGCCACCATGGCGACGGCAAGCTCGGCGAATTCGGTCATCAGGCGGTGGCGGCGCAAGTCGATGTCGACCGCCGATTCCTGGCCGTAGACGAGGAACCCGTATTCAATCGTCGCGCCGACCGCTGCGACCAGGACGAGCACCGGCACCCAGCCGCGAGTCGGCAGGAGCGGCATCAAGCCGGGGCTCCGCGCCGCGATCTGGGAGCGCTGCGCGACCAGCACCAGGCCGCCGACGCCCCAGAGCACGAAAGGCATGTGCCGGAAGCGGTGCACGAATTCCAGGTTGTGAAGCGTGAACTCGCCCTGGACGTTGCGTTCGGCCATGCCGCTCGGCGTGGCGAAGCCGAACAGGCGCTGCCCCCAGCTGATCTCCTCGAGAGCGACGAGACCGAAGAAGAGCGCGCCGAGGATCAGGAGGCGGCGCGCCGGCCGCTTCAACCGCGGGACGCGGCGACGGCGAGCAGCCACAACGGCGAAGCCCGCGGCCGCGAACAGCATCAAGACCTCGGCCCACTCCACCAGTCCGTCTTCTTGCAGCAGCCGGCGCAGCCGGTCTTCTTGGGACAGCTGGATCCCGGCGGCGCCGAACAGGATGACCGGGGCCGCCGCGTGCAGGAGGATGCCGCAGAGAAGGCGCATGGGAGAACGCCTCATCCCGCCGGGAGGGCACCGTGGAATAAGGAAGGACAGGGCAGGCCAAGCAGCGGGTGTTCCGGCCTGGGCCAAGCGCGGAGGCGCGAGTCTCCATGCTAACCCCGCGTCCAAGTCAGATTCGCTGCATCAGGCCAGCTTCTCCCGCACGCGCTCGAGCAGGCGCTTGGTCGCCAGCACGCCGTCGCGTTCGGACAGGCCGCCGCCTTCGTACTCGATGCCGACGAAACCCGAGTAGCCGGCTTCCTGCACCAGCTTCATCATCCGCAGGTAATCGGTATGGGTCTCGTTGCCCTCCGCGTCGAAATCGTGCGACTTGGCGCTGACCGCCTTGGCGTAGGGCATGAGTTCGGCCACCCCGAGGTAGCGGTCGTACTCTTGTTCCGCGCTGACGCGGAAGTTGCCGAAGTCGGGCAGCGTGCCGCAGCGCGGATGGGCGACGGCCTTCATCACGCCTGCCAGCCAGCCGCCGTGGCTCGACAGACCGCCGTGGTTCTCCACGATCACGTTCAGGCCGAGCGAGTCGGCCAGCTCGCAAAGACGGCGGAGGCCGTCGGCGGCGAGCTTCTGCTGTTCTTCGAAGCTGCCTTCGCTGGCGGCGTTCACGCGGATGGAATGGCAGCCGAGCATGGCCGCGGCGACCAGCCACTTGTGGTGGTTGGCGACCGCCCGGGTGCGCTCCGCAGCGACGGGATCGCCGAGCCGTCCTTCGCCGTCGCACATGATCAGCAGGCTGCGGACGCCTTCGCCGTCGCAGCGGTGGTTCATCTCCGCGAGGAAGGCGGCGTCGAGCGCCTTGTCCTTGAAGAAGGAGTTCACGTACTCGACCGCGCCGATGCCGAACTCCCGCGCCCGCGCCGCAAAGTTCAAGTGCAGGAGCTGCCCGCCGAAGAACTCGCGGTGGAAGCTCCACTGCGCCAAGGAGATGTCGAAGCTCCAGCGCGGCGCCACCGGAGCGGCCACGATCGGATCCTGCCAGGCGGCCGCCAAAGGCCGCGCCGCCAGGCCAGCTGCCCCCAACGCGGCGGCGGACCGCAGGAAGGTGCGGCGATCGGGAACGGAAAGTCGGTTGCTGGTGGGGTCGGTATCCATCGCGGCAGGCTCGCGCGGAGATTCTAGAGCCCCACCAGGCACCGCGGTGCGGGACTAGCGCCTGCTGCCGCTCGATCGGTTGTAGATCCAGGCGAGGAGGCCGCCGCCACCCCATGGAGGCCCCAGTCCCGTCTGCTTGGAATACCATGCGAACCGGAAGGGGAGCGGCGTAGGCCCACGGTCTTCGTTTTCCCAGGACCCTCGAAATGAAACCCATCGTCTGGATCGCCCTGCTCCTGCTCGTCGTCGCGGGCCTGTTTCTCGTCCTGCCTCAAGGGGACGATCCGGCCGGCAGCGGCGAGCCCGCCGCGAACGGCGCCGGGACCGGAGCCGCCACGCTCGAGCTTCCGGGCGGACGCGAGTCGGTGGGACTCGACGACGCCTCGCTCGCCGCCGCGGGCCGCGCCGAGCTCGAAGCCGCCGCGGGGGCCGCAGGGGCCGCCGCGTTGCGCGCCAAGCCGGCTTCGCTGTCGTTGCAGCTGCTTGGTCCCGACCGCAAGCCGGCAAACGGCGCGGGCATCCGCATCGGCGAGACCCCCGATGCCTTCGCCGACTTGCCCGGCGCATTGCGCCGGGGTCTCGGCGGGGAAGTGCCCGACACCGAGACCGGCAGGGTGGTGAAAGCCGACGCGCAGGGCCGGGTCGAGTTGCGCGACATCCCGTCCGGACAGTCGCTCGATCTGGGAGTGACCGGCGCCGCCTGGGCACGCGAGAGTTTCTCCGTCGCCGCCCTGCTGCCCGGCGAACACCGCGATCTCGGCTCCATCTTCCTGGCACCCGGCACCTGGCTCGAGGGCCGCGTCACCGACGCCGAAGGTCGCCCGGTCTCCCTCGCGCTGGTCCGCCTGTCCACCGAAGCGATCACCACGGACGTGGTCTTCGGAATGGGGGGCGGTGTGACGCTGCGCACCCGAACCGACGCGGACGGCCGCTTCCGCCACGACGGTCTGCCGCGCCGCAGCTGGCACTTCGCGGTCGACGCCGCGGGCCATCGCAGCCACCACGACACGATCGACATGGAAACGAGTGCCTCGCACTTCGAAGTCGACGTCGCGCTGGAAACCGGTGGAGTGGTGCACGGGGTCGCGCTCGGCGCCGGCGACGCCGCAGTGCCCGGTTCGCGCGTCGCGCTGGTGCCCGCCAACGGTTTTGCGCGCATGCGCTGGGACGCCGACCGCGTCCTTGCCGAGGGCATCGAAGTCGCCGCGGACGGCAGTTTCGCGCTGGGCGGAATCGAAAGCGATGCCCCCAGCATCGTGATGGCCACCGCGCCGGGCCATGGCGTCGCCCGCAGTGCGGAAGTCGCACCGGGCCAGGAGGTCGCGCTGCGGCTCGCGCCGCTGGCCGTGGTCACCGGCGTGGTCCGCGACGCCTCGGGCCGCGCGGTCGCCGACGCCAACGTCTCGCTCGAGGCCAAGGCCGAGCAGACCCGTGGCGGATTCGGCCCCATGCGCTCCCCGCGCGCCACGACCGACGAGGCCGGCCATTTCAAGATCGAACGCGTCGATCCCGGCGACTACGCCCTGGTTGCCGTCGCCCCGCTCGGGGAGGTCCGGGTCGAGCCGATCACCGTCGGAATCGGCATGGAGCCGCTCGCGGTGACCTTGCAAGGCGGCGTGCCCGTGGTAGCCACCGTGCTCGACGAGAACGAAGCGCCGGTGCGCGGCGCCGAAGTCCGCATGGAACCGGCCCAGCCGTTGTTCCAGAGCTTCGACTTGGGTTCCGGGAGCGGCGCGAGAATCCGCTCGATCGGCGACAGCAACGGCGGCGTGCGCAAGGCGCGGACCGACGAACGCGGCGAGGTGCGCTTTCTCGGCGTCAAAGAGGGCGATTGGAAACTGTCGACCAACCCGCCCGGTTTCGCGGCGGTCGAGGCGCAGCTGACGCGCACGCCCGACGTCGAGCAGCTGGTGGAGTTGCGGACGGCGCGCGAGTCCATGCTGCGGCTGCAGGTCGTCGACGGCTCCGGCGCGCCCGCGCCCGCGACGCGGGTCGAACTGACGCGCCTCGACGACGAAGGCGACGGCTGGCACGACACCCGCGACAGCGACCGCTGGGGACTGATCGTCTGGACCGGGCTCTCCGCCGGCAAGTACCGCGCGAGCCAGGCGAGCGACGAAGGCGGCATGGTGTTCCGCGGCGGCAACGCGATGATCCGCATGGCCCAGCCGGCTTCCGAAGCGACGCCGGCGAACAAGCCGACCATCGAGTTCGAACTGGCCGCGGCCAAGCTCGTCGAGCAGGAACTCGTGCTCGCCGGCCAGGCGCTGGTGCGCGTGCTGGTGCGCCGCCACGGCACGCCGATCGCCGGGGCCGACGTCTCGCTGCGGGAGCGCGGCGGCGACGGCGACGGCTTCAATCTCTTTGGAGGCGACTTCGGGGGCGCGGATTCCGCCCGAACCGACGGCGAGGGTTTCGCCGACCTCCCGCCTTGCAAGCCCGGCGCGTACGAACTCGTGGCCCGGGCGTCGCAATCGAGTCCGCCGACGCTGAAGGACGTCGAAATCCGGGCGGGCTCACAGGAGCTGGTCGCCGACCTGGCTTCCGGCGTACTGCGCGGTTCGGTGCTCGACGACGGCGGTCCGGTCTCGGGCGCCACCGTTGCGCTCGCGACCGCCGGCCCCGATGGCCAGACCCGCAGCGGGCGGATGGCCATCAGCATGGTGATGTCGGCCAACACTGGCGACGAGCCGGTCTTGCAGACCATCGACCTGATGCCGGGCCAGACCACGGCGACCACCGACGAATTCGGCAACTTCGTCTTCGAAGACGTGCCGAAGGGCAGCTGGCGGCTGCGCATCGAGGCTTCCGGTTACTCGCGGCACACCATCGACACCTTCGCGCACGACGGCGTTTCCGAAGTCGAGCTGCCGCCCACGGTCCTCGTGCGCGGGGCCGTCTTGCGCGGCAAGGTCCTCAACCTGCCGGTCGATCCCGATGACGGCAACGGTTTCCAGGGCATGCGGATCCGCATGCTCACCCTGCTCGGTCCCGACGACGAGCGCGGCCAGACCGTGGCGGTCCGGTCCGACGGCAGCTACGAGTTCCGCGACGTCCCGCCGGGCAGCTACCGCCTGCGCTTCAGCGGCGGAAGCACCCAGCCGACGTCTTCCGAATTCAGCCTGGGCTCGGGCGAGCTGCGCGATTTCGACTTCACGCTGCCTTGAGCGGCGCGGCCGCGCCTAGCGCGCGAATTCGACCGACTGCGCCCAGGTTACGCCGTCGATGGCGCGCAGCTCGGCCAAGGCGTCGGCGGGCAGCGACGCGTCGAGATTGAACGCGGCAAGTGCGCGGCCGGCCTCGCGGTGGCGGCCGAGCGCCATGTTGGCGACGTTGACGCCGTGGCGCGCCAGCACACCGGCCATGCCGGCCAGGCGGCCGGGCACGTCGTCGTTGCTCGCAAACAGCATGTCCCCCTTGGGCGCGGTCTCGATGAAGTACTCGTCGATCCGCACCAGCTTGAAGAAGCGCTGGCCGAACACCGTGCCCTGCAGCAGGTGTTCGCCCGCTTCGCTGCGGACGCGCACGGTCAGCAGGCCGGCGTAGCCGTCGGCGTCCTGCCCGCGGACCTCGCTGAAGCGGTAGCCGCGTTCCTGCGCGACGCTCGGCGCGTTCACCACGTTGACGGTCTGGTTGAGCTGTTCGCCGAGAAAGCCCTTGAGCGCCGAAGCCGTCAGCGCGCGCAACGGCAGCTCCAGGATGCTGCCGGCGGCTTCGACCTGCAGTTCTTCGAAGCGGCCGCCGATCAGGCGGCCGTGCAGCAAGCCCATGGCTTCGGCCAGGCGCTGGTAAGGGGCCAGCCGTTCGGCGAGTTCGGCGTCGACCGAGGTCATGTTCACGGCGTTGACCACCGCGCCGCGCAGGAGATAGCCGGCGATCTGCTCGGCGATGCGCGCGGCGACCTGCACCTGCGCCTCGGCGGTGCTGGCGCCGAGGTGCGGCGTGAGCACCAGCCGCGGATGGCCGCGCAAGGGATGTTCGCTGGGCAGCGGTTCGGCCTCGAAGACGTCGAGCGCCGCGCCGGCCACGTGGCCGCTGTCGAGCGCCTCGACCAGCGCCGCTTCGTCGATCAAGCCGCCGCGCGCGCAGTTGACGATCCGCACGCCGGGCTTGCAGCGCGCCAGGGATTCGCGCGCGAGCAGGTGCCGGGTGCGCTCGTTGAGCGGCGAGTGCAAGGTGAGGAAATCGGCCTGCGGCAAGATCGCGTCGAGCTCCGCGAGTTCCACGCCGAGTTTCTCGGCGGCTTCGGGCGGCAGGAAAGGGTCGAATCCGAGCACGCGCATGCCGAATGCCCGGGCGCGCTGGGCCACTGTGCTGCCGATGCGGCCCATGCCGATCACACCCAGGGTCTTGCCGTACAGCTCGACCCCCATGTAATCCTTCTTGGCCCACGAACCGCCCGCCATGCTCGCGTGGGCGGCGGGGATGTTGCGGCACACCGCCATCAGCATGGCGAAAGCGTGCTCGGCCGCCGCCAGCGTGTTGGCGCCGGGCGCGTTCATCACCAGGATGCCGCGCTGGGTCGCAGTCGCCACGTCGACGTTGTCGACGCCCGCCCCAGCTCTCCCCACGACCTTGAGCTGCGGGGCGCGGTCCATCAGCGCCGCGTCGACCTGCGTCGAAGAGCGCACCACCAGGCCGTCGGCGTCGGCGAGCGCGGCGTGCAGTGCGGCCACGGGCCGGCCATGGGTCACCACGGTCTCGATGCCTTCGGCGGCGAGCACTTCCGCGCATTCGGCGGCCACCGCGTCGGCGAGGACGACCTTCATGCCCGCGTCCCGGCCGCCTGCAGTGCGGCGTCGAAACGCGCGAGCAGATCGTCGATCGAAGCGAGGTCGTGCTCGCCCAGATGACCGATTCGGAAAGTCCTGCCCTTGAGGTCGCCGTAGCCGCTGCTCACCAGGTAGCCCTGCTCCTTGAGCGTCGCGAGCACCGGCACGAAATCGGGTCCCGCGCCGCGGGCGATGCAACTGACCGTGTCGGAGCGGAAGCCTTCGGCCGGAAACATCTCCCAGCCGTGGCCGGCGGCCCAGGAGCGCACGCGCTCGGCCATGGCACGGTGCCGCGCCCAGCGCTGGACCAGCCCTTCTTCGGCGATCCGCTCGAGCTGCCTGGCCAGGGCGTAGAGATGGGGTGTCGAGGGCGTCGACGGCGACTGCTCCTTGAGGTTGCCCTTCTGCAAGCGCACGAAATCGAGGCACCAGCCGCGGTCGGCAACCGTGGCGGCGCGCTCCATCGCGCGAGCGGAAACCGAAGCGACCGCAAGACCCGGCGGCAGCGCGAGGCACTTCTGGACGCCGGCCAGGCAGACGTCGAGGCCCCATTCGTCGACTTTCACCGGCATGCCGGCGAGCGAGCTCACGGTGTCGACCAGCAGCAAGGTGCCCGGGAATTCGCGCATCACCGCCGCGAACTCGGCGACCGGGTTGGCGACGCCGGTCGAGGTCTCGTTGTGGACCACGGTGACCGCGTCGAACGGCCCGCCTTCGACGAGCGCCCGGTGCAGCATCGCGGGCGTGAAGCCCTGTCCCATCGGCACTTCGAGCCGCGCGGCGTCGCGCCCGCAGAGCTGCGCGATCTCGTACCAGCGCTTGCTGAACGCTCCGCACACCAGGTGCAGACTGCGCTGCGGAACCAGGTTGCGGATCGCCGCCTCCATCAGCGCCGAGGCCGAGCCGGTGTACAGCAGGATCTCGCCGCTGGAGCCCATCAAGCGGGCGAGGCCCTCCCGGCAAACCTTCCACAGCCGCGCGCACTCCTCGCCGCGGTGCGAAATGGCGGGCCGCGCGAGCTCGGCGAGCACCTCGGGATGGACCTCGGTGGGCCCGGGGATGAACAGCTTGGGAGTGGGATTCATGCGCTCCGAATCGTGAATTCGAGGGGGGATCGGAGGCTCCGCAACCCATATTCGTACACCTGCGGCGCGGCCCTTTCCAAGGCGGCGCTGCGCGCGGGTCCGGCGGCGAGCAGCGCGACCGCGTGCAAGCCCTCTCCGGCCAGGAAGACGTCGGCGTGCTCGCGCACCTGCGCGCGGGCCTCGATTCCGCCGTAACCGACGAACAGGCCGACCGATCCGGCCGCTTCGAGATCGCTGGCGCCGTCCCCCACCAGCATCCGCGCGGCACGCGGCGGGCCCGCGGCGCAGACTTGCTCGATGACCAGCGGCTTGCCGCCGGCGCGAGCGAGCGGGTGCGCACAGGTCGCCGCGAGATCGACCGCCGGATCGAAAGGCACGGCATGGACTCGCGTGGCGGGGATCCCGAGGCGCGCGGCGAAGGGTGCGACCGCCGGCAGCAGCCCGCCCGAGATCACGTGAACCGCCACGCCGAGTGCGGCGAGCGCGACGAGCACTTCGGCGGCGCCGGGAACGATTTCCTCGCTGTAGCGCTCCACCAGCCACTCCAGGTCCTCGGCACTCGCCCCGATCCGGCGCAGACGCTCGCCGTACACGGCGTCGAGCGGAAGTTCGCCGGCCATGGCCAGGCGAGTGAGTTCGGCGACGTCGGCGCCGCGGCGCCGCGCGAGTTCGTCGACGCCTTCGAGACGCGAGAGGGTGGAATCGCAGTCGAAGAAAACGATCTGCGCGCCCTGCCAGCCGGGGGGGCCGAATTCCATCGCCGGCGGATTCTAGGCCGGTGGCGGATGCAGACGGCTATCCGCCGCCGGATTCGCCCGCCGGCGCCATGGCGCCCGCAACCACGCCGTCCTCGAAGAAACCCTTCCAGCGGACGATCAGCCACGGGGTCGCCGTCAAGCGCCGCAAGCGCTGGCCCGCGAATTCGCCTTGCAAGCACGCGCCGCGCAGGCCCGACCAGATGCTGTCGGTCTGCTGGTCGCGCATCAAGACCGGCGCCGGTCCTCCGCCGGGCGGCGGCGGCAGCATCACGAATTCGAAGGTGCTGCTGCCAAGGGTGCGCGAGTAGGCCGCCGAACGACCCGAATCCGGCTCGTAGACCACCAGCAGACTGGTTTCGCCCATGGAATCGTTCCAGACCGGTTTTCGTGCGAGTTCGGAGTACGGATACAAGCGCACCGCACGTCCTTCCCCGACGCTCAAGCCGTAGTTCTCCTTGCGCTGCTGCAGGGCGAAAGTTCCCATCATGCCGCGCGCCTTGCGGCCCAGGAGCACCTTGGTGTCCGGGTGCGCCGCTTTCCAGGCGCCCCAGGTCGCAATCTCGCTGGGAAGGAAGTCGAGCTGCGTGCCCTTGAGCTTGCCCTTGAGCGCCTCCCCGGTGACGTGCAGCCACAGCGACTGCGTGTTCTTGTCGTACATCACGAACGAGTCGCGGTAGAGCACGCCCTCGTGGCCGAATTCGAGCACGGTGCCGTCCGGCAGCGTCCGGCCATACACGATGGCCGTCTGGCAGAGCGGTCACCAGCTCGCCGCGATCGGAATCCTGCCGCAGTGGTCGTTGACCAGTTCGTGGCTCCCCATCACGGCGACGGGATAGGCCTTGGCCTCGCCGCCGAGGACCACGCCGATCACCGGCTCGTCGTCGCGCAACTCCTGGTCGGCTTCGGCCACGCCGGCCATTGCCGGATCGTTCAGCACCGGAAAGGCGTCGCGCGGCGCCGCCCGCCGGCCGTTCTGGTCGAGGTCCGCTTCGGAGAAGACGTCCTGGGCCGCAAGCGGCGCGGCGGCCAGGACGGACAGACCGGCAAGAGCGGCCAAGAAGCTGGTGGCGGAGGGCATGGACCGACTCTAACCCCGGCCCTTTCCGGCCATGTTCGCCCTAGACTGGAGCACGCCATGCAAAGGAAGCATGTCCCTTTCGCGCTGCTCGCCGCGCTCGCCGGCGTGGTCGGCTTGTTGTTCTTCCTTCAAGGAGGCGATCGCAAGGCGAGACCGCTGGCCGGCGATTCCCAGGACGTGGCGGCCGTCGAGCGGCAGCCGGTGGGGCTCGACGCGAGCGCCGAATCCGCCGCCGCGGCCGCCGAATCCGGATTCGAATTGGCGCCGGCGGTCCGGGTCGAAGTCGGCGACGCGGCGGCCGGCAACGCCGGCGCCGCGCCGCGCCGCGTGACCGCGCGCCTGGTCGATGGCGATGGCGAGCCGATTTCGGGCGGCGTGCTCGGGCTGATTCCGTTCCCCCGCGCGCAGCGGCACATGCTCGACGCCTTCCGCGCCGTCGTCGGCGGCGACAACGGCGAACTGCGCCGGCTGGAGACGCGCACCCGCACCGACGGCCGCGCCACGATCCGCCCGCCCGACCAAGGCGAATCGTTCGTGCTCTTCGGCCGCGCGAGCGGACGCGAAATCGGCATCGTGGTGCTCGATCCGGTGCCCGAGGACGAGCACGACGCCGGCGACCTGGTGCTGCTCCCGGGCGTGCGCGGACGGGTGATCGTCCGCAACGAGCTCGGCGAAGGCGTGGCGCAGGTCGGGGTGGCGTTGATCGGCAACCTCGACGACGACAACAACAACCGGCGCCTGCCGTTCCGTTTCGACCTGACCGGCGCCGACGGCGTGCTCGAGGTCGACTACCTGCCCGATTCGAAGTACCAGGTGATGGTCGACGCGTCCGGCTTCGTCGCTGCGGAGGTCAAGGACCACGACTTCGGAGCCGAACCCGAGCTGGCGATCGACTTGTCTCGCGGGCTTCCGGTGCACGGCATGGCGACCTGGGACGACGGTTCGGCAGCGTCCGGCATCCGGATCGAGTTGGTGCGCGAGAACCAGAATTTCTTCCTCGACATCAGCGACTACACCGCGCGCGCGCCCTGGGCGGTCACCGATGAGCAAGGCCGTTTCTCCAACTACGGCGTCGGCGAGGGTGAACGCCACCGGCTGCGCGCCATTCCGCCCGTCGGAGAAGCGGTCGAATCCGAGCGCTTCCAAGGCGCAGCCGACCTCGAGGCCATCCGCATCGAGCTGCCGCGCAACCACGAGGTCCGCGGCAAATTGGTTCTCGCCGATGGCCGGCCGGCCGCCGGGGCGAAGCTTGCGTGGCAGCAAGTCGGCAACAACAACCTCCACGGCAAGCAAGCGGACGAACCGGTGTTCGCGGACGACGCCGGCGCATTCTCGGTCTACTTGCCCGGCGCCAGCTACCGCACACTCGCGTGGCACCAAGAGGCCGAGCACAGCTTCGAAACGCCTTTCGCCGTGGTCGGGGACCTCGATCTCGGCAGCTTGCGGATGCCGCGCTCCGGCACGCTCGAAGTCGAAGTGGTGTCGCAAGCCGACGGCGGCCCGGTCGAAGTACCGACGATCACGCGCGCCTTGCGCGATCCGCAGCGCAGCTCTGGCAACGATGAGGAGTACCGCGAGGCGCGCGGACGGCAACGCCGCGTCGGGCTCTTGTCCCAGGGACGCGTGGCAGAGGTCGAGCGACCGGAACCAGGTCTGTTGCGCATCACGGGGCTGCCGGAAGGCACCCACAGCTTCGACGTGCGCGCGGCCGGCCACGTGGCCGACCGATTCGAAGCGAGCGTCGTCGCGGGTGAAGTCCGCAACGTACGGGTGGTGCTGGCCCCCGCGGCCGAGCTGCGGGTCACGGTGCTGACGCACACGGGCGACGAACCGGAGGACCGGATCCAGCTGCAGCTCGATCCGGTCGCCGGGCAGTCGGCGCGCTCGAGGGGAAGCTCGACGCGCACCGACAAGGCCGGCCAGGCGCGGTTCAACGGTTTGAACGCGGGCCCGTACGTGCTCTCGCTGCGTCCCGAGAACAGCGGCGACGCCATTGAATTGGCGCGCATCGATCTGCCGGCGGGCAGCACCGAACGCACGGTCCACCTGCCGCCGGCGCTTGCGCTCGAAGTCGCGGTGGTGCGCGCCGACGGCCTGCCGGCGAGCGGCGTGGAAGTGCAGATGCGCGCGGCGAGCCGGTCCGGCAACGGCCCCGTGCGCGCGCGCGGCCGGAGTGCGCGCGAGACCACCGACGAATTCGGCGTCGCACGCTACTCGAACCTGACGCCAGGCCTGTACTCCGTCGAGATCCGCCCGCGCGGGACGATCGTGAGCCGGCAGCTCGTCGACCTGCAGACCGACCAGCGGGTCGAATTCCTGACCGGCGGCCTGGAGATCGCCGGGCGAGTGCAAGGGCCGCTGGACGGCGTCCGCGTGGTAATCGAGCGGCAAGGCGCCAGGGACGACCCCGTCGTCCAGCTCGGGGCGCGCCGCGGCTCCGCGAAACCGGATGAGCACGGCTTCTTCCGCTTCGGCGATCTCGACCCGGGGGACTACCGCGTGTTCGCGGAAGGCGGCGGCCGGTTGCCGGCGCACCACACCGAAGTGGCGCTCGGTTCCGCTTCGGTCCGGGGCGTGGTGCTCGAAACCGTGGCCGAGGCGAGCCTCGTGATCCGTGTCACCGGGCTGGTTGAGACGAACCAGCGGCGCATCTACGCGCTCGCCGTGGGCGAGAACGATCGCGGCAGCACCACGCCGATCCGCAAGTCGGGCGACCACCGGATGCGGGGCCTCATGCCCGGCGCGTACGCGGTGACGATCGTCGATTCGAACACGTCCCAGGAGTACGCCACTTACTCGGTGGACGTCTCCGCCGACCGGGAAACCGTGATCGAATGGGACGCCGCGCTCGGTTCGGGCGGTTAGCCCGGGTCTTCGTCGGCGGCCTCGGCGGCCGGTGCCTCGGCTTCCGCAGCCGGAGTCTCGGCTTCCGCAGCGGGAATCTCGGCTTCGCCGGCGGCGGCTGTCGCGGCTTCTTCGGCCTCGCGCTCGGCCGCCTCGCGCGCCTTCTTTTCGGCCAGCGTGGTCGGCTTGCGCTCGGTACCCGCGTTGCGCGAACTCGACGGCGGCACGCGCCCGGCGACGACCGGCTTCCACACGCCGTCGACCAGGTGCAGCTCCGGCTTGGGATCGACCCAGTCCGAAGAAATGAAGTCGCCGTATCTGCGGTCCGCTTCGGCCATGGCTGCGCTCTCGCGCGGGCGTCCTTCGCCGCGCGCAAGGCGAGAGAATACCGCCGCGTCAGTCGTTCGGCGACGCGCCCGTGGCCGCCGGCGCCCCGGCGGGGAACAGCGGGAGGTCCTGGTCGAGCGCTTCGAGGCTGGCGCGCGTGCGTTCCAGCTCCTCGGTCGTCAGCGGCTGCCGGAGCTGCTCGACCAGCACGCGCCGCGCGTCCTCGCGGCGGTCGAGCCGCCGCAGGAGCTGGACGAGGTTCTCCACGGCGTTCATGTACCCCGGCCGCAGTTCGATCGCGCGGCCGTAGGCCGCTTCGGCTGCGGTGAGCTCGCCGCCCCAATCGAGCGCGCACCCGAGATTGAACTGCACGCGGGCATCCTGCGGGTTCAAGGCCAGGGCCGCTTCGAAGAGGCTGCTCGCGCGCGTGAACAAGGCCCGGTCCTGACTCGCCAGGCCACCTTCGAAAGCGGCCAGGCCGGCCTCGTCCCATAGCTCCGGCTGCGCCGCCGGACCGGCGAGCAGGCGTTCGTAGAGCGCGAGCGCGGGCTCGTTGCTTCCGGCGACCACGAGGCAGCGGGCCCGCAAGAGCGTGGTCGCGTCGTCGAGCGGCTGCTGGAGCATGTAGCGGTCCATCCAGCGCCCGGCGCGGACGCCTTCCCTGGCCGCGAGGCCGGCGCGGGCGGCCATCAGCAGCGTCTCCGGTCCGGCTTGCGCCGAATCCGCCGCGCGTGCGAGCCAAGGGAATGCCGCGGCATCGCCTTGCTCCATCGCCAGCGCACGGCCGACGAGCAGCGCGTCGGCCGGCGCGGCCGTGCGCGGCGAGGTTTCCGCGCCCCCGGCGGCGTCCATCGCGAGCGGCAGCGCCGGCGAGGACTCGCCCATCTCGAGCAGCGACCAGAGATGCAGACGCCGGAGTTCGGGGTCGCCGGGAGCGTCCTGGCGCAGCCGCTCGAACAGGATCGTGGCTTCCCGCGGCCGTTCGCCGCGCAACGCGGCGAGCGCCGAATGAAACGTGCGGTCGTTCACGAGTTCGGCCCGGCGCGGGCGCAGCAGCGGCGGCAGGAACGCCACGGCGGCATCGCCCTCGGCGCTCGCTCCGGCGACGCCGGCACCGGGATCCGCGGCCGGCCCGGGGCCGGCCGTCACCGCATCCGGCGAAGGCGGCGGCTTGCTCTCCGCCGCGGCGAGCAGCGCTCCGGCGTTTCCCGCCGGCTCGGGCAGTGGATCGCCGAAGACCTGGCAGCCACCAATGACGGCGGCAAAGGCGCACATCGCCACGGTGCGTGCGATTCGATCGAAGTCGGACATGAAAATCATCGCGTGCGGAATTAGGAACGCTCGCATGGGAGACGCGCTCGCTGCTAAAAGACTTCCGGCGTGGTTAGTGGCGCACCCCCCGGCTACAATCATTTCTTGCCGCGCCGGACAATGTCGCAACCCATCATACGAGCGGTCTTTCTCGACGCCGGACAGACGCTGTTCGAAGAGCGCCGCAGCCGGCCCGCCATCTATGCGACGGTGGCGCGCAAGTTCGGCGGCGAGGGCGACGAAGCGCTCGCCGCGGAGTCGATGGAGCGGGCCATGGCCGACCTCCCCCGTTCGGTCGAGGGGCACTACCGCTTCAGCCTGGCCTGGTTCCGGGCCTTCAACGAGCGCGTGCTCGGCGAACTCTCGGTGGCCGAAGGCCGGCGCGAGAGGGCCCACCACGAACTGGTGGCGCGTTTCGACAACCCGCGCACTTTCCGCCTGTTCAACGAAGTCGACCGCTTTCTCGAACAGCTCGGCAACATGGAAGTCGTGGTCGGAATCGTGTCCAACTGGTCGGAACGCCTCCCCGACCTGTGCGCCACGCTCGGCCTCGCCGACAAGGTCCAATTCATCGTCGCCAGCGCCGAGATCCGCGCCGAGAAGCCCGACCGCGCCATCTTCGAGCGGGCCTTGTTCCGTGCCGGCGTCGCTGCCGAAGAGACTCTCCACGTGGGCAACCACTTCGACCGCGACGTGCGCGGCGCGCTGGGCGCCGGGCTGCGCGCGGTGTGGCTCGACCGCAACGCCTCGGCCACGAGCTCCCACGACGGCGTTCCCGTGGTTTCCGACTTGATGGCGGTGCTGCCGCTGGCCGGCCAAGCCAGTCATGCCGGCCGCTCCTGAAGCCGGCGGGCCGACCCTCGAGCAGGCCCACGCCAAGGCCGCCGCGCTGACCGCGGCGCTCGGTGAGCGTTTTCTCGGCCAGCACGAGATCGTCGAACTGGCCTTCGCGGCGCTGCTCGCCGACGGACACGTGCTCATCGAGGGCGCGCCGGGCACCGGCAAGACCCGCCTGGTCCGCAGCCTCGCCGCCCTGCTCGACATGGACTTCGGCCGCGTGCAGTGCACGCCCGATCTCATGCCCGGCGACGTCACCGGCGGCGAGGTGCTCGAGGACCGCGGGGGCGAGCGCGGCTTCCGCTTCTTGCCCGGGCCTGTGTTCTGCAACGTCCTGCTTGCCGACGAGATCAATCGCGCCACGCCACGCACCCAGTCGGCGCTGCTCGAGGCGATGGAAGAGCGCCAGGTCACCGCGGGGGGCACCAGCCACCAACTGCCGGCGCCCTTTTTCGTGGCCGCGACCCAGAACCCGATCGAGCTCGAAGGCACCTACCCCTTGCCCGAGGCGCAGCTCGACCGCTTCTTATTCAAGCTCGAGGTCGGTCGACCGGATGCCCCCACCCTGCAGGCGATCCTCGCCCTTCCGGCGGCGTCCGCGGAACCGGCTCTCACGCCGCTGCTCGGTCCGGGCGACGTCGGGGTGATGCAGGCGCTCGCCCGGCAGATCCCGTTGCCCGACGGGATGCTCGAGCAGGTCGGCGCGCTGGTCCTCGCGAGCCATCCCGACTCCGAGTCCGCGCCGCCCGAAGTCGCCGAACACGTGCGCTTCGGCGCCAGCGCGCGCGCGGGACGCGCCGCCTTGGCCGGCGCGCGAGCCCTGGCGCTGATCCGCGGCCGCGCGCACGTCGCCCCCCAAGACCTGCTCGACGCGCTCGGCCCCGCGTTCCGCCACCGCTTGCTGCTGCGCTACGAAGCGGCCGCCGCCGGACTGCGCGCCGACGTCTTGATCGCGGCGTTGCTGCGGTCGTTGCCGGTCCGCTAGCAACGGCTCCGGTATCCTTTTTCGACTCCCGTGCGGCAGCCTCGCGCCGCGACGGGCCCTTTCGATCGTGAGCACCGCACTCTGGAATCGCAAGCTGCACCGCCATGGAGCGGTCTTGATCGCCGTGCCGCTCCTGGTGGTCATCGGCTCGGGAATCCTCCTCCAGCTCAAGAAAGAGGTCGACTGGATCCAGCCGCCGACGACCTCCGGAAGCGGCTCGGCTCCGAGCATCCCCTTCGACGCGATCCTCGCCGCCGCGCAAACCGTGCCGCAGGCACAGATCACCGGCTGGTCCGACGTCGACCGCCTGGACGTCCGCCCCACCAAGGGCGTCGTGAAAGTCCGCGCGACAAACCACTGGGAGGTGCAGGTGGACACCGCGACCGGTGAAGTCGTGCAGGTGGCGTACCGGCGCTCCGATCTCATCGAGTCGATCCACGACGGCTCCTTCTTCGCCGGCACGGTCAAGCTCTGGATCTTCCTGCCCAGTGCCGGGATCCTGCTCGGCCTCTGGGGCACCGGTGTCTATCTCTGGTGGCTGCCGCACGGCGTCCGGCGCCGCAAGCGGCGCTGCGCGGATGCTGCGGCTACCCGATAATCCCCCGGATGGACTTCCTCGCGGCCCTGTGCCAACTGCGCCCGGTTCTCGGCGATCTCGGGAGGAATCTCGAAGCTCACCACGCCTGGCTCGACCGCGCCGCCGCGGAGCACGCCGACCTGGTGGTCTTTCCCGAACTTTCCCTGACCGGCTACACGCTCCGCGACCTGGTGCAGGAGATCGCCATGCCGCTCGACGATGCACGCGTCGCCGGGCTGGTCGCGCGCTCCAAGGAGCGCAGTCTGGTGTTCGGCTTCGTCGAAGAGAGCGAGGACCACCGTTTCTACAACGCGACCGTCTTCGCCGAAGACGGCGAAGTCCGCCACGTGCACCGCAAGGTGCACCTTCCGGACTACGGCATCTTCGAGGAAGGCCGCTACTTCGCCGCCGGCGAGCGCTTCGACGTGGTGCGCAGCAAGCTCGGCAGGATCGGCCTGCTGGTCTGCGAAGACGCCTGGCACTTCTCCGCCGGATGGCTGCACTTCCTGCAGGGTTCGGACCTGCTGCTCGTCACCAGCTCCTCGCCGGCGCGCGGCATCGACACTCAGGATCCGGAGCTGTCCTCGCAAGGCGCCTGGCGCACGCTCGCGCGTTCGCTGGCGCTGTTCTTCCAGAACTGGGTGCTGTTCTGCAACCGCGTCGGCTTCGAAGACGGTGCCATGTTCTGGGGCGGCAGTCTGGCCGTCACGCCGTTCGGCTATCCGGCCCAGGAAGCCGCCGGCGGGACCGAAGAGCTGTTGCTGCAGAAGGTGACCGGCGACCCGGTGCGGCGCGCGCGGATGTTCAACCCCATGCTGCGCGGCGAACGGCCCGAACTCGTGCGCCGCCAGCTCGCGCGCTTGCTCGACGACCCCGACGCTCTGCGCGTGCGGCGCGACGAGAGTGCGCTGCCGCCGCCGGTCGACTAGGCCCATGCACGCGGTACCGCCGCCGCCGGGATGCAACGCCGAGCTCGCCGAGCAGGTGCTCACGGCGTTCTTGCGCGAAGAGGCCGGCAAATTCGGTTTTGCACGCGCCGTGATCGGCATGAGCGGCGGCGTGGACTCGGCGCTGGTCCTCGAGCTGGCCGCGCGCGCGTTCGGACCCGGCGAAGTCCTGGCCGTTGCGCTCCCCTACCGCGGCAGCAGCCCGGCCAGCCTGGAACTCGCGCGAGAAGGCGCCGCGCGCGCGCGGGTCGGCTTGGAAGTCGTCGACATCACGCCCATCGCCAAACCCTACCTCCTGGCCGCGGGACTGGTCGATGCGAGCGAGCCGGCGACCAGGCTGCGCGCCGGCAACGTCCTCGCCCGCGCGCGGATGACCGTGCTCTACGACCTCTCCGCGCGCGAGCACGCGCTGGTGCTCGGCACCAGCAACAAGACCGAGCTGCTGCTCGGATACGGCACGGTGTTCGGCGACATGGCGTCCGCGCTCAATCCGATCGGCGATCTCTACAAGAGCCAGGTCTTCGCGCTGGCGGCGCATCTCGGCGTTCCGGCGCGGATCCTCGAGCGGCCGCCGAGCGCCGACTTGTGGGAAGGCCAGACCGACGAAGAGGAACTCGGCTTCCGTTACGCCGAAGTCGACAGCCTGCTGCACTTGCTGGTCGACCGTCGCTACCCCGTCGCCAAGCTGATCGAACTCGGGTTTCCGGAGGCTTTCGTGGCGCGGATCCGCAGCATGGTGCGCCGCAATCAGTACAAGCGGCGGCCGCCGGTGATCGCCAAGCTTGCGAACCGGACGGTGAACCTCGACTTCCGCTACGCGCGCGACTGGGAAGGCGGCGCCTAGCGGTTGCGCCAGAACGACAGTTCTGTGCACAGGCGGTCGATGTCGACCTGCTGCAACTCGTCGTCGCGGATCGGGCCCGCTTCGCGGAAGCGGCGGAACTCCTCGAGCGAGCCGGTCTCCACGTATTCGCGGCGGTTCATCCGCGCAACGCTCCCTGGTCGCGGCTGGGGCAGGGGGCGGTCGAAGGGGCCGTCTCGCAACTGGCGCTGTGCGCGGCGGCACACCAGGATCGTGGTCTCTAGGTTGCGCAGCACGCGCTCGAGCCTGGAGAAGTCGGCGCCTGGAATTTCAAGGTTCCGGCGCACTTTGAGCGCGGCCACTTCGAGCACCGAAAGCAGCGCCTCGACCTTCGCCAAGAGCTCTTGCCGCTCTTGGGGGTCTTGAATCGGCCTGCTGGGCAGGAAGGGAAAGAAATCTCGCATCGCCTGAGGGGGGATCAGGCGAAGAATACCCCCGAAAAGCGCCAACCGCCGCACGGATCGGACCGGGCGGCGGCGCGCAGGGCGAGGCCTTGCGTTTGGCGTGAACAGACTTTGGAGAAGTCAGTAGGCCGAGAGACTCGTCATCAGGGGAAACTCCTGGCGATAGTTCAATCCGGCCAGGAGGCTGCCGAGGGCCTCGCCCTTGTGGGAATCGCCGAGCCTGCCGAGCGCCAGGATCAGGTGCGCGGTCCGCTCCGGAGTATCCCGGACTTCGCTGCGCGCACCATCTTCCAGCGCGGCGAGCACTCGCGCAAAAGCGTCGCTCGAGCGCACCAGGCCAAGCGCGTGGGCGGCGCTCCAGCGCACTTGGTGGTCCTTGGTCCCGAGCAGGATGTCGACCAGCGCCACGGTCGCGGCCTGATCACGGCACAAGGCCAGACCGGTGACCAGCCCGCGCTGGAAATCCGCCTGCTGCAGGCCTTCGCGCGCCGCGGTGGTGAGCGTGGCGGTGGCGTCATCGCCGCCGAGCATGCCTAGCGCGACCGCGACGTAGCCGGCGAAGTCCGGATCGACGCCCTCGTCGGCCAGACAGGAAATCAGCTCCTGGACGGCGCGCCGGTCGCCGAAGAAACCCGCTCCCAGCGCAAAGGCGCCGCGGAGTCGTTCTTCGTCGCGGCGCGACTTGCCCTTGAATTCACGGCCCGCACGAGCGACCAGGCGGTCGCGCAGCTCGCCGCCGAGTTCGCCGGCCTGGGCCAGGCCCACGGCGAGCGCCCACGCGGACTGGAGCTGGCGGTGCCGGCCCGCCGACTCGGCGTGCTTCTCGAGCAGCGCTTGCGCGCTGGGTCCGCCGAGGCGGCCGACGGCAAGCATCGCGAAGATGCGCGTGTCGATGTCGCCCGCGTCCTCGAGGCGCAAGGCAAGAGCTCCGAGCGCACCACGGTCGCCGAGGCGGCCGAGTCCCTGGGCGGCCGCGCGCGCGATTTCGGGATCCGTCGAGAAGAGCTGCTCGACGAGGTACGGACGGGCCAGCGAATCGCCGCACGCGCCCAGCGAGTGCAAGATCAGGCTCCGTGCGCGGCGCGAACTGGCGGCCGCGAAACTCTCGAGGCGCAGCGCGCCGTCGAGGAGCACCGGCACCAGGCGCCGGGAACGCAGCAGCCCTGCGGCCCAGATGGCGCCGAGCAAGGCGTCTTCGTCTTCTCCGATCAGGCGGTCGGGCTCAAGATTGCGCTCGAGGTAATTCTTGACGAGATCGGTCGCTTCGGGCCGGCCGGTGAGTCCGAGCGCAACCGCGAGCAGGCCGCGTTCGACGCCGCTGCGATGCCGCTCGGAAAAGCGTTCGCCGAGCACGCTCAGCGCCGGATCGTTGCCGAGCATGCCCATGCCGAGCGTGGCGGCTTGCGCAACCGCGCCGTCGGCGTCGCCCATGCCTTCTTCGAGCACCGCGAACGCGCGCGGGTCGCCGATGCGGCCCAACGAGAGCACCACGGCTTCGCGGATCTCGGGATCGGACGAACCGGCGGCGTGCATCAGCACGGGCACGGCACGCTTCTCCACCTCCTTGCGGTCGAGCGCCCCAGGCTGGCGGCTGTAGCCACCGCCGGGGAGCAAGGCCGAGGACTCGACCTCGGCGGGCCCGAAGAACAGGGCGTCGCGCTCGTGTTCGAACCAGAATTCCCAGCGTTCCCAGCCGTCGGCCAGCGCGATGCGGCCTTCCTTCTGGGCGGCTTTCTGGTCGGCGACGACTTCGAGATAGGGGCCGCGATAGGCGCCGCGGAGGTGCGGGACCTCTTGCGGAATGGCGGCGGCGAGGAATAGGGAAACTGTGGCAATCATGGCGGACGGGCGCCGGGCGGAAATCCCGGACGGGTGGCCCCACCTTGGCGGCCGGCCGTCGGCCGAGTTGAGATAGAAAACTAGGCGCGGCTCATGCCGCGCCCTCCGCGCCTCTGGAGCCGCTCGAAGCGGGCTAGGGGCGCAGGGAAGAAAGGATGGCGATCATCTCGTTCTTCGACATCGAACCGACGACGAAGGCCCGCCGCCCGTAGGGCTCGCCTTCGAGGACCCGCACTCCCCCCAGGAAGGAGTGGGACAGGGTGTAACCCATCCGCGGCTTGATCGGCGGCGTTCCCGGCTTGCGCTCGCCTTGCTGCTGGGCGACCAGGACCACGTTCATGCCGTCGCTCAGGACCGCGAGGTACAAGGCGGGAAAGCCGAGACCGGCGGCGGGCGCGTCGAAGAAGCCCTCACGGACGAGCGTGAAGCCTTGAGGGGCATAGCCGAACCGCAACGGGGAGAAGCCGAGCCGGGCTTCGTGCAAGCTGGGCTCGTAGACCTCTTCGTTGACGGACGCGCTCGACCACTGCACGCCGGTGTGGTCCGGTGCAAAGTCGACGGACATCGTCTCGAGCCTTTCGATCCTGGTTCCCGCTGCGTTGAACCAGGACCAGCCCAGCAACACGTTCGTGGCCCGGTCGACCTCCAGTTCGGCACGGCCGAACCCGAACTTGGAGACGAGCCGAAAATTCCTGGCGTCGCGGCCGGCCGCGGTGTGCACGCCAGGGACTTCTTCGCAGTCGTAGTTGGCCTTGAGCAAGGCCAGATCGCGGATCCGGAAGTCACGGTAGCGGAGCAGGAAGCGCTGTCGCGATTCGTGGATCACGATCTGCTCGGGAGTCGGTTGGAACGACCTGCCGCCCGGTCCAACCCCCGCCTTGAGCTGCAAACGCATGCCGCCTTGGCCGTCGGCATCGAGTCGTTCGAAGAAGGAATCGATGCCGCCCGAGGCGTTGGGCAACTGGACCCAGCGCTCGGCGGTCAACAACGCCTCGTGCGGCGCGACGATCGCCGCCAGTGCCAGGTCGACCGCGCCGGCACCCGCGCCTGGACCGCTCGCTCCGGCCGTGGCGGCGTTCTGGCCGCCGTTCTGGCCGCGAATTCCTCGGCTCCCGGCGCCCCCGCCCAGGCAAGACGCCAACGTCAACGCGCCGCAGAGCAGGGCCGTGATCAGGGCGGGCTTCACCGGAACTAGCCTCCGCTCCTGGAACCGGTCAACTCAGCCCCCAGCATGCCGGCAAGGCTGCGCCCGGTCGGCGACATCCGCTCGGCTGAGACTTCGAAGACCATCACCTTGGCAACGTACCAT
>DASWJW010000089.1:0-2165 GCA_036396955.1 Planctomycetota bacterium
GTAGGAGCCGAGCAGGCCTACGCTGGTGAAGAGAAGGCCGGCGTCGCCCACGCCGTAGTACGCCTGCATGTGCTTCTCGCCCGCCCAGGTCGCCTGGCCGAAGACGCCGGCGCGCAGGCCGCCGCCTTCGTAGAGGCCGAGCGTCAAGCGGATGTCAGCCTGGCTCCCGCGATCCGTATCCAACTGGGTTCTCGTCCTGGCCAGAAAATTCAACGGCACCGGGCCGAGCGCGGTGTCGAGCTCGAGGTGCACTCCCAGCGAGGCGCCGGGATCGCCGTCGCGCGGTCCCTGCTCGTAGGCGAGCTGCACGCCGCCCTCGAGGCCGGTCGCCATCGCGAAACGCGCGCCGCCCTCGAGGATGCCCTGCGTGGTGCGCGCGAACCACGGCTTGCCGTAGTAGCGCACGACGGGAATGAGGTCGGTGGTCTGCCGGTCGGAGCCGTCGTAGGCCGGACGGTTGCGCACGCCCGCGCCGAGCAGGGTTTCTTCCGTTTGCCCATGCAGGGGAAGCACAAGCCCGATTGCCAGAAGACACCTTGTCAAAGTCACGGCACGATCCTTTCCTCGCGGAAGCGCCGCAGTAGTCGCACGAACATCTCCTCGCTGTCTACCACACGCTGGAAGCCGTGCTGGCGCGACTTCGTCAGGTCGGACATCACGTCCCAGTTGCAGGCGAAGACATAGTCGCCGAACGGCCAGGCGACGAGGTCCTCGAACCGGCAGGGCTGCAGGCGGTGCTTCTTCGCCATCGCCGCCCACAGCGGCGCCTTGTCGGCCATGCTTTCGACCAGGGAGATCGCCTTCGGCTCGCCTGCCGGCATCTCGAACACCTCGGCGATGCGCGGCCAGACGTTGCACCAGCGGAAGTAGTCGCCGTTGGTGATGTTGTAGGCCTGGTTGGCGCAGCGCGGCTCGGTCGCCGCCCACAGCGCGGCTTCTGCGAAGTGCGCCGACTCGGTCACCTGGTAGAGCGAGCGCCAGGCCGCTCCGGGAAAGCGCAGCGGCTCGCCGCGCTCCCTGCAGATCGCGGCGTAGACGGCGATCACCGGAACGATGCTCATCGCGGTGCCCGGCGCGAAGCCGCAGAGCGTCTGCGGCCGCAGCTCGGTCCAGCTCCAGTGCCTGCCGCGCTGGAACGCGGCGAGCCAGTCGATCTGGTCGAAGTAGAAGTTCGGCCCCTCGTGGCGCGGATCGCCCTCCTTCGCCGGGGTGCGATAGGGACCGAGGTGCGAGCCGTAGTACTTGGTTCCCGTGACAAGGACGACGCGTTCCAGCCCGGACGAGGCTGCCGCGATCCCGGAGACCGAGTTGGCCAGCATGTCCCGGTTTGCGGAGATATTCTTCGCGTAGTCCGCGGCGGCGCCGGGGGAGGCCTGGAAGGCCGCGTAAAAGACGTGGGTTGCGTCCGAAAGGGCGGAAAGCGCGCGGTCCGATTGCGGCTTGTCCAGCAGGTCGACCCCGAGGTAGCGCACCCGGTCCCGGTCCTCGCCCTTGCGGCGGGAGAGCCCCACGACCTCCCAGTCCGGGAGGGAGGCGAGCTTCTCTACGATGTAGCGCCCGATCACGCCCAGGGCGCCGACCACGACTGCCTTT
Source organism: Planctomycetota bacterium (assembly GCA_036396955.1). GTDB lineage: Bacteria > Planctomycetota > UBA1135 > UBA1135 > UBA1135 > DASWJW01. Next base: position 1,594 of record DASWJW010000089.1, read on the forward strand.
TTCATCACGCTCGATTATGCTTAAAGCCGCGATGAAGCTCCCGCTCCTTCTGCTGGCCCTCCCGCTGCTCTTGCCCGCCGGGGCCGCCGCGCAGACCCTCCGCTCCGACGAGCACGCGTTTCGCGTGGTCAGGCTGGTCGAGGGGCTCGACCATCCCTGGTCGCTCGCGTTCCTGCCCGACGGGCGCATGCTGGTCACGGAAAGGCCAGGAAGGTTAAGAACCATTGTGGACGGCAAGCTCGCTGACAAGCCCATCGAGGGACTGCCGCAGGTGGAGCAGTACGGCCAGGGCGGCTTGCACGACGTCGTGCCGCATCCGCAGTTCGAGAAGAACCAGCTCCTGTATCTCGCCTATGCCGCGCGCGGCGCCGACGGCGTGGGCACCGAGCTGGCGCGCGGCAAGCTGGTGGACAATCGCCTGGAGGGCGTGCAGGTGCTGTTCCGCCAGAGCCCGAAGGGCAACGCCGGGCAGCACTTCGGCGGGCGCATCGTTTTCGACCGCGACGGCTATGTGTACCTGACGCTCGGCGACCGCGGCGAGCGCGACCGCGCGCAGAGGCCCGACGACCACG
>DASWJW010000090.1:0-1856 GCA_036396955.1 Planctomycetota bacterium
CCTCGAGCCGCACCGCGTTCAAATCGGTGAGCTCGGTCCGGCACGCGATGGTCTGCACGTCGGTCGCCGGCACCTCGCCGCCGCCCAGCACCGAACCGTCGGGCAGGACGGTGAGCTCGGTGGCGCTCTCGGCCGTGGCCGAGCTCGGCACCAGGCGTTCCCACGCCACGCCGAAGCCGGCGGCGAGTTCGGCCACGTCCTGGGCCGACAGCGCGCGGCCGTAGATGCGCAGGTCGTCGGCGTCGCCGGTGAACCCGGCGCTTGACGTGCGCCCGCCGATCCGGGTGGCCACGTTGGTGCGGATGGTCGATTCGAGCTGGTCGGCCTGCACGTCGACCTCGACCTGGTGGCCGTCGACGTACAGGCCCACGCCCGCGGCCGTCGAGGAACCGTCGTAGGTGACGAACACGTGGCTCCAGCGATCCTGGGGCAGCGGCTGCCGGGCGCGTACCTTCAAGGCGTCGTCGGGCCAGGCGTGGATCAGGTGCGCGGCGGGGCGCGCCCCGTCCAGGAACAGGTCCCAGCCGCGGAAGGCCGCGGCGTCGTCCATGCGCGCGATCGGCGACTGGCCGGCGTTGCCGCCACGTGGACGGATCCAGCCGCCGTACGAGAAGGCCTGATCGCGCTCGAAATCGCCGACGTTGGCGATTTCGATGCGCTCGGGGCCGGAGAACACCGCGCCGCCGCCCAAGCGCCCGGACTCGCCGGCGGTCTCGAGGTCGAAGTCGAAATGTGCGAGCCGATCGGCGCCCAGCGCGGCGTCCTCGAGTTCGAAGGGCAAGCCCGCGACCGCCGCCGTACCGGCCGCGGCCGACAGCGCCGCCAAGGTGGCGGTGGTCTCGGCTTCCCAGACGGCCTGCTGCGGGCCCAGCGTCTGGGACAAGGTGGCGAACTCGCTCTCGGCTTGCGCCACCGCGGCCTTGCGCTGCGTCTGCTGCAGGATCTGCTCGGCCGAGGGCGCGGGCAGGATCGGCGGGGGCACCAGCGCATTGGCGTCGCTGCCGCTTTCGGCGACGTTGTGGAAGTACGCGAAGAAGCTGTAGAACTCCTTCTGCGAGAACGGGTCGAACTTGTGGTCGTGGCACTGCGCGCAGGCCATGGTCTGGCCCAGCCACACGGTCGCCGTGGTGTCGAGCCGGTCGATCGCGTACTTGACCAGGTATTCCTCTTCGATCAGGCCGCCTTCGCCGGTGGTCGGGTTGTTGCGGTGGAAGCCGGTCGCGATCCGCTGCTCGGGCGTGGGGTCGGGGAGCAGGTCGCCCGCCAGCTGTTCGACGGTGAATTGGTCGAAGGGCAGGTTGGAGTTGAAAGCCCCGATTACCCAGTCGCGCCAGCGCCACAAGGAACGCTCGGCGTCGATGTGGAAACCGTGCGTGTCGGCGTAGCGCGCGGCGTCGAGCCAGTAGCGCGCGCGGTGCTCGCCCCAGCGCTCGGAAGCCAGCAGCCGGTCGACCAGGCGCTCGTAGGCGTCGGGGTGCGCGTCGGCGACGAAAGCCTCGAGCTCGGCGGGGCTCGGCGGCAGACCGGTCAGGTCGAAGGACACGCGGCGGATCAGCGTGCGGCGGTCGGCTTCGGGCGCGGGATCCAGGCCCTCGGCTTCCAGTTTCGCAAGCACGAAGGAATCGATCGGGTTGCGCACCCACGCCTGGTTGCGCACCGGCGCGATATCCGGCCGGACCGGCGGCTCGTAGGCCCAGTGCGTGCGCCACTCGGCGCCTTCTTCGACCCAGCGCCGCAGGGTCTCGATCTCGGCGGCGGTGAGCTGCTTGCCGGCATCGGCCGGCGGCATGCGGTCCTCGGGATCCTCGGCGAGGATCCGTTGCACCAGCCAGCTCGCCCCGGGGTCGCCGGGGACG
>DASWJW010000091.1:0-12815 GCA_036396955.1 Planctomycetota bacterium
ACCTGATGCTCATGGTGCGCGCCACGATTCGCCAGGGCGGATACCGCGCTGCACTCGAGTCGTTCTACTGGATCAAGGACAAGAACGCTCAGATCCATCCGATCAAGCTCAACGCCGAGCAGGTCGACTTTCTCGAAGAAATCGATCGCCAGATTGCCGAGCGCGGCTACGTCCGTCTCCTCGTCCTCAAGGCCCGCCAGATCGGCTTTTCCACGCTGATCCAAGGCCTTCAGCTCATCAACTCGCTTGCCCGCCCCGTTCAGTTTTCGGTGACCCTTGGCTACGACAGGGAGAACTCGAAGTACCTCTACGGCATGTCCAATAGGTGGACGGCCGCCGTTGGAAGTCGATCGGCGCGACGAAACGCGCTTCTGCAAGCCGAACCGATCCGAAATCTCCGTGCAGACCGCCGGCACAGTCAACGTCGGCCGCGGCACGACCATTCAGTTCGTGCACGCATCCGAGCTCGCCTTCTACGCCAACCCAGAAACAATGTTCACTGGGTTCGAACAGGCAATCTCCGACTCTCCAGGAACATTCGCATTCAAGGAGTCCACAGCCAACGGCGCCGGCAACTACTTCTTTCGAGAATGGAACAATGCCGAAGCCGGCCTGTCGTCCTACGTCGGCAAGTTCTACTCGTGGTGGGGCCACGTCGGATACAAGCTAGCGTTCCACAGCGCCGGCGAGCTCGACGACTTCAAGCGCGGGCTCAGCAAGGAAGAAAACGCACTCCTCGATCTCGGCTGCTCATTCAAAAACCTGAAGTGGCGCCGCCGCACCATTATCACTAAGTGCCAGAACGACCCACGGCGATTCAAACAGGAATACCCCGCCACCGCACAAGAGGCCTTCCTGACCAGCGGCCGGCCTACCTTCGACCCCGAACAGATGGCGAAACTGCTCACCCTCACCAAACGGACGGAGCCGATCTTCACCGGCTCCTTGCAGGCCATCGACGAATGAGCCAAGACGTCGAACGCTGGCGCCTGTCATCGCGGCTGATCGTGGAAGAGCGGGCCTATTCACCCATCTGGCTCTACAACATGCCGGAGGCCGACGAAATCTATGCCGCAGCGGTCGCAGGAGTAGCCCCACGGTCCCGCCGCTGCCGGGCCCGTCGACCTGTCCGGCCGCGACCGCGGCCTTCGATGCCGCCTGCCGCGCGTTCGGCGGCCTCGACGTGGTGGTGGTCAACGCCGGCATCGCGCGGGTCGCCGCCATCGTCGACGAAGAGGCCGCGGGGTTCCGCGAACTCCTGGAAGTCAACCAGGTCGGCGCATTCCTCACTCTGCGCGAAGCCGGCCGGCGCATGATCGCGCAAGGCCTCGGCGGCGCGGTGGTGCTGGTGAGTTCCAAGAACGTGCTCGGCCCGGGAGCGGATTTCGGCGCGTACAGCGCGAGCAAGGCAGGAGCGCACCAGCTCGCGCGCGTGGCCGCGCTCGAATGGGCGGCGCACGGCGTGCGGGTGAACATGGTCTGCCCCGACGCCGTGTTCCGTCACGGCGCGCAGGAATCGGGATTGTGGAAGACCGTCGCGCCCGCGCGGGCGCGCTCACGCGGAGTGGAGGTTTCCGAGCTCGAGGACTACTACACTCGGCGGAACCTCATGAAGCGGACCATCCGAGCCGAAGACGTCGGCCGCGCCGTCTTGTTCTTCGCGGCCGAGACCACGCCCACCACCGGCGCCTTGCTGCGGGTGGACGGCGGCGTCGCTTCCGCCATGCCGCGATGAAGGTCTCGGGCAGCATCACCGTCGCTGCGGGAAGCTCCACGCTTCGCGACACGCTTGCGGCGGTCGACGAAGCGCTCGCGCCGATCGTCGCCAAGCTCGGCGCCAACGCCGACGTGGCGCTGGTGTTCGTCACGCCCGACCACGCGCCGCGGGCGCAGGAGCTGCTCGACCGCGTGCACGAAGCTCTCGCGCCCGACACGGTGGCGGGCAGCACGGCTTCGGGGATCGTCGGCGGAGGGCACGAACGCCAGACCGGGCCGGGAGTCTCGATCTGGGCGGCGCGGATTCCCGGAGCGCGCGTGCAGGCCTTCCACCTGGAGCTGGAGGCGCGCGAAGAAGGCGGCGTGGTGCGCGGTTGGCGCGACGTCGGCGCCGAGGCCAGCTGCGTGCTGCTCGTCGATCCGTTCTCGTTTCCGCTCGACCCTTTCCTGGCGTCGTTGCGCAAGCAGGGCAAGCTGCCGGGGATCGTCGGCGGCCTGGCCAGCGGCGCGGTGCGGCCTGGCGACAACCGTCTGTTCGTGGACGAACAGGTCCACGAAGAGGGCGCTGCTGGAATCGTGATGGACGGCGCCGCGCGCTTCCTGCCGGTGCTGTCGCAAGGCTGCCGGCCGGTGGGCGAGCCGCTGGTCGTGACCCGCAGCGACCGGCAAGTGATCTACGAACTCAATGGCGAGCCGGCCTACGAGCGCCTGGGGGCCGCAATGAAGGGCCTCGAATCCGAAGCGCGGCGCCGCTTCGCCGAGGCGCCGCAGATCGGCCTGCGGGTCACGCCGCAAGGCGGCGGCCACGATGGCGGCGGCTATCTGATCCGCGGCCTGGTGGGCGCCGACGCGCGCAGCGGCGCGCTCGCAGTCGGTGACAGCGTGCACGACGGCCTGGAACTCCGCTTCCATTCGCGGGACGCCCGCACGGCGCATGCCGAGCTGGAGGGCCTGCTCGAACTCGTCAGCGCCCTGGAGCAGGAACCCGCCGGCGCGCTGCTCTTCACTTGCACGGGCCGGGGCACGCATCTGTTCGACCAGCCCGACCACGACGCCGGCATGGTGCAGCATTTCTATCCAGGACTGCCGGTCGCAGGGATGTTCGCCGGCGGCGAGATCGGGCCGATCTGCGGCCAGCCGTTCTTGCACGGCTTCAGCGCGAGCATGGCGTTCCTGGTCGCGAATCCAACGCCGGAATAGGTCCGGGCGCACGAAAAAGGAGGCGGCGCCGTGAAGCACCGCCTCCAATATATGAACCGCTCCGCCCGGAGATCGAATTGGCCGCCTGCCACAGCGGCACTGCCTGTTACATTCCGCTTTCCCTTTGAGAACCGCCGCAGAAGGCGGCCGCCGGAGCGACCGAAACCTGCGAGGCCTCACGCTCTTTTGCGGAGTCCGGCCACGCAGCTTTAGCGAAAATCCGCGGCGGTCCCGGCTGCAGGCTCAGTGGAAGGCGACGGGATCGTGCGCGCGCACCTCGTCGACCAGGGCCTCGAGGCTCGCGAGCGGCGTGATCGGCAGCAGGCCGTGTCCCAGGTTGAAGACGTGGCCAGGCCGGCCGCCGTTGCGGCGCAGCACCTCGCGGACGGCCTTGCGAACCTGCAACGGCGGGGCGAGCAGGGCGCCTGGATCGAGGTTTCCTTGCAGAATCAGCGCTTCACCGAGCTGCTCGCGCGCCCGGTCGAGCGGCACGCGCCAATCCAGGCTCAAGCCGTCGGCGCCGCTCTCGGCGCTGGCTTGCAGGAGATGGGCGCCGTCCTTCACCAGGTAGAGGCGCGGGACGCGGCCCTCGAGCGCGCGCATGATGCGTTGCACCGGTGGCAGCGCCACGGCGCGATAGCGGGACTCGTCGAGCAGACCGGCCCATGTGTCGAAGAGCTGCACGGCCTCGACGCCCGCGGCGATCTGCAGATGGAGGTATTCGATCGTCAGGTCGGCGATGCGGTCGAGCAGTTCGCGGAAGAATTCGGGCTGGCCGTACATCGCCGCGCGCAGCTCGCCGTGGTCCCGGCTGTTGCTGCCGAGCAGGTACGAGGCCAGAGTGAACGGCGCACCGGCAAAGCCGAGCATGGTGGTGGCGGCCGGCAGTTCGGCGCGCACGCGGCGCACGGTTTCGGCGACGTGGTCGAGCGCGCCGGCGGGAGCCGGCACCACGCGTGCCAGGTCGCCAGGCCCGCGCACGGGGCGGGCGAGCCTGGGCCCCGGCACGAACTCGATGCCGAAGTCGAGCGGGAGCACCGGCGTCAGGATGTCGGCGAACAAGATGGCGCCGTCCCAGCCGAAGCGGCGGATCGGCTGCAGCGTGACCTCGGCGGCGAGTTCCGGCGTGCCGGCGAGTTCGAGAAAGCCGTGCTCTTTTTTGAGCGCGCGGTATTCGGGCAGGCAGCGGCCGGCCTGGCGCATCAGCCACACCGGCGTGCGCGCTGCGGGTTCGCCCCGCAAGACCCGCAGCAGAAGTTTGTCGGCCGCCGTCACCGCGACGCCTCCAAGGCGGCGGCGAGCGCGGCGGCGGCGTGATCGAGGTCGTCGGACGTCATGGCGAGCGACAAGAATCCCACCTCGTAGGCCGACGGCGCGAACATCACGCCGCGGTCGAGCAGCTGCGCGAACAAGCGCGCGTAGCGCGCTGCCCCCGCGGCGGGGATCCGGTCGAAGCGGCGCGGGGGCGAGTCCGTTCCCAGGCAGATCCAGAACACGCTGCCTTCGCGCACGAGCACCGCCGCGTGTCCGGCAGCGGTCTCGCGCGCGAGCAACGGAGCGACGCGCGCCTCCCAGGCGGCACCGAGCTGCTCGAGCCGCGTCCAGCCATCGCCCGCGTCGGCCGGGCGCGTCAGCTCCGTCAGCGCGGCGAGGCCTGCGGCGGCAGCGAGCGGATTGCCGCTCAAGGTGCCCGCCTGGTAGACCGGTCCGCTCGGCGCGACCAGGTCCATGAGCGTCGCGGGCCCGCCGTAGGCGCCAAGCGGAAGACCGCCGCCAATCACCTTGCCGTAGGTCACGAGATCCGCTTGAAAGTCTTCGCGGCCGCAAAAACCGCCGGGGGCGAGCCGGAAGCCGGTGATCACTTCGTCGACGATCAGCAGCGTCCCGTGCGCGCGCGTGAGCTCGCGCAGCCGCGTGAGCCAGGTGTTCCGCTGCGGCAAGAGGCCGGCGTTGGCGGGCACGCCTTCCAGGATCACCGCGGCGGTCTGCGCGCCTTCGCGCGCGAACCAGTCTTCGAGCGCGGTTTCGTCGTCGAGCGGCAGCACGCCGGTGAGCGCGGACACCGCCTGCGGCACCCCGGCGGAGTCGGCGACGCCGGAAGTCGCGAGGCCCGAGCCCGCTTTCACCAGAAAGGCGTCGGCGTGCCCGTGGTAGCAGCCCGCGAACTTGACCACCCGGTCGCGTCCGGTCGCCGCGCGCGCGAGCCGCAGCGCGCTCATGGTCGCTTCGGTGCCGCTGTTGACCAGGCGCACGCGCTCGGCTACCGGCGAGAGCGCGACGACGGCTTCGACGAGTTCGAGCTCGACCTCGCACGAAGCGCCGAACGAGGTGCCGCGCGCGGCCGCCGCGGTGATCGCCGCGACCACGGCGGGGTGCGCGTGGCCGAGGATCAGCGGCCCCCACGAATTGACGAAGTCGAGGCGGCGGACACCGTCGGCGTCCACGACGAAGGCGCCTTCGCCGCGGGCCAGGAAGCGCGGCGTTCCGCCGACGCTCTGGTAGGCGCGCACCGGCGAGGAGACGCCGCCGGGCATCACCGCGCAGGCGCGCGCATGCAGCGCCTCGGAACGGGCGGTCGCACGTCTGGCGGTGCCGGCGGTCTCGCTCATCGCGGCAGCCAGCCTTCGGCGGCGGCGCGCGAGCCGTGATAGCCGACGATCAAGTCGGCGCCGGCGCGGCGGATCGAGTGGAGGATCTCGAGCGCGAGCGCGCGTTCCTCTCCCAGACCTTCCCGCGCGGCAAGCTGGACCATGGCGTATTCGCCGCTGACGTTGTACGCCGCCACCGGCACCGGCGACGCCGCGGCACAGTCGGCGATCACGTCGAGGTAGGCGAGCGCGGGCTTGACCATCACCAGATCGGCGCCTTCTTGGACGTCGAGCGCGAGTTCGCGCAGCGCCTCGCGGCGGTTGCGCGGGTCCATCTGGTAGCCGCGGCGGTCGCCGTGCGCCGGCGCCGAACCGGCGGCGTGGCGGAAGGGCCCGTAGAACGCGCTCGCGTACTTGGCGGTGTAGGCGAGGATCGCCGTGCCGGTGTGTCCGGCGGCGTCGAGCGCGGCACGGATCGCGCCGACGCGGCCGTCCATCATGTCGCTGGGGCAGACGAAATCGGCGCCGGCGCGCGCTTGCGCGAGCGCGATTTCGGCGAGCAGCGCCACGCTGGCGTCGTTGCGGACTTCGCCGTCCGCGTCGAGCAGCCCGCAGTGGCCGTGGTCCGTGCTCGGGCACATGCAGACGTCGGCGAAGATCACGAGGTCGCTCCCAAAGGCCTTGCGCAAGGCGGCGATCGCGCGCGGCGCGAGGCCGAGTTCGTCGCGCGCCGCGCTCGCTTCGGCGTCCTTGTGCGCGGGCAGGGCGAAGAGCATCACCGCGCGCAGTCCGTTCTCCAGATCGGTCTCGACCGCGCGCAGCAGGCCGTCCACGGAACGGCGCACGATGCCCGGCAGCGCGTCGATCGCTTCGGTCCGGCCCGCGCCTTCCAGGACGAAGTGGCCTTGCACGAGCTGGCGCAGCGAGAGTCCGGTCTCGGCGACCAGATCGCGGATGGCGGACGTGCGGCGCAGCCGGCGCGGGCGCTGCGTCAGGCCGAGGTCGGCGCGCTGGTCGAGTTCCTTCATGCTTGCTGGGCTTGGTGCAGCGCCGCACGCAAGGCGTCCGGGGAACGGTCGATGAGGGTGCGTTCGAGCGCGAAGCCCGCCGCCTCGGCGGCTGCGGCGGTGGTTGGACCGATGGCCCATACGCGGCGCGCGGCGGGCTCCGCGACGCGGGCCGCGAGCGCCTTGCATCCGGACGGTGAGAACAAGAGCACCACGGCGCCGGCCGGGGGCGGCGGGCCGGCGAGCGGCAGGCTCTCGTAGAGTTCCAGCCGCTCGACATGGTGGCCGGCCGCGCGGAGCGCGCGCTGCAACTCGGTCCGGCCGCCGCGCGCGGCCACCAGCAGCACGGGGTTGGCGGCGGCGTCTTCCCCGCGCGCGAGCAGGATCTCGGCGAGCGCCTCGCCGGTGCCGGCAGCCGGCGTGCAAGCCACCGTGGCGCCGTGTGCTTCGAGCGCGGCCTTCGTGGCGGGGCCGACGCCGCCGCAGCGCAGCGTCGGCGGCAGCGCATGCGCGCCGAGCGCGGCGAAAAAGCATTCGACCGCGTTGCGGCTTGCGAACAGCGCCCAGGAGAACTCGGCGAGCCGCGCGAGGGGCGTGCGCGCGGCCGGTTCCGCGGCGAGCGCACGAACTCGGATCAGCGGCAAAGCGGCGGCGGCCACGCCGTGGTCGCGCAGCACTTCAAGGTAGGGCGCGGCATCGGACTCCGAACGGCCGACCAGGACCCGCGTGGGCAAGGCGCTCACCGCGGCAGCTCCTGGCTCTGCCGCAGCAAGGCCGCGCGGGCGGCGGAGGCGACGATGCCAGGCGTGGCGCCGCGCACGTCGGCGCGCGCGAGCGGCGGCGCATCGGGGCGCGCCGACGTGGGGCCCAACAGCGCGTTCATGCGCAGCTCGCCACCATCGCGTCGGGCGCTGGCGCCGAGCGGCAGACCGCAGCCGCCGCCGAGCGCGCGCAGGAGCAGCCGCTCGGCTTCGACCAACTCGGCCGCAGCCGGGTCGTGGAGGCGCCGCAAGGCGGCCAGGATTTCCGGCTCGTGGTCGCGGCATTCGATGGCCAGCGCGCCTTGTCCGGGAGCGCCAGGCCAGAGCACGGTGGCGAGAGCTACCTCGCGCAAGCCGCTCGAGTCGAGGCCGAGGCGCTCCAAGCCGGCGCGGGCGAGCAGGATGGCGTCGTAGCGGCTTTCGCGCAGCTGCTGCACGCGCGTCGGGACGTTGCCGCGCAACAGCCGGATTTCGAGATCGGGGCGGTAGCCAAGGGTGAAAGCCTTGCGGCGCGCCGACGCGGTCCCGACCACGGCGCCGGACGCCAGCGGCAGCGGACCGTCGGAAGGCTCGAGCGCTTCGGGCCGGACCAGCAGGACGTCGGCGGAAGTGCGGCGTTCGGGGACGCAGGCGCGCACCAGTCCGCTCACCTGGATCGCCGGCAAGTCCTTGAGGGAGTGCACTGCGTAGTCGGCGCGGCCTTCGAGCAGATGACGCTGGACCTCGCTCGTGAAGAGCCCGATGGATCCTGCGGAGGCAAGGTCGGACTTCTGGTCGAGGTCGCCCCGGGTCTCGACGATCACCAGCTCGGAGTCGGTGCCGGTCGACTGCAGCAGACGAAGCGCGACGGCGCGCGCCTGGCAGAGGGCCAAGTCGCTGCCTCGTGTGGCGAGGCGCAAAGGGTTCATTGTGCGGCGCGGTGCTCGGCGGCGCAGGCACCGGAGGGTGCGTGGCCGGACCGAGTCGCCGAGCGTACTGCGGCTTGCACGGCCCCGCCGCAGGTGCATCCGCGGAGGACTTCGCGCATGCCCGCCAGAGGCACCTGGGCGGTCTGGACGGCGAGCCGGTCGGCCAGCAAGCGGAGCGTATCGCGATCCTCGCCGGAAAGATGGGCCAGCGGTCCGGCCAGCCAGCGGGCGAGTTCGGAGTCGATGCGAGCTCCGAGCGCTCCGCGCAGCCGCGCGGCGGCGGGGCCGAGGTCGTTCTCGAAGAGCCGGCGCCGGCAGCGCTCCAGGCCGCGCTCCAGGAGGGGACGCACCTTGCGGCGCAGCAGTTCGGCCTCGCGTTGCGCGCCGGCGGCGCGCTGGCCGAGCTCCAGCACGTCGAGCCGCACGAAGCCCGGCCGTTCGCCGAGGCCGGGATCGATGTCGGGCGGCAGTCCAAGGTCGAGCAGCAGCCGCGGCCGCTCGGGAACGCCGAGACCGGCGAAGTCGGCGGCGTGCAACACCGGTGCTGGCGCCGCGGTGCCGGCGACGAGCAGATCGAAGTCGGGCGGGGCGGCGCGGAACGCCGCCAGCTCGGCGTGGGAACCGCCGTGCGCCGCGGCCAGCTCGGCGGCAGCTTGCGCGCTGCGGTTGACGAACAGCAGCTCGGCCCGGCTCCAGCCGGCGAGCCGCGGCGCGACCTTGCGGATCATCTCGCCGGCACCGACCAGGACGATGCGCACGCGATCCGCGCCGCGGGCGTGCTCCCGCAAGGCCTGCGCGGCGACCTCGGCGACCGAAGTGGGCCGTTCGCGGAAGCCGGCGGCTTCGCGGACCCGGCGCGCCGTGACGAGCGCTTCGTCGCAAACGAGCGAAAGCTGCCTGGTGCAGGTGCCGGCTTCGCGGGCGCGGGTCAGCGCGCGGCGGAATTGGCCGGTGATCTGCCCGTCGCCCAGCACCAGGCTGTCGAGGCCGCTCGCGACCGAGAACAGGTGCTTGACCGCGTCTTCGCCGGCGAGCGTGAAGCAGGCCGCGCCCAGCGCCTGGCGCGCCGCGGCGTCTTCCGTGCCGAGGAAGAAATCGGCGAAGGCGGCGCGCACGCTTTCGCCGGCACGGGGTGTGGCGCTCGCCCACAGCGCGAAGACCCGGTTGCAGGTGGCCAGATAGACCAGTTCGTCGACGCTGAGCCGGGCCCGGAGCGCCTGCAGCCAGGCGTCCTCCGGCGTCGCGCGACTGAAATGGGCGATTTCGGCCGCATCTGCGCGCCGATGACTGATCCCGACCAGGCCGATTCGTTGCATCTTCTTGCCTGATAAAGAAATAACCCGCTCCAAGCAGATCCTGTCACGGCTTGGTCATGGCCGCCGGCTGCGGAGGGGTCAGCCGGGGGGCCAGGTCAGCGGTCTTCCGCCCAGCAAATGCAGGTGCAAGTGGAAAACCGACTGGCCGCCGTCGCGGCCGACGTTGGTGACGACCCGGTAGCCGTCTTCCTCGAGGCCGAGTTCGCGCGCCACGCGAGCGGCCACCAGCAGGAGATGGCCCAGCAAGGCTGCGTCTTCCGGGAGGGCCTCGGCAACGCTCACCAAGGGCTGGCGCGGAATCACCAGGACATGGATGGGAGCCTTGGGATCGCGGTCGCGGAAGGCGAGCGCGCGGTCGTCCTCGTACACCAGGTCGGCGGGCAATTCGCCGTCGGCGATGCGGGCGAAGATCGTCTTTTCGGCCGCCATGCCCCTCTATCCCGGATCGGCGGCCGGCACCGAGCCGGCCTCGGCGAGCGCTTCGCGCCAGGCTTCCGGCGTCAGTTCCTCGGCTTCTTCGGCGAGCAGCACCGGGATTCCATCTTCGATCCGGTAGCGGCAGCGCGTCTCCGGGTCGGTGGAGATCAGCGCGTCGCCGAGCTGGACCAGCGGCTTGCGGCTGGTGGGGCAGACGAGGATCGCGAGGAACTCGGGGTCGAGCGGATCGGCCATGGCGTCCGCAGTATCGCACTTCCGCGAAGTTCGCGGCACGGCTCCGTGATCCCCGATAATGGCCGTGGGCTGCCAGCCTGCATTTCCGCCATGACCCTCGCGATCCTCGTCCTTGCCCTCTCCGCTCAAGATCCCGCTTTCTTCGACGCCGAACGGGAAGTCCGCGCGCTCGCCCTGGAGTTCGGCGCCGCGGCCAGAGCCGCGGATTTGGCGGGTATTCGCGAGCGCCTCGGGTCCGCGGAGCCCGAAATCCGCCAGCAAGCACTGATCGCGGCCGCGCGGGCGTTCCACGGCGCCCCGGAGCTGGCCGGAATCCTGGAATTCGCCCTTGGTTCCGACGACGGAGAACTGCGCAGCGCCGCGGCCGAACTCGCGATCCACGCACCCGCCGACCCCGCGCTCGACGCCGCGCTCCTAGCCGAAGTCGCGCGGACCGGACCGTTCGCGCGGCCGTTCCTCGCCTTGCTGCGCCGCGGGGCACTGGCGGATCCCGCGACCGCGGCCTGGTTGGAGGGTCTGCCCGCGACGGCGGCCGCCGACTACGAGCGCAGCGCCGTGGAGTCGTTCCAGGCCGGCGAGCTGCCCAGCCGCGGGCTGGTCGCCCACATGGAGCGCATGCCCAAGGCGCGTCCGGCGCTGCTGGGCAGCTTGACGGGCCGCCGTCTCGAGGCGGCGGATCGCGATGCGCTGGCCGCGCTCGACCGTTCCGCCTGGACGCGCGAGGAGCAGCTGCGCGCGTTGCTGCTGCTGCTCGATGCCGGAGCGCCTCCGGCCGGCGCGTTCGAGGATTTGTGGAACGCGTGGCTGCAAGCGGATCCGGCGGCCGCGGCGTGGCGCGCGTTGCTGCAGCAGGGCTTGTTGCGGCACTTCCCCGCAGCGGATCGTCCGCAAGTGCTGGCGGCCTTCGAGGGCGCGGACAGCGAGGCGCGCAACCGCGGCCTCGCGCTCCTGTTCGACGCGCCGCTCTCGTTCGGGTACGCGCCCTTGCTCGCGGTCGCGCTCGACCAGGACGCCGATGCGTCGTTGCGCTCGCGTGCCGTGCTGCGCCTCCTGCGCGGCGCGGGCGAGCGCTCGGCGTACGACCTCCGCCCGCTGCTCGGCGTCGAAAAGGATCCGGCGGTGCAAGCGGCGCTCTTCTCCGGTCTGCAATGGTTTCCCGACGCGACTCTTGCGCCGGTGCTCGAAGCCTGGCTTCCGAAGATCCACAAAGACCGCGCAGCTCTGGCCCTCACGGCTTTCCTGCGCTGCTGCGACACCGCGCAGCGCTTGCAGTGGCTGCCGCGCGTCGGCTTGCTGCCCGCCGACAGCCGCGAGCTGCCGGTGCTCGCGGCGTGGTACGCCGATCCGAGCCCGGCCGTCCTTGGCTTGTTCCGCAGCTGGACGCTCGAAAACAACGCGGGCTCGCAGGAACTTGCGCGCACGGTGCTCGGGATTGCCTTGCCGGCCGAGGAAGTCGGCGCCTTCTACGCGCAGCGTCTTGAAGAAGAAGCGAACCCGGCGGTGCGGAGCCACTTGTTGTGGGCCGTGCGCGAGCTGCGCTCGCCCGCGGCGCTGGAGATCCTGGCCGGATGGCTGGTGACGCCGGAGGGCCGCAGCCACGAGTCGAGTTTGGAGATCGCGCGGATCCTGTGCCGCGAGGCGGCGTCCGCACCGGCGTTCCGTGCCTGGTGGGCCGCGCCCGAAGGTCTCGGCCCGGAACAACTCGACGCCGCCGCGCTGTGCCTGGTGGTGGAAGTGCCCGAAGCGCGGGCGCGTCTCTATGCGCGCCTGACCGAAGTCGACGACGACTCGCGCGCGACTTTTTACGCGCGGCTCCGCGAGGGCGCGGGGCCGGCCGACTACGAGCTCTGGAGCGCCGCCCTGCTCGAAACCGGTGCGCCGGCATCCCAGCTCCGCGGCGCGGCGAACGCACTCGCGCTGACCCTGCCTGAGAGCGGCCCGGCCTTCGAAGACCTGTTCCGCGTCGCGCGCGCCCAGGCCGCGGACGGCTCGCTGCCGAGCTGGCCGTGGGAGGCTTTGTTCCGCGCAGCGATCGCGCGCGGCGACGCCGGCTTGCGCGACCGCGCGCTCCGGCAGCTGCGCGAGCTGGAAGAGCGCGCCGATGCGGACTGGCCGACCGTGGCGCGCCTGCGCGCCCGCACCGAGACTCCGCTTGCCGACGACGCCCCGGCGGTCGTCGCCGAGTGCCTGGAGATCCTCGAAGACGCGAACGAGCCGCCGCGCTCGTCCTTGGAACCGCCGGTGAGCGGCAACGACCTCGAGCGCGCCCATCTCTTGTTCGCGGCCGCTCTCGGCGCCGTGGCCGCGCAGGACCCCGCGCTCGGCGACACGGCGCTGGCGGCGGGTCTCGCGGACTCCGCCCGCGCGCCGCACTGGCATCCCGACCGCCTGTGGCTGCTCGCGCTGCGCACGCGCAGCCTGCCGCAATCCGCCGAAATCGCGCGCGGCTTGTTGCGCAAGATGGAGTCGGCGCGGTCCTGGCGGCGCACGACCGAGCTGCCCGAACCGACCATGCCGCCGGAATCGTGGACCGACGGCCAGGCCTTGTTGCTGCACGCCGAGGCCGCGCTCGCCGCGGGCACCGATCTCGAAAGCCTGGCGGCCCTGCTCGCGATCGGCCGCGACCGTTTCCCGACCGACCGCCGTG
>DASWJW010000092.1:0-19824 GCA_036396955.1 Planctomycetota bacterium
CGGCTCGAAGAAGCGCCGCCGGAACAGCCGCGGCTCGAAGTCGTGGCCAGCGCAGCCAGCGAAGTCGCTTCGGCGGTCCTCACCGCCGTGGCCACCACCGTGGTCGGTTTCCTGCCGGTCTTCAGCATGGTCGGCGCCGAGGGCAAGCTGTTCCGTCCGCTCGCCTTCACCAAGACCTTCGCGCTCGCCGGCTCGATCGTGGTCGCGCTGCTGCTGATTCCGACCATGGCGCTGCTGCTGTTCCCCATGCGCGGCGGGCGCGTCGGCGTCGCACTCTCCCGCTGGCTGGACGCGCGCCGCGGCCTGCGCTTCGGCCGCAGCCTGGTGGTCAACGGGCTGGTCTTCCTGGCCGTGGCCTGGATCCTCGCCGACCACTGGGAGCCGCTCGGCGCCGAGGCTGGCGCGGGCCGCAACTACGCATTCGTGCTGCTTGCGACGGGGAGCCTGCTATTGGGGTTCTGGGTGTTCCAGCGCGCCTACGCGCCGATCCTGCGCTGGTGCTTGCGGCACAAGGCCCTGTTCCTCGCCGCTCCCTGCCTGCTCGTTGCGATGGGCGCGTCCATCTGGATGGGCTGGGACCGCGTGTTCGCATTCCTGCCCCGCACCGCAACCGCCGTGGGGCTCGACGGCGAGGCCTTGCGCGCCTCGGGCGCGTGGAGCCGCGCGAGCCGTGCCTTCCCGGGGCTCGGCAAGGAATTCATGCCGCCGCTCGACGAAGGCTCCTTCTTGTTCATGCCGACGACCACGCCGCACGCCTCGATGGGAGAGGCTCTCGACGTGCTCGCCAAGCTCGACCTGGCGCTCGAGAGCGTTCCCGAGGTCCGGCTCGCCGTCGGCAAGATCGGTCGCGCCGACACCGCGCTCGATCCCGCGCCGATTTCCATGGTCGAGACGGTGATCGAATACGCCCCCGAGTACCGGATCGACGAACAAGGCCGGCGCCTGCGCTTCCGCTGGGACCGGGAAGCCGACGATTTCGCGCGCGACGGCCGAGGCGGGCTGATTCCCGACGCGGACGGCCGGCCGTTCCGGAATTGGCGGGAGGAAGTCCGCACTCCCGACGACATCTGGCATCGCATCGTCGAGGCGACTCGTCTTCCGGGAACGGTGTCGGCGCCGCGGCTGCAGCCGATCGCCGCGCGCCTGGTGATGTTGCAGAGCGGGATGCGCGCGCCGATGGGCGTGAAGGTCAAGGGGCCCGATCTGGAGACCATCGAGGGCGTCTCGCTCGAGATCGAGCGCTTGCTCAAGCTTGTGCCGTCGGTCGAAGCGTCGGTGACCTTCGCCGACCGCGTGGTCGGCAAGCCCTATCTCGAGATCGACGTCGACCGCGAAGCGGCTTCGCGCTACGGCGTGGGGATCCGCGACGTCCAGGACGTGATCGAAGTCGCGCTCGGCGGCCGCAAGGTGACCACGACCGTCGAGGGCCGCGAGCGCTACCCGGTGCGCGTCCGCTACAAGCGCGAGCTCCGCGACAGCATCGAGGACATGGAGCGCGTGCTCGTGCCGACTCCAGGCGGCGCCCAGATCCCGCTGTCGCAGCTTTCGAGCATCCGCTACTTGCGGGGCCCGCAGATGATCAAGACCGAGGACACCTTCCCCACCGCCTACGTCATCTTCGACAAGAAGCCTAGCCTCGCGGAAGTCGACGTGGTCGAGGAGTGCCAGGCATTTCTGCGTGCGAGCCTGGACGACGGCGAACTGGTGCTGCCCGCGGGCGTCTCCTACAGATTCGCCGGGTCGTACGAGAACCAGATCCGCGCCGCGCGCACGCTCGCGGTCGTACTGCCGTTGGCGCTGTTCTTGATCTTCTTGATCCTGTACCTGCAATTCCGCGCCGTGAGCACCACTTTGATGGTCTTCAGCGGCGTGTTCGTCGCCTGGGCCGGCGGTTTCTTGATGGTCTGGTTGTACGCGCAGCCGTGGTTCCTGGACTTCGATCTGTTCGGGGTGTCGATGCGCGAACTGTTCCAGGTCAAACCACTCAACTTGAGCGTGGCGGTGTGGGTGGGCTTCCTGGCGCTGTTCGGGATAGCAACCGACGACGGTGTGCTGTTCGCCACCTACCTGCGCCAGTCCTTCGAGAAAGGCCGACCGGACAGCCGCGACAAGGTCCGCGCGGCCGTGGTGGCCGCCGCGAGCCGCCGCAGCCGCCCCGCCTTGATGACCTCGGCCACCACCATCCTGGCGCTTCTCCCGGTCCTCACCTCGACCGGCCGGGGCGCCGACGTGATGGTGCCCATGGCCATTCCGTCGTTTGGAGGCATGACCGTGGTCCTGATCACGATTTTCGTGGTTCCGACGCTCTGGTGCGCCCGCGAGGAGCGGAGACTCCGCCGCGCCGGTGGACCCGGCCCCAACGGGGGGCCCTCCGCCCCGTAGACTTGCGGTCCCGGGACCCTCCGGACCGCCTACCAACCGAATTCATCTGCAATGAAAACCATCCTCGCAATCCTCGCCGCGGCCGCTCTGGCCGTGCCGGTCGCCGCCCAAGACGCCACCGTCGCCCCCACCGCCAAACAGGCGGTGCAGGCCGCGCCGGTCGTGCTCACGGCGCAGACGGCCTGTCCCGTCGGCGGCAAGCCGATCGACAAGACCAAGTTCGTCGACTACGAAGGCCAACGCGTCTATTTCTGCTGCGACAAGTGCCCCGTGGCCTTCAAGCAGTTCCCGGACAAGTACCTGTTCGCCATGTACAAGGCCGGCGTCCAGCCGGAGAACACGCAGACCACCTGCGTCGTGTCCGGCGAGAAGCTCGAGAACCGCGACCACTTCGCGCAAGTGCTCAACAAGCGCGTCTACACCTGCTGCGACAAGTGCCTCGCCAAGGTCAAGGCCGAGCCGGCCAAGTACTTCGACAAGCTCGAAGGCCGCAAGGCGCAAAGCGTCTGCCCGCTGACCGGTGAGCCGATCGACGGCGAGGCTTTCGCCACCATCCAGGGCCAGAAGGTCGGCTTCTGCTGCGCCGGCTGCGAATCCAAGATGGCCGCCGCGCCGCAGAAGTACTTCGACGCCATCGCCGCCAAGGGCATGGTCACCGCGCCCGCGCTGTCCACTTGCCCGGTGTCGGGCGAACCGATCAAGTCGCAAAGCTACTTCGCGACCTGGAACGGCCACCGCGTCAACTTCTGCTGCGAAGACTGCATCGGCGCCTTCGTCAAGAAGCCCGAGAAGTGGACGGTCAGCCTCTGATCGCTGCCTGACGCTCCTGTGAGCGTTCCGGGCTCCCGGCCTTCCGTGCCGGGAGCCCGGTCTTCTTTTTGTCCGCGCCGCCTCAGACGTGCACGCGCGGGTCCCACACCGAGTCGCCCATCGCGGTCGTGACCCGGTGCGCCAGTTCGACGGCGCGGAGGCCGTCGCGGCCCGTGCAGGGCGGCTCGCGGTTCTCGCGCACGGCGGCCACAAAGGCCTCGAGTTCGGCGCGCAGGGGCTCGTCCTCGCTGATCTGGAGCTCTTCGATGTGGAGCAGGCCGCGGAAGGCGCCGACCGGATCGTCGGCCCGCGACGCGGCTGCAACGGCCTCGGGGGAGAAGCCGGCGCTCTTCTTGACCAGCAGCGCGTAGCGGTCCTGGCTGTCGACCGAGAGGTAGCAGTCGGGACCGAAGACCCGGAACCGGCGCATCGGCTTGAGCGACAAGCGGCTCGCGGTGAGATTGGCCACCGTCCCCGACGCGAAACGCAGCCGCGCCGAGACGATGTCCTCGGTCGCGCTCAGCACCGAGCCGCCGACCGCGTCGACCGTCTCGGGCGTCTCCCCCGTCCACGCGAGCAGCAGATCGAGGTCGTGGATCATCAAGTCGAGCGTGACGCCGACGTCGGTGCTGCGGAAGGGATACGGCGCCAGCCGGTGCGCTTCCACAAAGCGCGGCTGCACGCCCAGTTCCATCGCCCGGCGCACGGCGGGGTTGAAGCGTTCGACGTGCCCGGTGCCGAGCAGGGCGCCGCCGGCTTCGGCGTCGGCCACGATCGCCGCGGCCTCGGCAGGATCGGCGGCGAGCGGTTTCTCGACCAGGCAGGCCACCCCGGCCCGCAGGAAGTCCGCCGCGCACTCCCGGTGCTGGACGGTCGGCACGGCGATCACGGCGAAATCGACTTCGCTCTCGAGTCCGCGACGGTCCGCCTGCCACCGGCAGCCGTGCCGCGCCGCCAGCGCCTGGCCGCGTTCCGCGTCGGGATCGGCCACGGCGAGCAGCTGGACGCCATCGAGACCGGCGAGAATGCGGGCGTGGTGGCGGCCGAGGTGGCCGACTCCCACGACGGCGGCGCGCAACGCGCTCAAGTGCCGGTTTCGACTTGCGGCGGCCGCCGCAGCGACTCGCGGTAGCGGCCCTGGAAGCCGCGTTCGACGTCGCGCATGAAGGAGATCAGCCGCAGGACTTCGGGGCAGAGGTCGCCGCGAGCCTCCAATTCCTGGATCGCCAGGATGGTCGGCGTGTCGTCGGCGAAGCAGCGCCGGTAGGCGTCGCGCAGCTGGTCGATGACCGCCTGGCTCTTGCCGCGCCGGCGTACGCCGACGGTGTTCACGCCGCGCACCCTGGCCGACGGCCCCTCGACCACCATGTAGGGCGGCACGTCCTTCACGACCCGGCTCATGCCGCCGACCATCGCGAGCGTGCCGATGGTGGCGAAGTGGTTGACCGCCGAGCCGCCGCTGATGATCGCCTGGCTCTCGACCTTGACGTGGCCGGCGAGCAGCACGTTGTTGCCCAGGATGACTTCGTCTTCGATCACGCAGTCGTGGGCGACGTGCGCGCATGCCATCACCAGGTTCTTGTCGCCGATGCTCGTGATCCAGGAACCGGCGGCCGTACCGATGTTCACGGTGACGAACTCGCGCACCACGTTGTCGTCGCCCATCACGAGAGCCGATTCTTCGCCGGCGTACTTGAGATCCTGCGGCAAGCCGCCGATCGCCGCCTGCCCCACGAAGTGGTTGCGCACGCCGATCGTGGTGCGGCCCTGCACGGTGACGTGCGGGCCGAGAATCGTGCCCTCGCCGATGCGCACGCGGCTGCCGACGTAACTGAACGGTCCGACCACGACCGTCGGGTCGAGATCTGCACCGGGGGCGACGTAGGCGGTGGGATGGACGTTCGTCATCAGGCGTCGACCATTGCGAAGGAAAGGATCGCCTCGGCGACCACTCGGCGGCCGACTTTCGCGAGTGCCTGGACCTGGCCGCGGCTGCGATTCAGCCGCAGGGTTTCGACCTCGAGACGGAGCTGGTCGCCGGGGACGACCTGCCCGCGAAAACGGACTTTGTCGATGGACGCCAGAACCACAAGTCTACCCGCATGCTCAAGCTTCCGCTGGAGCAGGAAACCGGAGAGCTGGGCCATGGCCTCGAGCTGCAGCACTCCTGGCATGACCGGCTTCTCCGGCCAGTGGCCCTGGAAATAGGGCTCGTTGATGGAGACGTTCTTGACCCCCACCGCCCTCCGGAATCCTTCGACCTCGATCACGCGGTCGACGAGCAAGAAGGGATAGCGGTGCGGCAGCAGCCGCATGACGTCCTGAATGTCGTAGCCGCCTTCCCGCACTTCGCCCGCGGTTTCCCCGGCCTCGAGCTCCAGGCGCAGGTTCTTGACGAGTTGCTGGTTGAGCGCATGTCCGCTGCAGGTCGCCAGGACGTCGGCTTGCAGGTCGGCGCCCAGCAGACCCAGGTCGCCGACGAGGTCTAGCACCTTGTGCCGGGTCGGTTCCTGCGCAATCCTCATCGTCACCGGGCCGTCACCGAGGACCAAGGTGTTGTCGAGGTCCGCCCCCTTTCCGTATCCCGCGGCCTTGAGCTTCTCGACGTCCGCCGCGAGCACGAAAGTGCGCGCGGGCGCGAGCTCGGTCGCGAACGCCTCCGACGCGCGGTCGCTCTCCAGCTCGAACAGGAACGGCGTGGCGTCGATGCCCTCGGGGAACTCCGGGATGTAGCGGATCCGCAGGCCGGGGCCGGACGGCGGCAGCGCGATCAACTCCGCGCCGCCTTCGCGCAACAGGATCGGCGCGTCGACGACCAGCAGCTTGCGTTCGGCCTTCTGCTCGACCGGCGTGCCCTTGCGCAGCGCGGCGACGTACTCGGCGGCCGAACCGTCGAGGCCGGGCATTTCGGGCCCGTCGAGCTTCACGAACAAGTTGTCGACGCCGAGTCCGTGGCACGCGGCGAGCAGATGTTCGACCATCGAGACCTCGGCGGGTCCCACGCGGAGCACGGTCCGCAGCGGCGCCGCAGACAAGTTCTGCGGCAGCGCGGGGACGTCGGGCGGATCGTCCAGGTCGGTCCGCTGGAAGACCACTCCGGTGCCCGGCGGCGCCGGTTCCAGGCGCACCTTGACCGGGGCACCCGAGTGGAGGCCGCGGCCCTCCAGGACCTGGGCGCTCTTCAGGGTCCGCTGTTTGCGCACCATCGTTTCGATCCTATCGGCGCTTCCCCGGCCCGCCCTCGACCCCCGCGAGGAGGGCCCGGCCGGCCGGTGTCGTCACGCGTCCTGCTTGAGGAGCGCGACGACGTCGTTGGTGATCTCGAATCCCGGGTTGACCCACAAGGTCGTCCGGCGCTGCAGGACCTCGAACGCCGCAGCGGAATCCGCGGGCAAGGTCTCGGTCGGATCGGGCATCACCTGTACGGCTGCGTAGCCTTGCCGGCGGCCGACCGTGGCCCCGGCCTCCTCGATCTTTTTGTAGGCCGTGACGAGCAGCTCGAGCCGCTGTGCGTTCAAGCGGTTGAGCGCGTACTCGCGATCACGCTCGAGGGTCATGCCGGCTGTCTCCAGCTCGTAGCGCTGCTGGCGGAAGTTTTCGGACTTGGCGTCCATCGCGGCCAGCTCGCCCTCCATCTCGCGCAGTCGCTCGGCGCGGTCCTCGAGTTCGTTCAAGCGACCCTGCCAGGTGTCGCGCATGCGCTGCAGCTCGGCTTGCGCCTTGGGATACTCGTCCAGACAGCGCTGGAGGTTCACGAAACAGACCGTGCCGGACGGCGCCGGCGTGACGGCACCGGCGATCAGGACGCTGGCGAGGGCGAGCAGGACGAGAACTGCGAGCAGGGTGCGGAAGTGCCGCATCAAAAGAATCCTCCGATGTTGAAGGCGAACACGCGCGCATCGTCCTTCGGCTCGTTCTTCACGGGCCAGCCGAAGTCGAGTGCGATCACGAGCTGCGGTAGGAAAGGCACGCGCAAGCGCGCCCCGATCCCCGCCGCCGAGCGCGTCGGCCCGGGGGAAGTGATCTTGTCCCCGACGGAACCGTAGTCGAGGAAGACGACGCCGCGGATGTACTCCACTTCGTCGATGCTGCCGCGCGTCCTGGTCGAGACGAGCGGGAAGCGCAGCTCGGTCGCGCCGTACCAGGCCGCGTCGCCGCCGAGAGGGAAGCTGCGCAAGCGCGGGCCGACGCCGCGGAAGTCGAAACCGCGCAGCGAGTTCTGGCCGCCGAGGAAGTAGCGTTCGGTGTACGGCGTGCCGGAAAGACCGCCCGTCTCGTGGCCGACCTGCGCGGCGATCTCTTGCGAAAGGACCCAGGAGCGGCCGAAACCGTCGGTCCACAACGGGAAATACTTGGCGGCCTCGACTTCGGTCTGCTGGAAGTCCCAGTCGCCGCCCAGGTACTCGCCCGCCTGGCGGAACGACAGACCGACCGAGCCGCCGTCCACCGGCGAGAAGGGGTCTTCGACCGTGCTGTAGCGCGCGCCCACGGTGACGGCGTTCAAGCGGTTGGCGCCGCGGATCTCGCGGACGATCGGCGGCGCTCCCGGCGCGAAGTCGCCGATCTCGACCCGCTGGGTTTCCGGCGACGCGTACAGCACGAAGTTGCGGCCGAAGTTGCGGCCGAAGCGCAGACTTGCGCCGGTACGCGTTTCCTCGTGCGTGTCGAGGAAGAAGAAGGTCTTGAACAGGTTGACGGAGAACGACGTGCGGTCGATGTGGTCGCCGAACAGGTCGGGTTCGCTGAAACCGATCGAATACGTGCTGAAGTCCGTGCCGGGCGCCAGAAAGATCCTCAGGTTCTGACCCGCGCCGGTGAAGGCGCGGCCGTCCAGGATCTCCGAAACCGTGCTCCCCAGGCTGGAGGGCGTGTCGAAGACGTCGAAGTTGTCCTTCTGGATGCTGAATGAGAGGAACGGGCCGGTGTTCGTGTTCACGCCGCCGCCGAACAACAAACGGCCGGTCTGGCCTTCGGCCACCGCGTAGCGCAAGTCGACCGAGCCGTCGCGGTCGGTCGGCAGGAATCGCCAGTCGACGAACGGCTGCCGCGACTCCGGGTCCGCGAAGTAATTCAATCCGATCAGTCGCCGCCACGAGCGCACGGCTTCGTCGGTGTCGGCCAGATCGCCGGGCTCGAGACCGATCTCGCGCCGGATCACGCGGTCCTGGGTGTGCACGTTGCCTTGCACCACCACGTCGCGGATCCGCATGGGGCGGCCTTCGCGCAAGCGGTACACCACGTCGACCTGGTCGCTCTCCGGAAGGAAGGTCAGCTCGGGCTCGCCGTCCGGCGGGCCGAACTGGAAGAAGTCCGGGCCTGGATCTCCCCCGGAGCGCGCCGCGAGCGGATGACCGCGCCGGCCGTAGAAGCGCTCCAGCGTGCCGCGGTCGGCTTCGAGCCGGTCGCGCTCGAAGGGCCTTCCCGGCTCCAGGCGGGTCAGCTCGAGTAGCTCGGCTTCGGGGACCAGCAGATCCGTGCCGTCTTCCTCCGCCTTGATGCGCAAAGTCCGCACGGTGTACTGCGGTCCCTCGTGGATCTCGAAGACGAGCTGCACCCGCGAATCGTCGCGGTAGAACGAGACTTCGACGAGGCGCGCTTCGACCTCGAGGTAGCCGTAGTCGCGGTAGATCCGCTCCAGCGAAACGAGGTCGCGCTTCACCGTTTCCTCGGAATAGCGGCTGCCCGGAATGAAGAGAAAACCGTCGCCCGACTCGATCTCGCCATTGAGGTTGTTGCCGACGCCGAAGAACGTGCTCGCGGAGAAAGCTTCGTTGCCGCGGAACTCGATGTCGCCCACGCGGACGAGCGGCCCCTCCTCGATCAGCAGGCGGACCTGGCCGGCGGCCTCGCTCACTTGCGGCGTCGCTCTTGCGTGGTAGTAACCTTCGCGGCGGTAGAACACCTCGATGTCGCCGACGATGCGCGGCAGGGCGTCGAGCGCGACTTCCTGCGCGCCGACCAGGTCGGCTTCGAGCAGCAGGCGTTCCCGGTCGTATTCATCGTTGCCCTGGAAGACCACCCGCCCCACCGTGCGCGCCGGAGTGACGCGGAAAACGAGCGCCAGCCGGTTGCCGCCCAGGTCTTCGGCGCTGATCTCGTCCACGCGCACGCGCAAACGCTGCCACAAGAATTCCTGGTCGCGCTGCAGGCGCTCGCCATCGAGGCGCTGGCCGACACGCGTCGACAACGCCGCCAGCACCGCGGGCTCGCGATCGCCGGCGCCCACCACGCGGATCGAGGCGATCTCAGGGCGTTCTTGCGGCACGGCGGGCTCCTCCTGGAAGCACGGCAATGCGCCGGGCGCCGCTGCGGCCGCTCCGGGGGCGATGCCAGCGGCGATCACCGCGGAGAAGGCCACGATCAGGGCGCGCGTCCTGCGGACGGCGCGAAGACCCGCCCCGTGGGCGGCGTGGAGTTGCTGGCTCATGCGGTTCAGAAAGAAGGTTCCCGGACCGCGTTCTCGAAACGCATGAGCTCCTGGGTGAAGCGCAGCGTGACGGTTCCGGTGGGACCGTTGCGGTTCTTCGCGACGATCAATTCGGCGAGACCCTGGTTTTCCGGGGTCGATTCGTAGTACTCCTCGCGGAAGAGGAGCATGACCATGTCGGCGTCCTGTTCGATGGCGCCCGATTCGCGCAGGTCCGAAAGCATCGGCCGGTGCGTGTCGCGCCGCTCCGCGGCGCGGTTGAGCTGGGCGAGCGCGAGCACCGGCACGTGCAGGTCGCGCGCCATGCTCTTGAGGTTCCTTGAGATCGTGGAGATCTCCTGCTGCCGGCTCTCCGCCCGCGTCGTGAGCAGCTGCAGGTAGTCGATGACGACCAGGTCGAGCTGGCCGTCGCGCTTGAGCCGCCGCGCCTTGGCACGGATCTCGGACAGGCCCGGCTGGGAGGAATCGTCGATGAAGATCCGCGAATTGGACAGCTCGCCGGCGGTGCGCGTGATCCGCGCGCGGTCGGCCTTGTCGAGCATGCCGCGGCGCAGCGCTTCGTGCCGCACCTTGGCGTGAGAAGACAGCATGCGGTGGATGATCTGGTCGCGCGGCATCTCCAAGGAGAACAGAAGCACTGCCCCGCCGGACCGCAGCGCGACGCGCTCGAGGATGTTGAGCGCCAGCGCGGTCTTGCCCATCGAGGGCCGCGCGGCGAGCACCACCAGGTCGCCGGGCCGGAAACCTTGTCGCTCGTCCAGGTCGATGTAGCCGGTCTCCAGACCGTCGTGGCCGCTCTCGTTGCGCAGGATGCGGTCCAGCTGTTCGGAAATGAGCTGGCGCGCGGTGATCATCTCGCCGCCGACCAGGCGGTCGCCGACTTCGAACACCGACTGCTCGGCGTGGTCGAGCAGGTCGCGCAACTCTCCCTCGCTTTCCGAGACGTTGCGCTGGATCTCTTCGGCGGCGCGCAGCAGCGCCCGGCGCACGGCGAGTTCGCGGACGATGCGGACGTGGTTCTCGAGGAACGCCAACGACGGCACGCTGGTCATCAGCTCTTCGAGATATTCGCGGCCGCCGAGCTTCTCGGAGAGGCGCAAGCGGTCGACCTCGTGGGCGACCGTGACCGCGTCGCACGCACCGGAGTTGCGCGCGTCCAGGCGTTCCATCAAGCCGTAGAGCTCGCGGTGGCGCGGCAGGTAGAAGTCGTCGCGTTCGACACCGGCGAACACCTCCGTCACGCATTGCGGATCGCGGAGCATGCTGCCCAGCACGCATTTCTCCGCGTCGAGGTCGAACGGGAGGGTCTCGGTGGCTCCGGAAGGCTGCATCGCGGGCGGACCAGGATAGCCCGGCCCATGGGCGGCTTGCACACCGCGCGGGAAGTCGCGCATCGCGCTCCCCACGGAGCGCGCACGCGGTCGCCTGGGGCTTCCGCGGGCGCGCTGCAGGTGCGAGATCAGCTCTTGGCCGCCTCGTCGGCGCCCTGCGCAGGCGCTGCGGCGGGAGCGGCGGTCTCGGCCGATGCGACCACCCAGACCTTGACGGTCGCCTCGATGTCGCCGTGCACGTGCACGACGATCTGGAATTCCCCGGTTTCGCGCAGCGGCTCGGCGAGCTTGACGCTGCGATCCGTGACCTCGAAGCCCTGCTCGACCAGCGCGTCGGCGATGCGCTGCGCATTCACCGAACCGTACAGATGGCCTTCGGGCGACACCTTCTCTTCGAAAGTGACCTGTGTGCTGGACAAGCGTGCGGCCAGGGATTCGTGCTCTTTCTGCAGCAGCTGGCGGCGCTGTTCCGCGGCTTCGCGGTCCTTGTGGACGCGTTGCATGCCGTCCTTGGTGAAGGCATAGGCATGGCCGCGCGGCACGAGGAAATTGCGGGCGTGCCCGGAAGTCACTTCGACGACTTCACCGGCCATACCGAGGGCGGCGATGTCCTTGCGGAGGATGACGCGCGTCTTCATCAGGACGTGTAGGGCATGAGGGACAGGAAGCGGGCGTACTTGATCGCGCGCTTGAGTTCGCGCTGCTTGCGAGTGCCCAGGGCGGTCCGCTTGGCGGAGTGGATGCGCGCTTGCGGAGACAAGTACCGCTGCAAGGTTTCGACGTCCTTGTAATCGAACACCGCCGGGTGGGTGAGATCGAGCGTCCGCGATTCCTCGCGCTTCATCGTGTTTCGGGATTGGTCGCGTTTCATCTTGGATCAGCTCCCCGCCTTTTCGCCGGACGCAGCAGTTTCTTCGGTCGCGGTCGCGGTAGCGGGCGTTGCCGTCTTGACGGCGGGGCGGGCGGCGGGTCTACGGATCGGCATGTCAGAGTCGTCGCCGTCGAAGTCCGGATCGTCGGAAGGCTGCTCCGGAGCGACGTCCGACTCTTGGAGCTCTTCCTCGATGGTCGGCGGAGTGTCGTCCCCGATGTCGAGCGCCGACTCGTCGACTTCTTCGATGCCAAAGGCCAGTTCTTCGGCGGGAATCGCCTCGCGCTGCAGGAACAGCACGCGGAACACCGGACCCAGCAGGTAGAAGTCGCGCTTGGCAGCGTTGACGGCCTCGCCTTCCCCCTCGAGCCAGCCGAGCAGGAAGGTCGCGCGGTGGCGGCGGCCGATCGGGTACGCGAGCTTCCGCTCGCCCCACAGCCGCAGCACCTTGACTTGGAGACCGTGCTTTTCGAGGGTCGTCTTGACCCAGTCGCGCGCGGCGTTGAAGCCTTTGCGGACCTCCTGGTTCTCCAGGAGGAACATGGCTTCGTAAAAGGTTTTCTTGTTCGTGTCGGTCATGAAGTGCCTTTCCGGTCCGACCGGTTCAATTCGGCGGTCCGCGATTCGGACAGCCGCCGCCTATGGCTCTCGGCGGTTGTAGCGGGCCTGGAGATCCTCGATCGAGGCTCTCCGGGTCCAGTCTTCCGCAGCGAACGAAGCGGTCTCAAGCGTCTCGTCGACGGTCGCGGCCTCGGAGCGGCGGAAGCGGGCAAGGACGTGTTCCACGGAGTCGCCGCGGGGGTTGCCGACGCCGATTCGCAGGCGCGGGTACTCGCTGGTGCCGAGCGCCCGGTCGATCGACTTGAGGCCGTTGTGACCGCCAGGGCTGCCCTCGGTCCGAACGCGCAGCGCGCCGAGCGGAAGGTGGAAATCGTCGAGGATGACAAGGATCGAAGCGGGCTCGGTATCGAGCTGCCTGACGGCCGCGGCCACCGGCTCCCCGCTCAAGTTCATGAAGGTCTGAGGCCAGAGCAAGGCCCACGCGCCGTTCGGGCCGCGCAGGATCTCACCGAGCCGTCTCCCGCCGGTCTTCAAGACCTGAGGGCGCTCGCCGAGACGCTTTGCGAAAAGATCGAGAGTCTCGAACCCGACGTTGTGCCGGGTTCGCTCGTACTCGGCACCGGGGTTGCCCAGGCCGACCACGAGCCGCGGCCCCTTGTGAGCGGACCGCGGTTCCGAGGGCTCGTCGCCCTGCGGAGGGCCGGGAATCATACCTGGGCCTGGAAAGGCCGGCAATCAGCCTTTGGTGTCTTCGTCGTCGCTCGGGGCAACCCGGCCGATGCGTTCGGGTTCGGCGGCGTCTTCCCCGACGACCTCTTCCTCCTCGCTCTCCTCGGCGGGACGGCCGACGGCGCAGACGAGCGTGTCCGGTTCGACCATGGCCGTGACGCCCGCAGGGAGCACGAGGTCGGCGACCGTGAGCACGTCGTCGATGTCCAGGTCGGTGATCATCACCCGAATGGTGTCGGGCAGGTTCTCCGGAGCGCTCGAGATGGGCAGGTCGGAGAGGTGCTTCTTGAACTCGCCGCCGTGCGACAGGCCCTTGGGGTGGCCGATGTACTCGAGTTCGATCTCGACCTCGATGGTCGATTCGCGGCTGATGCGCCGGAAATCGACGTGCACCAGCTCATCGCCCATGGTGTCCCACTGGATTTCTTGCAGGAGGACGCGTTCGCGCGTGCCGCCCATTTCGAGCTGGACCACGCGCTCATGGTGCCGGATCGCAGCTTGCAGTGCGCTCGTCGCCACGTGGACCGCGGTCGCGGGGCCGCCCTCGCCGTAGACGATGCCCGGCATGCGGCCGTCCTGACGGAGCTTCAGGGAAGCGCGGGTGCCGGCCTTGGAACGAGGCTCGGCCGAAAGGATGTGGATCTCCATGGTCGCGTTGCGTGCTCTTATTCTTCGAACAGGGCGCTCACCGATTCCTCGCGGTGGATCCGGGCAATGGCGCGCGCCAGCAGGGGGGCGACCGAGACCTGTTTCAAAGCCTTGGGGCGGTCGCCGCGAATCGGGATTGTATTCGAAACGTAGATGGCCTCGCAGGGGCATTTGTCGAGTCTTTCGACCGCCGGCCCGCAAAGCACCGCGTGGGTGGCCGTGATGAACACCTTTTCGGCCCCCTTCTCCTTCAGGGTCCGGGTCGCCTCGGTGATCGAGCCGGCCGTCGAGATCATGTCGTCCACCAGGAGGACGTTGCGGCCGGCGACCTCACCGATGACGTTCTCCACGACGGTCTTCTCGGACCCCACCCGCCGCTTGTCGACGATGGCCAGACCGGCCTCCAGGCTCCGCGCCCAGGCCCGGGCCAGCCGGATGCCCCCCACGTCGGGGCTGCAAACCACCAGGTTGTCGAGACCGAGCTTGCGGATCTCCTCCATCAGGGCCGGCTTGGCGTACAGGTGGTCGACCGGGACGTCGAAGAAGCCCTGGATCTGGCTGGCGTGCAGGTCGATGGTGAGCACCCGGTGGGCGCCGGCCGCGACGATCGCATTGGCCACCAGCTTGGCGGAGATCGGTACGCGGCCTTCGTCCTTGCGGTCCTTGCGCGCGTAGCCGTAGTACGGAATCACCGCCGTGATGCGGTCGGAACTGGCGCGCCGCAAACAGTCGATCAGGAGCAGGAGCTCCATCAGGTTCTCGTTGACCGGCGGACAAGTCGGCTGCACGACGAAGACGTCGCCGCCGCGCATGTCGTCGTCGACCTTGATGTCGATTTCGCCGTCGGGGAAACGCGAGATGTGGCACTTCGACAGGCGAGTGTCGAGGTTCTTGCAGATCTCTTCCGCGAGCTGCGGGTGGGCGGTGCCGGAAAGGACCTTGAAGCGGTCGTCGGAGATGACCATCGAGCCGGGTTGGGGGCGGAAGGCTCAGCCTTCGGATCGGGAAGGAGGATCGGGCGGGAAGGGTCTTGCGGGCACCCCCACCACGGTGGCGCCGTCCGGGACGTCGTGGTTGCGGGTCACCAGCGCGCCGGCGCCGGTCGTGGCGCCGCGGCCGACGCGCACCGGCGCGACCAGAATGGTGCCCGAGCCGACGAACGCGCGCTCGCCGATCACGGTGCGGTGTTTGGCCTTGCCGTCGTAATTGGCCGTGATCGTGCCGCAGCCGACGTTTGCGAACGCACCGACGTCGGCATCGCCGAGGTAGCTCAGGTGCTTGGCCTTGGCGCCTTCGCCGAATTGCGCGTTCTTGGCCTCGACGAAGTTGCCGATCTCGGCGCGGTCCGCGAGCACGGTACCAGCGCGCAAGTGCGCGAACGGCCCGACCAGGCAGTCGCGGCCGATGCGGACGCCGCGGCGCAGCACGCAGAACGGGAGGATCCGCGTGCCGGGTCCGATTTCGACGCCGCACTCGATCCACGCGGTTTCGGGATCGTCGACGACCACGCCGGCCTCCATGTGCGCCGCCAGGACGCGACCGCGCATCACCGCGGCCGCGGCGGCGAGGTCCAGAAGCGTGTTCACGCCCTGGATGTGGTGTTCGCCCGGGTCGAGGCAGACGGTGGCGCCGCCCGTCGCGGCCAGCACCTGCAGCGCTGCGTCGGTCAAGTACAGCTCCCCCTGGGCGTTGTCGGTGGCCAGCTCGGCACACGCGGTCCGCAAGTTCGCGATGTCGAGGCAGTACGCACCCGCGTTGACCTCCCGGACCGCTGCGGTCTCGGCGTCGCAGTCGGCCTGTTCCACGATGGCGCGCAAGGTGCCGTCGGGTTCGCGCAGGATTCGGCCGTAGCCCTCCGGCTCGTCGACCATCGCGGTCAGGAGAGCGCCGCCGTCGGCTTCGACCAGGTGCGCCAGGACCTCGCCGGTGAGCAACGGCGTGTCGCCGTAGACGATCAGCACGCGGCCAGTCGCCGGCAGCGCCTCGAGGCCGCGCGCCACGGCGTCTCCGGTCCCGCGCGCTTGCGGCTGCTCGACCGTGCTCCAGCCGCCGCGGCCCGCGGACTGCAGCCAGGCGCCCAACTGGGCGCCGTGGGTCCGACCCAGCACCACGACCCGCGAAACCGGCGCGAGGGCCTCGGCCGCTTCGAGCACGTGGTCGAGCAGCGGCCGCCCGCAGAGATCCAGCAACGCTTTGGGGCCGCCGGTGCGGATGCGCGTGGAGTCTCCTCCGGCTAGGACGAGAACATGCAGTGAGGACGCAGTCATGGCGCCGAAGGGCGCGGAGTATAGCCCGTGCGGCCCATCCTTCCCGGCGCGCGTCTCGCCCCCCTATCCTGCCGCCTCCAGGAAGCTCGTGGCCAGCCTTCGCTACCTCGTGACGCTCCCCGGTGTGCCCCGTCGCGCCATCAGCCGGGTCGCCGGTGCGCTCGCGCGCGCCCCCGTGCCGGGGTGGCTGCGCGAGCCGCTGTTCGGCTTTCTCGCCGCCCGGTTCGGCATCGATCGCGCCGAAGTGCCGGGAGAATGGCGCGACTACGGCTGTTTCCTCGAGGTTTTCACCCGGCCGCTGCCCGAAGGCTCGCGGCCGTTGCCGCTCGGCGAGGCCTGGCTGTCCCCCGCCGACGGAGTCCTCATCGAGCGCTCGGTGGTCGCGCCGGAAGGCACTTGGCTCGTCAAGGGGGCGCCCTACGAACACGAGGAGCTCCTCCCAGGGGTCGCGGGACCGCTGCGCGGCTACCAGGCGCTCCAGGTCTACCTGGCGCCATCCGACTACCACCGCTTCCACGCACCTTGCAGCATGGAGATCGTGGCCGCCGCCACCAGGCCCGGCGAACTGCTGCCGGTGGACCCCGGCGTGGTCGGCCGTTCGCACCGGGTCCTGGCCCGCAACCGGCGCGTGGTGCTGCATTGCCGGGCCGCCGACGGCGCGCCCTTCGCAATGGCGTTCGTGGCGGCGCTCAACGTGGGCCGCATGCGCTTCACTTTCGACGACACGCTGGGCGCACTGCCGATGACCGCGGGACTGCGCCGCTACGACCCCCCGCCCCGGCTGGCGGCCGGTGCGGAAATCGGCCGCTTCGAGCTCGGATCCACCATCGTCGTGGTCGCGCCGCCCGGACTGCGGCCCTTGGTCGAGATCGGCGGCCGGTGCCGCGCCCGTGAGCCCTTGCTCGCCGGCCGGGCGATGGAGAACTGATGCGCACCGAGCCCGCGCCGGCGGCCGCAGACCGCATGCCGCGCCTGGCCGCTCTGGCGGCCGCGATCGAGGGCGGCGACGGCGAGACCCTTCGGGCCGCGGCTGCGGAAGTGCTCGCGAACGACGGCGCCACGGTCGTCCGCGAGGTCCTGCGCCAGATGAGCCTCTTCAGCGGCTTCCCGAGGACTCTGCGCGCGCTCGGGGAAATCGCCGCCGTGCTGCCGCCCGCCGGAAACGAGCCCGCCGAAGCGGAAGCCCCGGCCGCAAGCCTGGTCGCCGCCGACCTCGAACGCGGGCGGACGTTCTTCGCCAGCCTCTACGGCCGCGATGCCCAAGCGGTCCTGCCGCACCTCGAGAGCCTCGATCCGCTTCTCGCGGAATGGATCCTCGGCCACGCCTACGGCCGGGTCCTCGCGCGGCCCGGCCTGCCGGTCCCCGAGCGCGAGCGCTTGGCCGTCCTGGCGCTCGCGGCTTCCGGATGCTGGCAGCAGTGGGAGTCGCACGCGCGCATCGCGCTGCGCCTCGGAGTGCCGCGGGAACGGCTCGCAGCCGACCTCCGCGCGGGCAGCTGGCTCGACGCGGCGGCGCGCACCCGCGCCGCAGCGCTGCTCGCGGAGCTGCCCACCGACCTCGCCGAAGGCCGGCCCGCCGATCCGCGGGAGCGAGCCCGTTGAGGGACCTGTTCGCGGTCGGCTCGTTCCGCCACATGGTGGCGACGCAGTTCCTGACGGTCTTCAACGACAACGCGTTCCGGCAGACCGTGCTGCTGCTTGCCCTCGCCGCCGATTCGGCGGGCTTCGGTTCCGACCCGCAAGCGCGCGCCGGCTTGGTCTTCGCGCTCCCCTTCCTGGTCTTCGCGGTGTTCGCCGGCGACGTCGCCGACCGCTTTTCCAAACGCGGCGTCATCGTCGCCGCCAAATGGGCCGAAGTCGGCGTCATGGCGCTGGCCACGTTTGCGCTGTTCGCCGGCAGCTTGCCGTTCGGCGTGGCGGCATTGTTCTTGATGGGCGCGCAGAGCGCGTTCCTGAGCCCCGCCAAGTACGGGATCATCCCCGAGATCGTGGCGCGGCGCGATCTGGGCCGCGCCAACGGATTGATGCACAGCAGCGTGCTCGTCGGCATCATCCTCGGCCAGTCGGCCGCGGGCATCATGAAGAGCGCGCTGCCCGGCGCCATCTGGTCGATTCCGCTGCTGCTCGCCCTGTTGGCGCTGTTCGGAGTCTGGATCGCGCGCAAGATCGCGCCGGTTCCCGTCGCGGATCCGCAACGGCGCCTGCGCCTCAATCCCTTCGCGCGCCTGCCCGCCGGAATGGCGATCGCGTGGCGCAACAAGCCGCTGTTCGCGGTGATGATGGCGCACGGCGTCTTCCATCTGATCGGCGGCGTATTCCTCTATTCGTGGAACCAGATGGGAGTGCGGGAACTCGGCCAGAACGAGGGTCTGTGGTCGGCCGCGCTGGCCTTGCTCTCGGTCGCGCTCGCGGCCGGCTCGCTGCTCGCCGGGCGCCTGTGCCGGAACCGCTTGCGCGCCGGACTGGTGCCGCTTGGCGGCGTGATCCTCGCCGCGACCATGTTCGCGGTCGCCGCGGGGCCGCGCAGCGCGGGATACGCCTTCGGCGTGCTGATGTGCGGCTACGTCGCCGCCGGCCTGTTCCTGGTGCCGTTGAACACGCTCCTGCAGCAGCTTCCCGACGAAGCGGAGAAAGGCCTTGCGCAAGGAGCGAGCATCACCCTCGACTGGCTGTTCTTGGTGGCCGCGAGCTTCTTGAAGGAAGGCTTGACGATGGCGGGCATCGGCGCCGCCGACAGTTTCTGGGTGCTGGGCGGCATCATGCTCGTGACGACGCTGCTGCTCGTCCGGCTCGGCCCCGACGCCGCGCGCGCGATCGCCACGATCAGGGCAAGGGAGCAAAGCGCACCCAGACCCTGAACGGCCCGAGCCGGCGGTTGGCCGTGCCGCTGAGCTCCAGCCGGTCGCTGTCGCGCGGAAAGGTCAGGGATCCGACCGGCAAGGTGTCGAGCCGCACTTCGCCGCCGGCCCATTCCAGCGACTGCTGCGCCCCGGGGACGAACCCCAGGCCGCCGCGCCGGTCGGCTCCCACGCGTATTTCGGAGAGCGCGCGCCGGGACGGCTTCACGAACACGACGGTTTCCATCCACGCCGCGTACTCGGGTGGTTCCTCGCGCTCGCCGAGCTGCCAATCGAGCCGCCAGGCGGCCATCCGCCAGCGGCGCCGGTCGTACTTGAGAGCGGCGCTCCAGCCGCTCGCCGTCCACCAGGTCTCGGGCCAGGTGATCTCCACTCCACCGGTCACGACTTCGACTGCGGCCTCCGGAAACGACCGCCGCCACTCCGCCGCCAGCGCCTGATCGGCACCGAGACGCGGAGCCCCGGCCGCGCCGTCGGCGGCGGCGTTGGCCGAAGGCTCGGGCTGCGCGCGCTCGCCGCGCTCCGCGTTCCACTCCTCGATCCAGAATGCGGGGTCGTACTCCGGCGGCCAGCGGTCCGCAGCCAGCGCCGCCATGCGCCCGAGCGCATCGTCGAGGCGGCCTTGGCACCACATGAGCTGCGCGCTCGACCAGCGCATGGCGCGATCCTCTTCGATCAGGAGGAGGTCGGCGAGATAGAGAGGGTCGAGGTCGAGCATCCGGATCGGGACCCGCCGCGCGCCGGTATCGAGCCGGTGCGCGGGCTCGGCGGCGCTGCGGGGCAGCAGCTGCCCGCTCAGCGCGGCGCCGCGCAACTCGAGCCGCACCGGCTGGCCCGCGCGCTCGTCGAGTCGCGCGAGGACCCGCGCCTCGAGAGCCGCCAGGTCTTCGACGCGCACCTTCTCGCGCCGGCCGGCGGCCGAGTGGCCGAGGATCGCCGG
>DASWJW010000093.1:0-10044 GCA_036396955.1 Planctomycetota bacterium
ACCAGGGCGGCAAGCTGGCGTTGCTCGCCCGCCGCGATTCCGACGGAACCTGGGTCGTCTCGGCCGCCGCGGACTCCGACTGGCAGGTGGGCAGCACCACCCTCGCAGGCGGCCGCTTGCGGGTGGAGTTGCGTCTGGGCAGCGGCCTGAACTTGCGCCGGGTGCGGTTCGAAGCCGACTTCGATCCGGAAGCCGCCGAACTCCGCGGCAATTTGATCGACGGCGCGGCCACCCGGGCACTCGCACTGCCGCGCGCCGTGGAGGCGCCGCCGGACGCCGGCGGCTAGGCGCCGGAGAGCCGCTCCGCACCCTCCTGGCAGCGACGGCTAACCTGGGTCCCATGGCCATGCGGATCCTCGCCCTCGCGCCCGTGCTCTTCCTGTTCGCTTGCGTCCAGCCCGCGGCGGCCGCGGTCGCGGCGAGTGCGCTCGAACCGGTCCAGCCGCTTGCCCGGCCCCAGGCGCCGGAGCTGGAGTTTCCCCGCTCGCCGGCGCCGTCTCCGGACGGCAGCCAGGTCGCGTTCGGACATCAAGGCGACGTCTGGGTCGTGTCGAGCGAAGGCGGGATTGCGCGCCGGCTCACGGCGCACGACGCTTACGAAGGGACGCCCAAGTGGTCGCCGGACGGCGCCTGGCTGGCGTTCCTTTCCACGCGGCACGGCAATGCCGATATTTTCCTGATGCCGGCGGAAGGCGGCGCGCCGCAGCGCATCACCTGGCACAGCGAACCGGAGCCCGTGGAGGGCTGGATCGACCAGGACCGCGTGCTGATCGGCGCGCAGCGCGACCGCCGCTACTCGCGGCGCGACCGCGGCGCATGGATTGCATACCGCGACGGCCGCACGCCGACCGTGCTGGGGGACTGGGCCATGCAGCGGCCGTCGCTGTCCCCCGACGGTCGCTGGCTGGTCTACGAACGCGGGCACGGCGATCCGCGCCGCCGCGCGTACCGCGGTGCGGCTTCGAGCGCGCTCTGGATCTACGACACCGCTGCCGGCACGCACCGGGAACTCACGACCTTCGCCGGCAACGACATCGAGCCGATGTGGAGCGGCGATTCGAACACCGTCTACTTCTTGTCCGACCGCGAGTGCGCGGGGAATCCGGGCGGCCGCGATCTTGGATTGTGGAAAATCGGCCGCACCGGCGGCGCCCCCAGCCTCGTCCACCACCCCGGCGGCCGTTCCCTGCGGTATCCCGACATCAGCCGGGACGGCTCGGTCGTCGCCGCGGAACTCGACGCGGGCATGGTGCTGATCGACACGGCGACGGGTCGCGCGCGGCCGCTCGTGGCTCGCGGCAGTTTCGATCCCTCGGAACCCGTCGAATACGACCGGACGGTCGACGGCGGGGCCAGCGAACTGGCGGTCTCGCCGGACGGCGAGTCGGTGGCCTTCAGCTCCGGCGGCGATATCTACGTGTTGCGCAAGCACGACAAGATCCGGCGCGCCGCGCGGGTGACCGAACACGCCGCTCCCGACTACAACCCGGTCTGGGCGGAAGACGGCAAGGCCTTGCTCTTCGTGAGCGACCGCGACGGCAACGGCGAGGTCTACCGGGCCCGCCCCGCGGTTGCGGACACGCCGTTCTACAAGGCCCGCGAATTCGCCTTGGAACGGCTCACGCAGACGCCCCTGGACGAAAGCCAGCTCGTGATGGCCCCCGACGGCGAAACGCTCTCCTGGGTGGTCGGCGCCGGCCGCCTGGTGGTCGGTCCGGCGGCGACGCTCGTGGAGAGCCGCACGATCACCGACGGCTTCGAGGCGCCCGAGGCGGTGTGGTCGCCCGACTCGGCGTGGCTGGCGTACTCGCAAACCGACGACGACTTCAACTACGAGGTCTGGCTGGCCCGGGCCGTTGTGGAGGGACTCGCTCCGGACCAGCCGGGCGTGCAGCCGATCAACATCACGCGCCACCCCGACGACGACACCAGTCCGCGCTGGTCGCCCGACGGCCGCCTGCTGGCGTTCACCTCGCGCCGGATGATGCTCGACGAAACCGACGTCTGGATCGTGCAGCTCCGCAAGGAAGACGCCGAAATGACCGAGCAGGAGCGGCTCGAAGCCGAAGAGGCGCGCGCCGAAGCCAAGAAGGCGGCAGAGAAAGCCGCGAACGCCGCGAAGGCCGCGAAGCCGGAGGGGCCCGGACCCGCTCCGGGCGACGCCGGCGCGGAGCGGGACCAGGAGCCCGCCGAGGATCCGGCGAAGGCCGCAGCTGCGGCCGCCGACGACGAGGAAGAAGTAGCGAAGGAAGAGGTCGAGCCCGTGGTGATCGACTTCGAAGACCTCCACTTGCGCATCAAACGCCTCACGCGCTCGGAAGGCAACGAGGACGCGCTCGGTTTCTCCGCGGATTCGAGCAAGGTCTACTACAACGCTTCGCTGGGAACGCGCTTGACGGACGACTCCACGGCCAAGACCGGCTTTTTCACCGTGGAGGTCCACGACGGCGAGAGCAAGTCCCTGGAGGGCGATCCCGTCGCTTCGTTCACGCGGCACGGCGAAGAAGTCTTCTACGCGCGCTCCGGCAAGGTCGTGGGGCGCAAGGCCGAAGCGACCGTCTACCCATTCGCCGTGACCTTCCGGGAAGTCCGCCGTGCTCTGCGCCAGGCGGTCATGGAACAAGGTTGGCGGGCGCTCGACCGCCTGTTCTACGACCCCGGCTTCCACGGCCACGACTGGGCGGCGTCGCTCGCACGGTGGCGTCCCATCGCTCTGGAGGCGTCGACCGGCGAGGACTTCTCCGAAGCGATGAACTGGATGCTCGGCGAGATGAACGCCAGCCACATGGGCTATGTCGGCGGCCCGACCAGCAAAGCCGCGGAGACCGACGCGAACGAGACCGCCGAGCTGGGCGTGCTCTGGGACGAGAGCTACTCCGGTCCGGGACGCAGGATCCGCGAAGTTCTCAAGGGCCTGGCGGCGTACCGCGAGAACAGCCGGCTGCAGCCGGGCGAAATCGTGCTCGCGGTCGACGGCGAGCCTTACCTGGCGGGCGGCAATTGGCACCGGCTCATGCTTGGCAAGGCCGGGCGCGAGACCGACTTCCTGGTGCGCGGAACCGACGGGACCGAGCGCCGTGTGCTCATCCGTCCCGATTCGCAGGGCGCGCTCGGCGGCGCGCTGTACCGGCGCTTCGAGGATCGCGCGCGCGCGCACGTCGAGGCGGGTTCGAACGGGCGGCTCGGCTACGTGCACATCGAAGGAATGGGCACCGGCAGCTTGCTCGAATTCGAGCGCGCGCTGTACGCGGCCGCGCACGGCCGCGACGGCTTGTTGATCGACGTCCGCGAGAACGGCGGCGGCTGGACCACCGACATGATCCTGGCGATGCTGATGGTCCGCGACCACGCGATCACGGTGCCGCGCGGCGGCGGCCCGGGCTACCCGCAGGGCCGGCGCATTTTCGCGCGCTGGGACAAGCCCGTGGTCGTGCTCTGCAACGAGAACAGCTACAGCAACGCCGAGATCTTTTCCTGGGCGATCAAGACCCTGGAGCGCGGTCCGGTGGTCGGCAAGCAGACCTTCGGCGCGGTGATTTCGACCGGCGGCACCGGGCTGCTGGACGGATCTTTCGTGCGGCTGCCGTTCCGCGGCTGGTACGTGAACGACGCATCGCGCACGAACATGGAATTGAACGGCTGCCCGCCCGACTACCCGGTCGAGAACCTGCCCGGCGACTACGTGCAGGAACTCGACCGCCAGCTCGACAAGGCGATCGAGGTCGGCCTCGAAACCCTGCGCTAGGCCGGCGTCAGGATTTTCTGGACGAGGCCCGCCACGTCGGCTGCGGCGACCGCGATCGGCAAGTCGACTGGTTGGGCGGTCTTGTAGCGGGCGACGAAACCGAGCGAGAATCCGAGCTGGTGGGCTGAGTCCAGGTCGTACTCGCGGGTGAAGCTCACGTGCAGCACGCGTTCCGCCGGCATGCCCAGCGCGGCGAGCGCGGCTCCCCAGTGGCTGTGGGCCGGCTTGTAGGAACGCACTTCTTCCGAAGAAACGAACAACGCCACCGGAACGCCGCGGAAGTGCTTGTGCGCCGCCAGCCGCAGGGTCTGGGCGTCGCAATTGGACAACAGGCCGATCGGCACCGCGGCCGCGAGCCGGGCGAGCGCCGGCTGGGAATCGGGAAAGGTCGGCCAGCCGAGCTGGCCCGCGGCGAACGCGCGCTTTTCGGCGGGCGTGAGCTCCACTTCGAGCACGCGCTCGCACGCCAGGCCGATCGATTCGGCCAGGACTTCCTGGTAGGGCATCCACGGACCGGATTCGAGCTCGCGTTCGGCGACGCCGCGCGCTTCGATCAGCGCGCCGATGCTGGATTCCTGGCCGCGGAGAGAAGGGAATTGCTCGAGCACTCGCTCTTGGCCGAGCTTCCAGTCGACGAGAGTGCCGAAGCAGTCGAAGGTGACGGCGTCGTAGGGGAGTTTCATCGGGAGCAAAGGGGGCGCCGGGCGATCGCCGTCACGACGATCGGGGAGAAGAAGCGGGTGTCGGGATCCGCGCGGCGTTCTTGCCATTCCGAATGGAAGGCCTCGGCCTCGGCGACGGACATCAGGCCCTCGGCGAGGTACTTGTCGACGTAGCGCGGGAAGAATCGGTCGGCCCACTCGTAGACCGGTTCGCCGGGACCGCCGGTGCCGACTTCGGCGCGGAAGTCCTCGAGTTCCAGGCCGGCAGCGCGGGCGAGCGCGGGCAGCCGCGCGCCGACCCAGGGGTCGCCGCCGCGGCGCTGGTACATGGCGCGCGTGGCCCGCACCGCGGCGTCGAAGCCGCCACTGCGCGGGAAGAGGCCGACGCCGTCGTGGTCGTAGTCCTGGACGACCATCCGGCCGCCCGGTCGCAGGCACGCCGCGAGCCGCGTCACGATCGCGCCAGGATCGGCCGGAAAGGAGAGCATCCAGCGCAGCCAGACCAGGTCGAAAGCCGCAGGCGGCAGCTCCGCTTCGTTCAAGTCGCCTTCGAGCAGGCGGACGTTCTGCCAGCCGCGCACCGCCGCCAATTCCCGCGCCTCGGCGACCATTTCGGGAACCAGGTCCACACCCCAGACTTCGCCCTCTTCGCCGACCAGTTCGCGCAGCTCGGCAAGCACCAGGCCCGGTCCGCAGCCTGCGTCGAGGACGCGCCAGCCAGGCGCGACGTCCGCGCGCGCGAACGCGCTGCGGGCGCTGCCGGCCCACACCTGATGCTGATGCTCCAGGCGGGCGCGTTCGACCGGCTCGGCGCCGAGCACGTATTCGGCGGACTTGCGGGAGTCCGGCTTCTCGCGGTCGCTCATGCTGCGGCTCGGCGAACGCGTCAACGATCTTGCCGTTCCGCGACGCGCCGGAACTCGGCGGTCATGCCTTCGGTCCAGCCCCCGGAACCGTCGGCGACTTCGATGCGGAAGTCGTAGCCGCCGGGAACGAACGCGTCATGGTGGCGCTCGAGGACCTTGCCGGCGCCGTCGAGCCGCAAGGCCAGGTGCCCCTTCGCGTCCATGCTTCCGGCCAGGCGTTCGAATCGGCCCAGGCTGTCGAACCAGTACAGCAAGGTCCGGCCCTGGTCGTCGCAGCGGGTGATGCCCGTTCCCGAGTAGACGACGCTGCCCGCCGTGCTCGATGCGTACTCCGAAAGGAACCAGCCGCCGTCGAGGATCGCGGTCGTGCGGATGCGGCCCTGGCTCTCTCCGTCGGCCGACTTCTCCTTGCCGGCGAACTCACCCAGGTACACAGAGTAGGGGAGCGCTTGCGCGACATCGAGCGCGGCGGGATCGGGACCGAACGCGCCGGCCCTGGCCGTGCGCGCATAATGTGCTTCGAGGAAGAGGTCCAGCCCGCCGCGGTCGGAGCGCGGCGTGGAGAGCGCGAAGTCGTAGCCGTCCGCCGTCCACAGGTAGCGCTGCAGCGCGAGCAGCCGGCCTTCGGTGTCGAAATTGCGCAAGACCATGCCTGCCGCGTCGAAGCGGCCTTGGTACTCGCTGCTGCCGCCTTTGTCGTTGAAGTACCACGCGCGGACTTCGCCGTCGGGATAGGAGCGGTACATCATGCGGAAGGAATGCACCGGCGCTCCCTGGAAAGTGCTGCGGTAGCGGGCGTGCAACCAGGTCCCGCCGTGCTCGGCGCGGAAGTCGATCTGCGCCAGGCTGGCGCCGTAGGTGGCCTGCTCGGTTCCCGCGTAGCTCCCGGCGAGGCGCTCGGCGAGCCGTCCGGGAGCCGCTTCCGGCGTCTGGGCGGCGGCCACGGAGGCAAGAACGAATGCACAGACGGCGGTGCGGATCATCAGGCGCGGATTCTAGCCGGATCCCGGGTCGCGGCTGAATCTGGCCACCGCGGCAGGTATTCTTCCGCCACCGTTGCAGTCTGCCGCGCCGCCCAACGACAGCACCGCCATGGCGGCGGCGGGGCTGCGCGTGTGCATGGGCGGCACCGAGATCCTCAAAGGCGTCGATCTCTCGGTGCAGGTCGGCGACCTCTACGGCCTGCTCGGCCGCAACGGCGCCGGCAAGACCACCACCATGCGCTGCATGATGGGATTCCTGCCGTTCCACGGCGGCAGCTGCGAAGTGTTCGGGGTGCCGGTGCAACGGATCGCGACCGTCGCACAGCCGATCGGGGTGGCGCTCGACCCGCCCGGGATGGACGACAGCTTGACCGTGCGCCAGAACCTCGAACTCGCGCGGATCCGCGGCGGCCTCCGCGGCGGGCGCGGAGTCGACGACGTGCTCGAACTGGTCGGCCTGACCCACCGCCAGAACAATCGCGGCGACCGGCTTTCACACGGCCAGGGGAGGCGCGCCGCGGTCGCGCGGGCACTGCTGGGCGATCCGCGATTGCTGGTGCTCGACGAACCGCTGTCCGGGCTCGATCCGGAAGGAGTCGAGACCATGCTGGAATTGTTCCAGCACCTCTCGCGGGATCAGGGCGTGACGGTCGTGCTGTCGAGCCACCACCTGCGCGAGGTGCAGGAGATCTGCTCGCGCGTGGGCCTGGTGGAAGAC
Organism: Planctomycetota bacterium; assembly: GCA_036396955.1. GTDB lineage: Bacteria > Planctomycetota > UBA1135 > UBA1135 > UBA1135 > DASWJW01. The sequence goes on from DASWJW010000093.1 coordinate 6,975, forward strand.
GGCCGCGTGATCCTGGAAGGCGCGACCGCGGCCTTGCTCGCGCGGGCCGGCGACGGACTGCGTCTCCGCTGCGCGGACGTGGCGCGTGCGCGGCAGATCCTGGCGGCGTCGCCTTTGTGCAGCGAAATCGAGGACCGTGGCGCGGGAGAGCTCGCGGCGCGCGTGCCGCCGGGCTCCGATCTAGTGGCCTTGCTCGCCGGCCTCGCGGCGGCCGGAATCGGCCTCGAGGAGTTCTCACGCGACCGCGCGAGCCTGGTCGAAGTGTTCCGGAGGGCGGTGGCGTGACCGGTCTCGGCAGGGCCCTCCGCGGCGAGTGGTACGCGTGGACGCGGCGGCGTTCCGTGCGCCTCGCCGTGGCCTTCGTGTTCGGCGTCGGCGCCCTGCGCGTGGTGCTCGCGCGCGTCACGGCCGGCATGTTCGGTAGCGACGGCGCGGCGCACGCGAACTTCTGGCCGCGTTTCGCCCAAGGCTCGCGGGATGGCATCCTGCTCGCCGAGTTGCTCGCCCTGGTGATCCTCGCCGGTGCGCTGCCGCGCGAAGTCGGCTTGGGCGCGGCCCGCGATCCGCTGACGCGGCGCGTTTCGCGGAGCGCGTTCCTCATGGCACGCGCCTGCGCCGCGGCACTGCTGCCGGTCGCGCTGGCGGTCGGCGCCGTGCTGGGCGCGTGGCTCGCAGCGGCGGCCCTCTACGACGGCGGGCACATCGTCTCGCCGGGATTCGGCGGCGACGCGGGAGTCCAGGCGCAATTCGAAACGTGGACGGCCGAGCTCGGACTGACCCCGGCCAAGGTGGCGGAATGGAACGAATTGGCGCAGGACACCACCTCGGAGGAAGCCTTCGCCAAGCTCGGAATCGAACCGTTCGAATTGCCGTCCGAGTTCTACGACTACGTGCCGTTCCTCGTTTTCCGCGAAACCGAGGTCCGGGCCGAAGTGCTGGGTGCGCTGCTGCGGGGGATCGCTCCGCTCGTGGCGCTCGGCCTGTTTGCGCTCGCGCTCTCCGCCCTGCTCGCGGGCCCCGCGCTGGCCATCGGCCTGGCCGTTGGTGTCGTGCTGTTCTTCGGAGTATTCCTCGCTCCGGAGCTGCAGGACAAGGCGTGGTGGGTGTTCGCCGACTGGCTGCCGGGAATGGGCCACGAGAGCCCGCTCCACAAGGCCGGCATGATCGCAGACGGCTACAGCGACGTGGCGCCGACCGAAGCCGCGGCGCTGGTGGCCGGTCGCGCCGGCGCATGGGCAGGCTCCGCGCTCTTCCTAATCCTGTCCTTGTTCGCATTCCGCCGGAAACGACTTTGAGACTCACTCTGATCCTGGCTTTTTCCTGCGTGTGCTCCGCGGCGTGCAACACCTACGAACCTGCTCCGCTGCCGCGCGGCATGCTGGCGCTCGAAGGCCGCGTCGAAGAGGAAGCGCCGCCGCAGGGATGGCTCGGCATCGACGTCGCGCCCAACGAATCGGCGAGCCTGGAGGATCTGGAGATCATGCCGGGCGTGCGTATCCTGACGGTCGCATCGGGATCGCCCGCCGATGCCAGCGGCCTGCGGCCCGGAGACGTGCTGCTCGAGTTCGCCGGGACTCCGGTGAACGATCCCGGGCGGCTCGCCGTGCTGCTCGGCGGAGTGCGGGAGCCGCAACAGGTGGAATTGCGGATCCAGCGCGGCAGCGCGGTCAAAGCCTACGCCGTGGCGCTCGAAGTCCGCGAGGCCGCGGGCGGGCGCACGCTCTACCACGTCGAGCGCGTGCGGCTGAGGGTCGCGTTCCGCGATGCCGGCGGTTCGGGCGCCTTTCCGGAAGTCGTGGAACTTGCGCCGGACAGCCCGCTGCGGGAGGTTGGCGTCGAGGTCGGCGACCAGGTGCTGTCCTTCCAGGACAAGGACCCCGGCTCGGCGGGCGAGCTCGTGCGGCGCATCGGCCTGGAACTCGAACCGGGTGACCCGGCGACCATGCGGATCCGCGCGCAGGACGGCAGTACGAAGCGCGTGAGCTTCCGTGCGTGGAATCCCGGCCGCATCCGCACCGGCGCGTCGATATGGCCGCTCTACAGTTGGAGCTGGAAGCCCGTAGAGGACCGCGAGGCACTGGTGATCGGCGACTTCTTCCTGTTCAGCCTGTTCAAGAACGAACGTCTCGGAACGGAAAACCGCTACTCGATCCTGTCCATCATCTCCTGGAAGACCGGCGAACCCCTGCTCGAGAGCAGCATCTTTCCTGGCGCGGGAGGTGCCTCGCAGTGACGCGGCTGATCCGCTCGCGGGCCGGACTGTGCGCGGTCCTGCTCGCCGGCCTCGGCGCGGCACCGGCCACCGGGCCGGCCGTCACGCGCATCCGCTCGGTGATTCCCGCCGGCGGCGAGCTTCTCGAGATGCAGCTCGGCGACGTCGACGGCGACGGACTGCGCGATCTGTTCCTGGCGGTCCGCCTCGAAGACGGCAGCCGCCGACTGCACATCCACCGTCTCCGCGCCGACGGTTCCTATCCGCCGCGTCCCGACCACGATCTCGAAGTGAAGGTCGACATCGTCTGCTGGGGGATCGGGGAGTTCCGGCCCGAGGACCCGGGCGACGAATTGCTGCTGCTCACGCGCCAGGGCGCTTACACGCTTTCGCCGCGCCGCGAGTCCTACGGCGGCAACATCGAGAAGCTGATCGGTGCCAACCTGCTGCTCGACCTGCCGACCGACCGCGCGCTGCCGGTCTGGGAAGCCATCGCCGACGTCGACGGCGACGGACGCGACGACGTCGCCCTCGCAACCTCCGAAGGCTTCCTGCTCGTGGACACCGCCCCGTTGAGGGGACCCGACGGCAAGCCGCAGCTCGATTCCCGCGGCCGCCCGCAGTTCGTCGAATTCGGCCGGGTGCCGTTGCGGCCCACCGGCGGCCGCGCGCCGGCGTACGAGCGCAGTTTCCTGCTGTTCAGCCCGACTTTCAGCAGCCAGCCGCTCGCGGATCTGTTCGTCCCCGACGAAGACCCTGGCGCCATCGACCCGCCGCCGGCGCTGTTCGCGGAAGACTCGCTGCCCGTGCCGGTCCTGGTCGACGGCGACGGCGACGGACTCCTCGACCTGCTCTACC
>DASWJW010000094.1:0-14155 GCA_036396955.1 Planctomycetota bacterium
AGCTAGGTATGCGATGTTGAGATGGTCCGAAGCCAACCCACACCATGCTCACACCCCTCTTTCTCCTCGCCGGCCTCGCCGTCACGGCCGCGGCCTCTCCCGCTTCACCCCTCTCTGCGGGGGATCCCGTACAAGAAGCGCACGTCAAGACCGCAGGAGCCCTTCAGAAGGCGCTCGGCGAAGCCCGGTCGTATCGGGGCGCTGCACCGCAGGTCATGGCTGCCGCCGTGTTGCGCGCGGCGTGCGCCAGCCAGGCTGCGAGCCTTCCAGGAGAGAGCCGCGCCGCCGCCACCTTGCGCGATTTGGCGGACTCGGATCTGAGCCTCGCCGGACTCGCTGAAGTCCTCCAGGAGTTGTCCGCCGATCTCAGCTTCGTGCCCGACATCGAGGCCCAGCTACCCGAGGGCTACCCTGCGCCCACTCCGGTGCGCGAGATCGAGGTCAAACAGCTGCCGGGCTACCGCATGGCCCGCGCGGAGATGGCGAGCGGCGAGAACGGCGCCTTTTGGCAGCTCTTCCGCCACATCGAGGGCAACGACATTGCGATGACCGCGCCGGTGCGCATGGACTTCGACGCCGCCGGGGAGCGCGAAGCGTTGATGGCCTTCCTCTACGGATCGACCGCCGCCGGTCCGCTGGGAACCGCTGGAGCCGTCCAGGTGATCGACGCGGATGCGCAGTCGGTCGTGTCGACCGGCCGCCGCGGTGCGCGTACTCCGCAAGCCGTGCAGGAGGCCGAGCAGCAGCTCCGGGCCTGGATCGAGCGGCCCGCGAGCGCGTGGCGAATCGACGGACCCCTGCGAGTCCCGGGTTACAACTCCCCCTTCGTACCGGCCGCGCAGCGTTTCTGGGAAGTGCAATTCCCCGTGCGCGCACGCGGCGGATCCGGCTCCAAGCTCACCTACCTTTGAGCATCGAAGCCGGAAGAGCGCACCATCCCCTTTGGTAAGGGAGGCATTCCGGGGGGAGTGCCTCCCTGTTTTCCTGGAATTCGGGCCGCTCGGCGGCGCGGCGAGGAGCGCTGCGGTCCGCTGGTATTCTCGACGCGTGCGCCGTTGCTGCGCAGCACGTCCATGACCGACCCCAAGCTCCCCCGCTTCGTTCTTCCGTCCGCTGCCGCCCTGGCCGCCTTGCTGCCCGCCGCGGGCCTCGGCGCCCAGGCGCCGGCCGCGCCGCGGACCGCAAGCCAGCCCGCGGCGGGCACCGTGCCCTTGTCGTTGTTCACCAACGCCGATTGGCCCAACGGTTTCGACTTCGGCGACGCGACGGGCGTCTCCTTCAGCGATTGGAACGGCGACGGCTGGGTCGACCTGTACGCGTGCGACGGCGACCTGCTCTGGGAGAACGTCGGCGGCACCACGTGGCGATTCGCCGGCCAGACCGGACTGCCGGCGGGCTTCCGCTACGGCTCGAGCTTCGGCGACTACGACGCCGACGGCCTGCCGGACTTCGGCACCGAACCGCGCGTCGGTTCGGGCGACGACTGCCTGCACTTGCTGCACAACCTCGGCAACGGCGCGTTCCTCGACGTGGCCGGCGACCCGGCGATCGTCGACGTGCAGCCTTGTGCGGCCAATTCGGAAACCATCGCCTGGGCCGACGTCGACGGCGACGGCGACCTGGACATGTTCTTTCCGACCTATCCGGCGTCGACCGGAAACGGCATCGACAACAAATTCTTCCACAATCGCGGCCCGAGCGGCCCGGGCGGTGCGTTCCGTTTCGAAGAGAAGGCCGCGGGAGTGGGACTGGAAGTCCCCGCCGGCGCGGCGCGGCCCGAGGGCACTTTCTGGTTCGATGCCGATGGCGACGGCGACCTGGAGCTGTATTCCAACGGGCACCTGTACTTGAACACCTCGGGACTCGATGCGCCCGATTTCACCGCCTTGGCCGCCACGGAGTCGGGAATCCGCAAGCGCAACATCATCGACGAGGGCGCCTACTTCCTCGATTACGACCTCGACGGCGACTACGACCTGCTGATCAGCTACACCGGCACCAGCGGCGTGCGGCTGTGGGAAGCGCGCGGCGACGGCAGTTATTTCCTGACTCCTGAAACCACGATCGAGGACTACCGCAACGGCTCCAGCTACGGACTCTCCGTGGCCGACTGGGACGGCGACGGCGACCTCGACTGCCAGACGCTCACCGTGTTCCGCCGCAACCTCTTCGTCGAAACGGGCGCGAAAGGGCTGGCGCTCGCGCCGCATTCGCTGCCGAACGCGCACTTGAGCAACACCGCAGCGGCATGGGGCGACTGGGATCGCGACGGCGACCCGGACTTCGCCGCCGCCACCGGCGGTTTCGACTGCATGCTCTACCGGAACGACGTCTACGGACCGGCGACCCCCGCCGCGGACAAGCGCCATGTGCGCGTGCGCGCGCTCACCGACTCGACGAGCGTGACGGAAGGGATCGAGGGCGAGTACGGCGCCTCGCTGGCGCTGATCGTGCGCGGCGACGAATCGCGGCCGCGCAAGGCGCTGGTGAGCAGCGCGTCGGGCTACGTGAACCAGAACGAATACGACCTGACGCTGTTCCTCCCGCCCGATCCTTTTCCGGCGGATCCGGAAGAAGACGTCCGTTTCGAACTGGTCGCCGACCTGCCGAGCTTGCCGGCGCAGGGTTACCGGCGGATCGACAAGTTCGTGAACCCCGCGCTTGGCGGCCTGCACCTGGCCGAACTCGGCGCCGAACGCGAAGTGCAAGTGTTTCGCAGCGGCAAGGCCGTGGTGCGCGGCGTGACGCTGGCGCCGCAAGGCGGCGGGGCCGCCAACTTGCTCACGAGCACCGGTGGCCTCGCTTCTCCCGCGCCGGGCGTGATTCTGCCACCGCTCACCGCGGCCGCCGCGGGCACCACGGTGGTGGGCCTGGAACTCGAGACCTTGGCCGCGGCCGGCCCGCTCGGTTTGCAGGAAATCGTTCTCGACGGCGTGCCCGCAGCCCCGGTCGTCTGCGGCGCCGGTACGGGCAACGCCTTCCTTTGGGACGTCACCAATCCAGCCAGTCCGGTGCTGGCAAGCGACGGCGTGACCACCTTCACGCTCGCTGGCGACAACCACCGCGGCCACTACCGCACCGACATGGTCCTGCAACCCGGACGCCGCTACCGGCTCGTCGCGCTCGTCGAGAGCTGGCGCGAGTCGCCCGCGAGGCTGCCGCTCGCCCAAGGACCCTTCCGCGTGCGCGGCGGCCTGCGCGCCGCGATCGACCCGTGCAATGGATTGGCCGTCGCGGGCGCCCCGCTGATGCGCGACCACGTCCAGCTCGCCGTACGCTTGCGGACCGGCCCGCGCAGCGCCTGGGTCGACCTAGGCGCAGGGACGGCAGCTGGCGCGGGCACGCCGGCCCTGACCGGCTCCGGCGCCCCGCGCGCCGGCGGTCCGGTCCAGCTCGCGCTGCGCGGCGCGGCGCCGAACGCGCGCGTGACCTTGGTGGTCGGCACCAGCGTCGCCTGCGATCGCGCCCGCGGAGTCGTGGTGGTGCCGGATGCCGACTTGGTCCTCCGCGGCATCCGCACCGACGCCGCCGGCAATGCCACCCTGAACGGCGCATGGCCGGCCGGCCACGCCCGCGGCACACCGCTGTTCGTGCAGGTCTTCGTCGCCGATACGTCGGCTGCGTCGGGTTTTGCGGCGAGCAACGCGCTCGGCGTCCTCTCCGAGGGCTAGGCGCCTTGCTCGGCTGGATCCTCACGCTCCTGGCGCTCCCGCAGGAACCCGCGCCGCGACCGGACGTCGTGCTGATCATGGCCGACGACATGGGCTGGTCGGACATTGCACCCTACGGCGGTGAAATCCGCACACCCAACCTCCAGCGTCTCGCCGACGGCGGGTTGCGGTTCACGCATTTCTATAACACCGGCCGCTGCTGCCCCACGCGCGCTTCCTTGCTCACGGGCCTGTACCCGCACCAGGCCGGCGTCGGCCACATGATCGAAGACAAGGGCTGGGACGGTTATCGCGGCGAGCTCGGACCCGACACCGTCACCATCGCCGAAGCCCTGCGCGGCGCCGGCTACGCGACCGCGATGGCCGGCAAATGGCACGTCACCCGTCAGATCGGCCATTGGACCGGCGACGACCATCCGCACGGCAAGAGCAACTGGCCGCTGCAGCGCGGCTTCGACGAGTTCTTCGGCACGATCCACGGCGCGGGCAGCTACTTCGCGCCGTCCACGCTCACCCGCGGCAACGTGCCGCAAACGCCGCCGGCCGCCGGCGAGGATTTCTACTACACCGACGCCATCGCGGACACGGCAGCCGGATTCGTCCGCGAGCATGCCCGCACGCGCGCCGACGAGCCGCTGTTCCTCTACGTGGCATTCACCGCGCCGCACTGGCCGCTGCACGCGCGCCCCGAAGACGTCGCCCGCTACGCCGGGCGCTACGACGCCGGCTGGGAAGTGCTGCGCCGCGAGCGGCTCGCCCGGCAGGTGCAGCTCGGATTGCTGCCGCCGGACCAGGAACTCTCGCCCCACCCGCTCGACTGGAAGGTCGCCCCCTATCCCGAGTGGCAGAAACGCGCGATGGAAGTCTACGCGGCGATGGTGGACAGGATGGACCAGGGCATCGGCCGGGTGATCGCCGCGCTCGAGGAAACCGGCCGCATGGACAGCACGGTGATCGTGTTCCTCGCCGACAACGGTGGCTGCGCCGAAGGCGGTACGGCATTCGAACGCGAACTCGGCCCCGGCAGCTGGCTGTCGCAGCCCAAGTTCACGCGCGACGGCCGACTCGTCCAGCACGGCCGCTACGACAAGGTGCTGCCCGGACCCGAGGACACCTACCAGGAATACGGGCCGCCGTGGGCGAACGCGTCGAACACGCCGTTCCGCTACTACAAGCACTTCGTGCACGAAGGCGGCATCGCCAGTCCGCTCATCGTGCACTGGCCGGCCGGCATCGCGGGCCGCGGCGCGCTGCGCGCCGATCCCGCCCACCTGGTCGACTTGCTGCCGACGTTCCTGGAACTCTCCGGCGGCGCGTACCCGAAGGAACGGGCCGGCATCGCGGTCCGTCCGCTCGCCGGCGTGAGCCTGGTGCCGGTCTTCCGCGGCGAAGCCCTGCCGCAACGTGCGTTGTTCTGGGAACACGAAGGCAATCGTGCCGTGCGCCTGGGAGCGATGAAGGCGGTCGCCCGCTGGCGGCGGGAAGGCGTCGACTGGGAGCTCTACGACCTGGCGCGCGATCGCGCCGAGCTGCACGACCTGGCAACCGACCGGCCCGAGGTCCTGGCGGCCTTGGTCGCGATGTGGGAAAGCTGGGCGGAGCGCTCCGGTGTGCGGCCCTGGCCGGTCGAGCCGCCGCCGAACGCTTCGAACCGATAGTCGCCGACCGCGTTGGAAGCCCCTGCGGCGCTCGTGCTCGCGGGCGCCTCGGCGCGCCGGAATCCACCCGGCCCCTACGCTATTCTCCGCCGGACACCGGTTCTTCCGTGATGCTCCCTCTGCCCGTTTCGCGCCTGCGCAGACGCAGCCACAACGCAAAGTCCGCAAAGGACCGGCACGACCTCGCGTATCACGCGCTCGAAGTCTCGGTGAAGCTCGCGGTCGCTGCGGCCGGCCCCTTGCGCCCGGGCGCGCTGGCCCGCGGCAGTTTCGGACGCTGGGTTGGAGCCCTCCACTGCGCGGACACACCGTTGACGGATCCGCGTCTTCTCGTTCTCGAGGCGCAGCTCGCCGAAGTGACCTCCGGCGTCGGCCGGCGGCGCGAGAGCGTGACCGCCCGCCAGCTCCTCGACGCACTCGCGGCCTACCGCAACCGCGTGATGGGCCACGGCGCGCCGCGCAGCACGAGCTTCTACGATCGCGCCGGCCACGTGCTGCTCGAGGGCCTGGACGCGGCCTGGGAAGCCGGAATGTTCCTGACGCCCGGCCAGGCGCTGCTGCAGATCGAGTCCATCGAACTCGGCAGCGACCGCGTGCGCCGCGCGCGCGTGCTGGACCTGCGCGGCGAAAACCCCGTGGTGCTCGACGCGCACGGCACGGTGGTGCCGCGCGAGATCTCGCCGATGCGGCTCTATCTGCGCGACGGCGAGGAATGGCGCAGCCTGCATCCTTGGGCGCTCTACGAGGAAGAAGCCGAACGGCTGTACTTCTTCAACGGCCGCGGACGCACCGCCGAGTACCTCGACTACGGATCCGGCGAGGTCCTGCGCGGCGAGGCCTTGCGCGCGCAGGCGCCGCTGGTGGAGCAGGAGCTCGAAGTCCTGTTCCAGAGCGGCGAGACGCCGGGCGGCGACCCGGAACCCGCGCTGGCGCCCGCCGACGCCCCCACGACACAGCGCCTGGGCGAATTCCTCGTGCTCGGCCGGCTGGGCGTCGGCGGCATGGGCGTGGTGCACCTCGGCCTGCAAGAAAGCGTCGGCCGGCTGGTCGCGCTCAAGAGCCTGCCGGTGGAGAGCGCTTCGGATCCGGTCCTGCTCGGCCGGTTCCGCCGCGAGATCCGCGCCATGGGCCGCTGCGACCACCCCAACGTGATCAAAGTGCTCGGTTCCGGCGAAACCGAGGGCCGGCACTGGTTCGCGATGGAGTACGTCGATGGCGTCGACCTGCGCCGGATCGCCTCGGCGCTTGTCGAAGGCCGTGATTTGACCGCCGCCGTCGCTGCGGCACGAGGGGACCTGCGCGGCGAATTGCAGGACGTCGCCCGTTTCCTCCCCGCCGCCGACACCGAGAGCGAGACCCCCGAGGCTTTGCAGGGCGATCCGGTGCACGCCTGGGTGCGCTTGTTCCGCGACGCCGCGCGCGGCCTCCAGCACTTGCACGCGCGCGGCATCCTGCACCGCGACGTCAGTCCGGCCAATTTGATGATCGCCGGACCGGACGCGCGGCTGGTGATCATGGATCTGGGTGTCGCTTCGGTCGCCGACGGCGGCGTGACCCTCACGCGCGACCGCTCGCGGATCCTCGGCACTCTCCGCTACCTGGCGCCCGAGCACCTGCATGCGCAGGCCGATTCCCCGGGTCCGCCCGCCGACGTGTACTCGCTCGCCGCCAGCCTCTACGAGCTGCTGGCCGGGTCTCCGCTCCACGCCGCCGATTCCGAGGCCGAGTTGATGAAGCGCATTCTCTGGGACGCTCCGCCGCCGTTGCGCAAGCTCCGACCTGCAGCGCCGCGCGAACTCGAAGCGGTCCTCGAGCAGGCGCTCGAGAAGAACCCCGCCGACCGCTATGCGGACGCCGCCGCGTTCGCTGCGGAACTCGACGCTTTCCTCGAAGGCCGGCCCGTCCACGCGAAGTCCTTGAGCCCGGCGTGGCGCGCCTGGCGCGGCGTCCGCCGCCACCGCGGCCGCGCCGCGGCGGGTCTGCTGCTAGCCGTAACCCTTGCGCTGGGAGCCAATGCGGTGCTGCGTGGCCCGACTTCGGCCAGCGACCCGGTGCTCGCGGAACTCCGCGGCATCGCCACCGAAGTCGAGCGCTTGCTCGAGGCGCTGCCCGCCGACGCGATCGCCCGCGCCGACGGTCTGGCGCGCCTGCGCGCGCTGCAGTCGGAAATCGACACCCTGGTCGCCGAGCCGCTGGTCGCGGAAGAAGCCGCGAGCCGCCGCGCCTGGCGCGAAGGCCGCGGCACCGGCGGCAACGAAGACTCCGCCGCGGCACTCGCCGTCCGAACCGCGCTCCAGTCCGCCGCCGACTCGCTCGCGGCCGGCGATCGCGACGCCGCGCGCGACTTGCTGCTGGCGCTCGAGCCGCAGGCCGTGCAGCGCCAGGGCGCACTGCTCTGGGAACTCGCCGCGCAAGCCCAGGCCGCCGGCGAACCGGAACTCGCGCGCCGCGCCCTGGAAAGCGAAGTCCAAGTCCTCGCCGCGCTGCAGATCGACGCGCGGGAATGGGAGAGCATCCTGGCGCACGAGCGCCTCGCCGCGACCCTGGCCGCGCTGGGCGACCCCGCCGCAGCCGTGCTCGCGCTCGACCAGGCGCTCGAGGGCCTCGTGGCGCGAGATCCGCGCAGCGACGAACTGCGCCGCGCGCAGCTCAAGCGCAGCGCCCTGCTCCTCGATACCGGGCAGGCCGGCGCCGCGCTCGCGGAACTCGATGCCGTGCTGGAACAAGCGGAACGCCGGCTCGTCGCCACCCATCCCGATCTCATTCTTGGGTGGCAGCTCAAGGCGCGCGCACTGGACGAACTCGGCCGCGAGGCCGAAGCCGCCGGGTTCGCGCAACGCGCCTTGCAGGCCCGGCGCGACGCGCTCGAAGCGATGCGCGCAGGGCTCGCCGAGCCCGCCGCGAGCGAATAGCCCGCCTTGGCCAGCCGCGAGCGAATAGTCCGCCGTGGCCAGCGGGATCGGCCACCGGACTAGCGTTCGGCCAGCGCCATGTGCAGATCGAGCGCCTTTACGCCGAAGCTCCACTCGCCGCCGTCCAGTTTGCGGGCGCCGCCGCGCAAGCGACGGCTTTCCAGTGCGCGCGAGATCACCGGCGGCAATTCGTCGCGGCCACCGCGCAGGAGCTGCGCCGGTTCGCCGCGGCGCACCGGGGCGAGACCTTGCTCGTACATCCGGAAGTCGGCCGGGGTCGCCGTGGCGATCACCAAGTAGCGGTCGCGCATCGGCCGCGATTCGTCCCAGCCTTCATTGAGGAAGACGCCGATCGGAATCACTTTCCGGTCGCCGCCTTCGAGCACGTTGTCGTTCTGCCGCGAATCCCTCGGCCAGACCGTGAACACCTTGCGGTCTTCGCTGGCGCAGAGCACCGTGACGTGCACTTCGACGCCGGGCGGCGCATCGACCGCCACCACCAGCTCCACCAGGTCGAAGGTCTCCGGCTGGTCGCGCGCGAGCAAGGCCGCGCCCGCCGATTCGAGGTCGGCCGCGGCGAGTTCCGGCCGGCCGTACTTCCGCCGCCACTCCGCGAGGTCGGCGTCGCTGACCGCGCGGAACTCCGCCTGGACCTCCAGGCCACCCTGGAAATCCGCGAGTTCGAGCAAGCTGCGGTAGCGGTCTTCCCAGCGCAGATAGGCGCACAAGGCCGCGACGCGGCGCTCGAGCGGCCAGTCGGCGGCATCCAGCGCTTCGTCCCAAAGGACCCGGCCCGCCGGAGCGCTCGCGAGCTGCCAGCGCTGTACGTCGCCGGGCACGGGAAAGAACTGATACACCGCCGCATGCGGGTCGGTCGTCAACCGCACACCCGGCAGCGCCGCTTCGCGCACGGCCAAGTTCATGGGATCGTCCGCCGCGCCGCCGAGAAACAAGCCCGGCGCGCCGGCCGCGGTCGCACCGACGGGCAGCACGCGCACGGGGGTGGTCGCAGCCAACGCCGGCGGTGCTCCGGTCCAGACTGCCCAGCTCGAGTAGGGCTCGAGCTCGTCGATGCTCGCGTTGCCCAGAACGCCGCCTTCGAGGGTGCGCACTTCGACGGTCTGACCGCGCTGCAAGAGCTGCAGGGCTCCTGCTTGCACGTCCAGGCCGCGGCTGCCGTCGCGCGCGAGCCCGGCGAAGCCAGGCAAAGGCGCGCCGAACGCGGCTTGGAAGACTTGCCGCTCGAGCGGCCCTTCGGCCTGCACGTCCTGGTCTTCGAACCAGGCAGCCAGCCGCACGCTCGTGGCCTGCACGAGCTGGGCGTAGGTCGTGCCGGGTTCCATGCTCTCCATCGCGTCGGTGAGGAACCAGGTCAGCGCGCCGAAAGGCGTGCCATCGGTGCCGTCGGCCGCGCCGACGCGGTATTCCTGCGCCTCCTGGTCCTTGTCGCACGCGGCGATGTGGACGTAGGGCAGGCGCTCCGGCCGCGCCGGATCGCCGTCTTCGTAGAAGCGCAGGTCGGCGGGCCAGAGACCCTCGAGGTCTTCCAGACGCGTGGGGAGCAACGCGTCTTCGGCCCACCGGCCGCGGCGCGCGGCCGGCCCGCGGGTGACGCCGCCCGAATGACAGCAATCGGTCACCACGGTGACGAGAGGCGTGCGGGCGCAGAGCGCGGCGAGGAGCGAGAACAGCTCGTCGTCGCTGAGGTCCGGAACGCCGGTTTCCGCACGGCTGTCCCACGCCACCAGCGTGGAGTCCTTCTTACCGCGCTCGACGGCGACCTGGCCGCTGGCGTCCGGAACCTGCGAACCGTGCCCCGAAAACCAAAAGACGACTTCGGTCTCCTTGCCGGCTCGCTCGATCAATTGTTCGCGGAATGCGCGCAGGATGCCGGCGTGGGTCGCTTGGGCGTCGCGGAGCACAAGGATCTGGTCCGCGGCAAAGCCGAAGCGGCTCGTGAGCAGGCGCTGCACGCGCTCGGCGTCGTTGCCGCAGCCTTCCAGATCGCGCATCTCGGAAGCACCGCCCGAGGAGTAGTCTTCGATGGCGACGATGAGCGCCAGGCCCTCGGGCGACCCTTGTGGCTCTTGCGCCGCCAAAACGGCCGAATTGCCGAGGAAACTCGCGGCGAGGCCAAAGGCCGGAGCGGCATGGCGGAAAAGAAGTCGGAGATTCGATCGCATAGTCCGGAAGCGCGCCCCACTCTACCCCTTCAACCGCTTCCGGGCAGTTCCGGTTCATCCGCGCGCCGCAGCGAGCCGAACCCGTGCCGCGCGGCGCCGTTGGAGCCGGGATCCAGGTCCGGCTTGCCGAATCCTGCCTGGAAGGGAGAATGAAATGGTCGTGTGCCCCCCGACGAAGCGGACTCTCCTGGCACTGGCGTGTGGATTCGTCCTCAGCGCCCTGCCCGGAAGCGTATGGAGCCAAGAGCCGGCTCCCGGCCGCCGCGCGCTGCTGGTGGGCGTCGGCGCCTATCCCGAGTCGTCCGGCTGGCCGCAGCTCACCGGCCCGACGCGCGACGTCGAGAACATGCGCCGGGCGCTGGTGGCCCACGCCGGCTTCGCCCCCGAGAGCATCACGGTGCTCAACGACAACCAGGCGACGCGCGCGGCGATCCTCGAGTCCTTCGCTGCCATGATCGACGCGGCCGCTCCTGGCGAACTGCTGCTGTTCTTCTTTGCGGGCCACGGATCTTTCTTGGAAGACGACGACGGCGACGAACTCGACGACGGCTTCGACGAGACCCTGGTCCCCTACGACGGGCGGGCCCCCGACGGCACGCGCGAAGACATCCGCGACGACCAGATCCGCGCGCTGGTCCGTGCGGCCAATCTCAAGACCGATCAAGTGGCCTTGATCTTCGACTGCTGCAATTCCGGAACCAACGTCCGCGGAGAAGTCGCCGGCATCCGCGGCGTGCCGGGCGAACGCGGGCTCGGCGGCACGCGCAAGGGCGGCAAGGCGCGCCCGGTGAACGCCGCGGCAAAGCGTCCGGACGAGGACGACAAGGGATCGACGGAAGGCATGGCGCGGCTCGCCGAGGGGCTCGACTACGTCGCGCTGTCCGCCTGCCGCGCCGACCAGACCGCCGCCGAGATCGCGCTGCCGAACGACCAGGGCGTCGCGGTGGTGCAAGGGCTGTTCACGAACGCCCTCGTGGCGGAACTCGCCCAGGCGGGCGCGGCCACGAGTTACGACGATTTGATGGCGGGCGTGCGGCAACGCGTGACGTCGCGCCGCGCGGCCCAGAGTCCGGTCCTGGAAGGCAGCCGGCAACGCTACTCGTTGATTGCCGGGGGTTTTGCCGCCGAAAAGCCGTTCTTCCGCGTCGAAGACGCGGACGGCCAGCCGATGATCGACGGCGGGCGCGTGCACGGACTCGCCCCGGGCGTGATCCTCGACCTTTGCGCCGAGACCGCGCGCCGGGCCAATCCCGCGGATTACCTCGGCCGCCTGCGCGTCGTCGAAGCCGGCGCGACCCGGTCGCGCGCCGAGTGGCTGGTGCGGCCGCCGACGAATAGCGGGCTGGCGCGTCTGCGCGCGTTCGAAACCGGCCGCGAAGACCGGCTCGTAGTGTTCGTCGCCGGCGAAGGCGCCGCTACGGAGGCCTTGCGCGCCGCGATCGACGAGCACGCGCAGTTGAGCAACGGCGCGGCGGACGCGGCCGCGTACCACTTGCAGCTCGATCCAGCCGACGGCCCCTACTGGCGACTGCGCACTCCCGACGGCTTTGCGCTGCCGCTGACCGTCGCGCCCGGCGCCGACATCGCGCTGTTTCTCGAGCGGCTCGCCCGGCTCGGCATCGCGCAGAGTCTTGCCGCGGTGACCCGCGAGAACGGTTCGCGCCTGCGCTTCAGCGTCGAGTGGCAGCGCTCGCTGGCGAGCGCTCCTTTCGAACCGGTCGGCCCGCCGCGCCGCGCCGCCGCGGGAGAAATCGGGCTGGACTCCGACGAACTGCTCCTCGGCACCTTGCGCAACTTGTCGTCCGAACCGGTGTACGTGAGCTTGCTGCTCATCGCGCCGGACGGCGAGATCAACGTGGTGTGGGAGACCCCCGACGACGAACCGATCCGGCCGAACGAAGAGCGGCGCACCCGCCCGATCCGCTTCGCGGTTCCAGCCGGCGCCGAAGCGTTCTACGCGCGCGGCCGCCAGCTCTGCCGCTTCGTGATCGCCACCGAGCCTTTCGACTTGCACGATTTCGAGCAGCCGCCGGTGACCGAGCTGGAACGCACGCGCGGCGGAGGCATGGAGCCCCCGCCGCCTGGCCGGAACGCGCTGTCGGGCGATTGGGCCACCCGGTCGGTGGCCCTGCGCATGGGCGGAACGGGCGGCTAGCGCCCGTTCCGCGCGGAATCCGTCCTATTCGTGGCGGAACCAACGGGTGATGACCATGTCGCCGCGGCCTTGTTCCGAGAAGAACGAGGTCGGGTTGAAGGCGTGGATGCTGCCATCCGAAGCCGCAACGCTCGCCGCCTTGCCCGCCCGGGTTCCGCCGATGCCGCGTTCCACCACGGCGGCTTCGCCGACCCGTGCGACACCGCGCGAGAGCGCCGGCCGGGTGCGGCCAGCCAGGTCCGCCATCATGTCCTCGATGTCCTTGCGCGGCACGTAGGAGGCCATGAAGTACACGGTCTCGACGCCGCGGTACTGATCGAGGAAGAACCACTCGTTGCCTTCGGGAATCGTGAACTGGCGGTGCGCCGCGACCGGATTGGTTCCAGGCGACGAAGGGCTGGGGAAGATCGGCTGTGCCCACCCGGAACCATCCACCGAGATCACGTAGATGTAGCAAGGCGCGCCGGCCTCGAAGCTGAACTTGAGGTTGTCGCCGGCGTTCGGGTCGCCGCCGCCGTCGTGCAGCGTGGTGCCGTTGGGAATCGGCGTGGGGATCGACTGCTCGTCGACCACGGTCTCGCGCAAGATCGCCACGTCGAGCGAGATCGGCGGGCGGCCGGCGATGGCGTTGAGGACCTCGGTGGGCAGGCCGACGCCCATCACGTCGGTGGTGAGCGCTTGCAGCAGGACTTCCATGTCCTGGCCGTACTCCTCCGAGTAATTCTGGGTCGCGGTGCCGAGGAAGCTCTGCCCCAGCGACACAGCCACTTGACCGAGGGCCGAGGCGCCGCAGCCGGACAGCGGCTGGATCGCGAGCACGAGGATCGCCGCGGAACCGACCGCGGCGGACGTCTTGGAAAGAAACGAGGAGGGGGCCATGAGTGGACTCCGGGCTGCCGTGTTGGAAGACGTGGCGCCCCGCGGAAATAACCGCGGGCGCAAAAGGCTAGCAGCCCCCGAGCGGCTGGGGCTGCCCCTCTTGAACGCCACCAGCGGCAGGAGGTTCGACCGGACAGGCTCTTGCTTCCTCTGCTATCGTCGAAAGACCCCGATCCGGTCGGCAATTCCCGCCGGTGGTTCTTCCTGGGCGCATCCCGGCGCAACCCCTCCTCACGGCTTTTTTCAATCTCATGCGACTCCTCAAATCCTGGACGCAATTCGCCGCCTGCGCATTCGCGGCGGCCTGCCTCGGCTCGAGCCTGGGCGCTTCTCCTTGCCTGCTCCAGAGCAGCACCACCACTCCGCCCGACACCGGCGGCAAGTCCGGCGGCGCCGGCGGGATCGACTCCGGCGGCGACACCGACGGCGAGACCATCATCGATGCCGAAGGCCTGATGGTAAATCCGGACGGCAGCGGCGGACTGGCCAGCAGCGAAGCCGGCGTGGACGTGGCGGCCGTGATGACCACCGAGAAAATGTTCACCACCTTCGGTGAATTGGTGCTCACGAAGGAGGACGCCGAACTTCACGGAGCGCGCTTCGACACCAACGGGGACATGGTGCTCGACGACGGCCGCAAGGTCTCGGCCACGGCCGACTTGATCGTCGACGAATACGTGCTGCCCGCCGGCACTCT
>DASWJW010000095.1:0-6328 GCA_036396955.1 Planctomycetota bacterium
CAGGCCCCAGACCGTGCGCCCGGTCGGCACGGTGAACCACCAGGCATCGGTGGTGTGGTGGCACACCCAGCCGCGCGCGCCATACAGCTTGCGCGCGGTCTCGGCACCGCGCCGCGCGATCCCGTCGAGCAGCGTGAACACCGGCTCCTGGCATTCGGCGAGGTTGGTGACCAGCGCCGGCCAGTAGTTCATCTGCAGGTTGACGTTGACGTGGTAGTCCGCGTTCCACGGCGCCGCCACGTGTTCATTCCACAAGCCCTGGAGATTGGCGGGAAGGCTGCCGGGCCGGGACGAACTGATCAGCAGATAGCGGCCGTAATGGAAGTAGAGCGCTTCGAGCGCGGCGTCCGCCAGCGCCGCGTTCTCCTCACCGCCTTCCTCAAGGGAGGGGGACTTGCGCCGGGCGAGGCGCTCGTCGGTCGGCAGCTTCGCGAGCTGGGTAGCGGGCAGCTGCAGCGCGCAGCGCTCGTAAAGCGGGCGGTAGCTGTCCTGGTGGCGGTCGAACAGCTCCTGGTAGGGGCGGGCGCCGGCGCGCTCCACGTCGGCGCGAGCCTTGGCGAGCGGATCGCCGCCGTCGTAATCGGTCGCGGCTCCGACCAGGATCGTGACGCCCCCGCGCGCGGCCACGGCCACCGAACCCTCGCGGAGCGCCAGCTGCCTCGGGTCGTTCTGCGCGGCGTCGGCGGCCGCGTCGGGGAGCACTTGCAGCACCACGGCAAAGCGCACGCCCGCGTGTTCGCCATTGACCGCGCGGCCCGTCATCTCGATGCGGCCGGTCTCCTGGTCCGAACGCAAGGACCCGGGCGGCAGGATCTCGCGCGCGAGCGCCACGCCGCCGGCCAGCAGCCCCTGGTCTTCCGCCTCGATCCGTACCACCAGCACCTGGTCGGCCGCCGACGCGAAGACGTCGCGCGTGTGCAGCACGCCTCCTGTGCGCCAGCGGGCGCTGGCCAACGCGCGGTGCAGGTCGAGGCCGCGCGCGTAGTCACGCGCCTGCGCGCCGGCCGGAAAGTCGAGCAGGAGGTCGCCGAGCGTCTGGTAGCTGCGCACCAGGCGCTCGCTCAAGAAGCGTTCTTGCATGAACTCCTGGCCGGCGACGACGTCGCCGGCGAAGAAGAGCGCGCGCGCTTCGGCCAGCGCCGCGGGGCCGGCGGCCGGATTGCGGCGCTCGGCGGGGGCGCCGGCCCAGACGCTGTCCTCGTTGAGCTGGATGCGCTCGTGGACCACGCCGCCGTGCACCATCGCGCCGAGCCGGCCGTTGCCGACCGGCAGCGCTTCGGTCCAGCGCGCAGCCGGCTGCCGGTACCACAGGGCGTGCGCGCCGTCGGCGAATTCCGGCGGCGGGGCGCCGGCGCCGGTCACCTGAGTGCCGAGCCGGCCGGGCAGCAAGATCCCTCGCGCTGCCGCGAGCCGCGCTTGCTGCGCGGCGAGCCGACGCGCCGGCCAGCTCGCAGCCATGAGCGTTTCGGGTTCCTCCAGCTCGCCGGGATGGAACATCCAGGTGCCGTCGAGTTCGAGCACGCCGTTGCGGCCGAGGAGCCGCAGCGGGCCCGCACCCATGCCGCCGTTGCCACCGGAGTCGTACACCCGCACGGCCAGCACGTGGCGCTGCCCGGGTTCGAGCGACCGCGCGGGAACCGGGTAGGAGCGCGCGCGGTTCCAGGCCGTGGCGCCGCCGCTCACCATGCCGCCGAGGCCGCCGAGCTTCACACCATCGAGAAAGGTCTCGTCGGCATCGTCGATCGCGCCGAGATCCAGCCGGTTTTCCGCCGGGTCCCAGCCGGCCGGCAGGTCGAATGCGGTCCAGTACCAGGAGATGCCGTCGAGATCGCGCCACGGGCGATCGCCTTGCGGACCGGTCTGTGCTTCCCAGTTGCCGGGTGCGGCGATCGGCATCCAGGGCAGGACTCCGGATTCCGCGGGCTCCTGGCCAGGCGAAAGGGCGAGCGTCAGAGCGAGGAGGAACGCGGGCATGAACGATGGCTGGGGCGTCGGAACAGGCGGCGGATGCTAGCAAGCGGGGGGAAGGGGGATCCCTTGGCTTTCCCGCAGCGTCGCACGCTAGGGTGAGTTCGTCCGGGACCGAGCGTCCGGCCCCGGAGCACTCCGCTGTTCATGGCTCCGTCCCGCAGTCCCGGGAAACGCGCGCTTCTCCGGACGATGCGCCGGCCTCCGGTGCGCGCATGGGCGGCGCTGTCGTGGATCGTATGGGCGGCGGGCGCGGAATTGCTCGGGCGCCGCGCGCAGAGCGAGACCGACGACGCGCTCGGAGTTCTCGGCCTGCTCGCCGTCGTGGTCTTCAACCTGTGGCTGCACCGCCGGCACGGCAATCCGCTGTGGCGGCAGTGCGAGCGCCAGCTCGCGCGCGCCTGGCGCCGCTTGCGGCCGGCCTTTCCGCTGGTCGGCGTCGACTTGCGCCGCGAGCCGCCCTTGCGCCGCGGACTGCCGGGCGTGGTCCACGCAGTCTTGATTCCGGCATGGGGCCTGGTGCTGCTGCGGCCGCTGATGGGCGGCGCCCCGCTCGCCGTGCTGCGCGAGGGCCTGATCGCCGCCAGTCCGGTGTTCGCGTTCGCGTTCGAAGGCGTGCTGTGGAGCTTGTTCGCTCTCGGCGCCCTGTTCGCCGTGCTGATCGGCGCCGCCACGCTGTACTTCGCGCTGCAGCGCACGCGCCTGCCGCAGCGCGAGGACTTCCGCTGGATCTACTTGCTGTTGTGCGGGGCCTACTTCGGCGGCTTCGCCCTGGCTTGCTGGCTGCTGCCCGCGTGGGCGCCGTTCGCGATCCTGGCGGGCGCGTTCCTCGTCATCGAGCTCGCGGTGCTGCTGCTGCCGACGCCGTCCTTGCTCTACTTGTGGCGGCCGCCCGGGCGGGTGACGCCGATGCGCGTGAGCGAGATGCGGCACTGGAATCGCGCCGTGAGCCTGGCGATCCTCGGCGTGATCCTGGCCGTCGGCCTGCCCGCCCTCGAGTTCGGAGCTTCGCCCGAGGATCCGCGCGGCCCGGTGAGCGCGCGGCTCGGCCTGCTGCTCGGGTGGGCGGGCGTCAGCTTGGCGCCGATCTGGGCGTGGATCGTCGGCTCCATGCTGCTGTACGGCCGGCGCCGGGATCCGGCGCGGCCGGCTCCGCTGCAGTTGCACGTGCAGGGCGCGCGGCGCGCGGCGCGCCGCACGCTCCGCAAGGCCGCCCGGCGTCGCGGCGTGGTGGTGCGCTTCGGCCCCGCGCCGCGCCGGCGCGAGCACGTGCCCGCGGTCCTGCGACCGGGTGCGCGCTTCGACGCGTGGGCGCCCCGGCAGTGGCCGTTGCCGATCGACGCGGCAGCGCTCGCCAACGCCGGCGTGCGCGCACGCCTGCGCGAGCGCGATCGCCAGCAGCGCCGCCGGCAGTTGGTGCGCGGCCTGCAGCGCGCGTTCAAGGAAGCCGGCCGGGACTTCCAGGCCGGCAGCGGCTTCCTGGTGGCGCCGCACTTGTGGTTCCTCGAAGGCCTGACCCGCGACGTCGACGACGAAGACCACATGGACGTGTGCGTGGGGCCGCGCTTCCACAAGATCATCCCGATGCCGGCGCGCCACGAGTTCCACGAGGTGGTGCGCAGCCAGGCGGTCGACCTGCTGTTCGTGGAAGACGGCGTGCGCTTCTCGGCGCTGCGGCACGTGCTGCGCCGGATGTTCGAGCGGCACGACAAGGACGCCGGTCCTGCGCGCAGCAGGGATTTCCTGGGCTTGCCCGGAGTGAGCGTGCTGGTCGACGAGTACGGCCCCGAGCGGCCCTGGCTCGAGCCGCGCCTGCCCGAGCCCGAGTACGAAGACGTGGCGCGGGCGCGGATCCTGACGATCTTCCGCGACCGCGGCGCCGGCGAGGCGATCGCGCCCAGCCCCTTCGACTGGGATTTCGTGCCGGATCCGGGCTCGCCGCTGACGATCCACTAACGCTGCTAGACTCTTCGCCCTTCGGGGCGCGGGAGCGGCCGGAGTACCAGATTTCGATGACCCGAGAACACCGGATCGCAGTCCTCGCCGGAGACGGCGTCGGCGCCGAAGTCGTCCAGCAGGCCCTGCGCGTGCTGCACGCGGCCGCCGATGCGTACGGATTCGGCGTGGCGCTCAGCGAGTATCCGCACGGCACCGAGCACTGGCTCGCCAGCGGCGAAATCCTGCCCGACGCGGTCTTCGACGAGATCCGCGGCCACCAGGCGGTGCTGCTCGGCGCAATCGGCGATCCGCGCGCGCCGGTCGGCAAGATCGAACGCGGCATCATCGGCCGCTTGCGCTGGGATCTGGATCTGTACGTCAACCTGCGGCCGATCAAGCTGCTGGACGCGCGCTTCTGCCCGCTGCGCGACAAGCAGGTCCAGGACGTCGACATGCTCTTCGTCCGCGAGAACACGGAAGGGCCGTACGTGCAGCCGGCGGAGTTCGAAGCGGAAGGCACGCCGTACGAAGTCGCCAGCCAGGCCATGCGCTACACGCGGCGGGGGACCGAGCGGATCATCCGCTACGCCTTCGAACAGGCGCTCGGACGCCCGCGCCGCCAGCTGACGCTCATCGACAAGGCCAACGCGATCCGCGCGCAGGACCTGTATACGCGCGTGTTCGCCGAGATCGCCCAGGAGTTCCCCACGGTCGAGACCAACCATTTCTACGTGGACGTCGCGGCCATGCGCATGGTCGAGAGCCCCGAGAGCTTCGACGTGGCGGTCACCACCAACTTGTTCGGAGACATCCTCACCGACCTCGGCGCGGCGCTGCAGGGCGGGCTGGGGCTGGCGGCGAGCGCCAACCTCCACCCGGGCGTGATGGGCTTGTTCGAGCCGGTGCACGGCAGTTTTCCGCAAGCGGCCGGGCGCAACGTCGCCAATCCCATGGCGGCGATCGGGGCGGTGGCGATGATGCTCGACTTCCTGGGCGAAGACGCCGCGGCGCGGGCCGTCGAAGCCGCGCTCGCGACCGTCCTGCGGGAGCACGTGCGCAGCCTCGAGATCGGGGTCCACGCCACCGACGAACTCGGCGGCCTGGTGCTCCGGGAATTGGCCGCGGTCGCGGCGAGCTGAACGCTGCGCGCCGGCTAGCCCGCGGCCTCGAACAGCGCGCAGATCGCGCCGGCCGGATCGCGGATGACCGCGTAGCGGCCCATCGAGCCCATGTTCTTGGGGCCCAGCAAGCACGCGCCGCCGCGCTCCAGCACCTGCGCGACGCTGGCTTCCACGTCGGCGACCAGGAAGTAGACCATCCACACCGGCGGAAAGTCCGCGTTGCTGCCGCGCGCGTGGCAGATGCCGGCCTTGGGTTCGCCGGTCGCCGGCGCGAGCAGGGTGAAGTCCGCGTAGTCGCCCATTGGCACTTCCTCGGTCTTCCAGCCCACCACGGCGGCGTAGAAATCGCGGAGTCCCGGCGCGTCCTCCACGGTGAGGTCGATCCAGCCAGGGGTGCCGATGGATTCGTCGGGGGCGTCGCTCATGGGAGATTCTGCGGACTCGGCCGACAGGTTAGGCTCGCCGCATGGCCCGTTTCGCCGGTTTCCTCCTCGGTGCCACGATCTGTGTGGCCGCCGTCGGCTGCAGCCCGCCGGCGGTGGCCGGCGGCGACCACGATCTTTGGGTGCAGCCGGTCGCCGAACCAACGGTCCGCGCCCTCGCCTGGATGGAAGGCGCGTGGCGCTGCGCGGCGCTCGGCGGCGTGTGCGAAGAGACTTGGACCGCGCCGAGCCGCGGCCAGATGCTCGGCATGTTCCGCTTGCTTCACGACGACGGCGTCGGCTTCACCGAACTGATCACCATCGAGGACGACCCCGGGCACCGGCTGGTGATGCGTCTCAAGCACTTCGACTCCGACTTCCGCGGCTGGGAGGAGCAGGCCGAGACCATCGATTTTCCGCTGGTCGAAATGCGCCGCGGCAGCGCGGTCTTCGAAGGGCTCGAAGTCCGGCGCCAGGGCCCGGACGCGATGCTGGTGCGGGTGAACATCCAATCGGACGGCGCCTCGCACTGGCTCGAGTTTCCCTACCAGCGGATCGCGCGCTGAACGTGGGTGCAGCGCGGCCGGAGGGCTTCGCGGACCATTTTTCGGTGTCTGCGGATGCGTATGCGCGCTTCCGCCCGCGCTACCCGCGCGCGCTGTTCGCGTTCCTGGCCGAGCAGGCGCCCGCGCGCGACTGCGCGTGCGATCTGGCGACCGGCAGCGGGCAGGCCGCCGTGGCGCTCGCCGAGGACTTTGCGCGCGTCGAGGCGATCGAAGCGAGCGCGGCGCAGCTGGCGCACGCGCAAGCGCACCCGCGGGTCCGCTACACCCAAGGGAACGCGTGCAGGACCGGGCTTCCGGATGCTTGCGAGGATCT
>DASWJW010000096.1:0-2359 GCA_036396955.1 Planctomycetota bacterium
GCTGCACGACCCAACGCTCGCGGCACGCTTCGCCGACCGGGTGATCCTGCTGTTCGGCGATGGCCGCTGGACTAGTGGCCCAACACGGGAAGCGCTCAATGCAGAGTCGCTGAGCCAGCTCTACCTCACTCCGATGGTGGAGATTTCCTCAGGCCAACGGCGAGCGTTCGTCAACGCCTAGCGGCTCTTCGCGCAAACCGGCGTGCGATTCCGGCGACTCGCGCTGCTCAGGGTCAGACGCGTAACGCCTCGGCGACCGGCCGATGCAAAGCGCCGTTCGTGGCGAGCACGCTCGTAGTGGCAAGGCCCACCTCACCGCCATGCAGATCGGTGAACGTGCCGCCGGCCTCGCGCACGATCACGGTGAGCGCCGCGATGTCGAGGATGTTCACGTCGGATTCGATCACGGCGTCGATTTTGCCTTCGGCAAGGTAGTGGTAATGCAGAAAGTCGCCGTAGCCGCGGATGCGGTGCAGTTTGGGGATCAGCTCGCCGAGGCGTGCCCAGCCGGCGGAGTCGGCCAGCGTTGCGAGATTGCCGGTGGACAGGGTCGCCTTCTCGAGGCGCGCGATGTCCGATACGTGGATGCGTTCGGTGCCGCGCCAGGCGCCTGTCCCTTTCTCGGCGTGCAGGGTTTCGCCGCCCGGGTCGTTCCAGCACGGCGCGTGCGACACGCCGAGCACCAGCTCGCCGTGGTGCATCAGCGCGATCTGCACGGAAAAAATCGGGTAGCCGCGCACGAACCCCTTGGTGCCGTCGATCGGGTCGACCAGCCACAGGTACTCGGCGTCCATGTGGTCTTGGCCGGTTTCTTCGCCGTAGAAGCCGTGGCCGTGGAATTTCTTGCGCAGGATTTTCCGGATCGCGGCTTCGGCGGCTTCGTCGACTTCGGTGACCGGGCTGGCGTCAGCCTTGTAGCGGACCTTGAACTTGCCGCGGTAGGCCTTGCGGATGATCTCGCCGGCGGCTTCGGCGGCCTGCAGTGCCGTGTCGAGGAAGGGGCTTTTCATCGCCGCGCATCATAGCCGCCGATTGCCTAGAATGCGCACGTCCCGGGTGCACGGGAAGCCGGTGAAAGACCGGCACTGCCCCCGCAACGGTGAGTGGCAACACACGTTCGATCACGAGCCACTGGCAAGGCGGTCGCGCCCAAGGGGCGGCTCCAAGCCGGGAAGGCGATCGAAGCTTAAGGCCACGAGTCCGGAGACCGGCCCGGGACGGGACCGCGCATCCGCGCGGATTCTTCGTCGCAAGCTGCCTGCGGGGACGCAGGCACGGGAGACATCGTGAAAATCCATACCGCATTACTGGCGGCTGTTGCAGCCGCGCCCTGCTTTGCCCAGGACCCTTCGTCCACCGAGTTCGATCCGGTGCTGGTGAGCGCCACGCTCAGCGAAACCCAGCTCAGCCGCACGCTGGCGCCGGTCGTCGTCATCACGCGCGCCGACATCGAGCGCGCGCAGGCCTTCGACCTCGCCGAATTGCTGCGCTTCCACGCCGGGCTCGACGTCGCGCGCAACGGCGGCGCCGGCCAGGTGACGTCGGTGTTCATCCGCGGGGCCGAGAGCAATCACACGCTGGTGCTCATCGATGGCGTGCGCATCAACCCGGGCACGATCGGCGGCGCCGCGTTCCAGAACCTCAGTCCCGCAATGATCGAGCGCGTCGAGATCGTCAAGGGCCCGCGCTCGAGCCAGTGGGGCTCGGACGCCATCGGCGGCGTCATCAACATCATCACGCGGCGGCCGGCCGGCCCGCTGACCGGCGAGGTGCGCGCCTCGGGCGGCAGCGACGAAACCTGGGAGGGCGCGCTGGGCCTCGCGCACCGGGGCGAGCGCGTCGAAGCAGGCCTGCACCTCGACCAGTTCGCGACGCGCGGCTTTCCGGCGCAGACCGCGGGCACCGAGGACACCGGGCACGACCGCCTCAGCGCCAACCTGTCCGCGGCGGCGGCACTGGGTAACGGCCGCGTCGCGGCGCGGCACTGGCAGGCGCAAGGCAAGACCGACTACCTGGACTTCTTCGGCGCCCGCGTCGACCAGGACTTCCGCAACAGCTCGACGCTGCTCGAAACGACGCTGCCGGCAGGCCGCGGCTTCGCGCTGCGCGCCGCGCTGACGCACGCCACCGACGAAGTGCGGCAGAACCAGTCGGCGGACTACGCACTGACGCGCCGCGCCGGCGCCGAGCTGCGCGGCGACTGGGCGGGCGAGACGGCGTCGGTCACGCTCGGCGCGCAAGGCTGGCGCGAGGAGGCCGACTCCGTCGTCTTCGGCAGCGGCTTCGACGTGCAGACCGACGTCGCGGCCGTGTTCGCGCAGGGCACGACCGATCTGGACCGCCACCACGCCGTGGTCGC
>DASWJW010000097.1:0-22422 GCA_036396955.1 Planctomycetota bacterium
TCGAGGGGCTCCTGTTCCTCGAACACGAACTCGAGCGGCTCGGGCTGCTCGAACGGCTCGACCACGAATTCAAGCGGCTCGGGTTCCTCGAACACGATTTCGATCGGCTCGATCGGATCGATCGGCTCGGGCGGCGGTTCCTGCTGCGCCCGGACGCTGGGCAGCAGCACCAAAGCGGCGGCGCCGACCATCAAGTAGCCCGCGCGGGTCATGCCGCGGCGCGGATCGCGGTTCTTGTCGAGGATTCTCATCAGTCGGCTCCGAATGGTTTGCTTGCGAACGGTCATTCCCGCCAGCGCCGCTGCGGACGAAGGTCCGCGCGCGCCGTGCCAGCGGGAAGCCTGCTCGACGATGGTCAGAAAGCTTTCGCCGCACGCCCGCCGCGATGTGCCGCAGGCGAGCAGCGCCGCGTCGTCGCAGGCGTATTCGCGATAGCGATCGGCCGCCGCGTGGGCGAGCCAGACCGCCGGGTGGAAGAAGTAGACGATCTGCACCAGGCGCTGGCCCAGTGCGACCCACAGGTCGGCGCGCCGCAAGTGGGCGAATTCGTGGCACAGCGCCCAGGAGAGCTGGGCCGGATCGAGACGGCGCGCCAGGCCGGCCGGCAGCACCAGCCGCGGTCGCAACAGGCCGGCCAAGGCCGGCGCGGCGAAGGCCGGGCTCTCGTAGAGAGGCGGCACGCGCCGCAGGCCGGCGCGATGCGCCAGCGCCGCGTAGTCGAGCGGCAGATGGCGCAGGTCGAGCAGCGTGGCGGTGCGCAGCACCCGGCGCAGCCGCAGCTGCGCGCGCGCGAACCGCACGAGCAACGCCGAGGCGCCCAGCAGCCAGACGAACATGGCCAGCGTCGCCGGGGGAACCGCCGCAAACCACCGCGCGAGCGCCGATGGAACGACAGGGTCGGGCGGCGCCGGTGCGGGCAGTGCAGGAGCGCCGGCGGAGAGCGGCGGCTCGACCGGCTCCATGCGCTCGCGCGGGGCCGCGGCCGGTGCGGGCCGCCGCAATTGGGCGAGCAAGCCCTCGACCTCGCGCAACGTCGCCGGTGACGCCGGAGGCGACAAAGGTGCGGTGGCGCGGACCGGCGCAGCGGCAAGGTCGTGGCTCACTTGTTCGACCACTCTCGACGCCCAGGTAGTGGGCACGAAGCGGGCGACTTGGGCGGGCAGCGGCAATTCCACGGCCAGCACCAGCTTGAGCGGCACCAGCAGGAACAGCGCGTAGCCGAACTGCGGGCTCATGCGGCGCCGCAACGGCCACCACACCAGCGCGACCACGGCGAGCATCAAGCTGCCTTGGACCAGCGCGTTGAGCGCATGCGCGGCCCAGGTCTCGGCGAGCCCCGACACGGCCATGAGCCAGGACGTCATGACGCCTCCCCTTCGCCCGTGTCGGCGGCGTCGAGCAGCGCGCGCAACTCGGCCTGCTCGGGCCCGGAGAGCTCGCAGCGCTCGAGCATGTAGGCCAGCAGCGGCCCGCGGCGCCTTCGAGCGTGTTCTCGAGAAGATGGTCGGCGGCGTGGAACAGCGACTTCTGCAGCGACTTGCGCGGCCAGTACACAAAGCTGTTGCCGACGGTCTTGGTGGCCAGGAAACCCTTGTCGACCAGCCGCCGCAAGTGGGTCTTGACTATAGACCTAACCATTTCTAATATTACATCTATTTTATCTTGAATAACTTGCTTTTTTTCTTATTTTTAATGTTGGATAGTTTCTTCTTTAAATCAATCATTTCTTCATTATAAGAAAGACAATGGAAGTGATAAAGAGATTGACCTCTCCAACCCTCCGAAGCTGTTTGTGTTCCGGGTACAGTTACAAATCTACTGCATAAACTACATCTTTTAGCTACTAGCATCTACCCTCAACCTCTAATACTACTTCTTTTTCTTCCCTAACAAAAAGAACAAAAAGAATTTTAGATAAGAAAAATTTGCTTTTATTATAATCACCAACCAAGTATAGAAAAAAAATCCTATAGTTATTATAAACGCTACTCCTAGTATATTTCCTATTATTTCCATTTTACACTGTTGGTGCTGGCGGCCCAGCCGTGTTCTTCCCCGGCAGCGGTGTAGACCTGCCGCGCGGAGCAGGCTCCGAGCTGCCACACGATGCGCATCACCTTCCATTCGGCGCGGGTCAGCGAAGCGGGCTTCTCGGGGGTCATGGCAGAACGGGGCTGCGGCGCGGCCGCAGGTCGTCTACCTTTGTAACCGACCCGGCCACGGCCGGTACCCCGAATTTCCCAGGAAAAAACGTCGCGCCCCGCCGTCGATGCAGCGGGGCGCGTGCGATGGGCGGTACGCCCGGAGTTCTAGAAGATCGGCTTCTCGTCCGGGGTCGTCCCGCCCTCGTCCTCGAAGATCTCGTCTTCCCAGTCCTCGAACTGGAGGAACGCGCCGTCAGGGTTGTTGGGGTCGACCTGGACCTCGAAGGTCTGGCGTTGCACGGTGCCGTCGACGTCGAGCACGGCCACGTAGGTGCCGGGCTCCACGCGACCTTGGAACCGGCCGCCGCGCCGGCCGCCGCCGCGGAATTGGCCGCCACGGCCACCTTGACCGCCGGCCGCGCCTACTTGCGGATCCCGGCGCATGTCCCACTCGACGGCGTGCAGACCCGCGTCCGTCGCCGCTTCAAGGGTGCGCACCGTCGTTCCGGCCGTGTCCAGGATCTTCAGGCTGGCCGTACGCGCGCGCGCCCCCAGCGAGTAGTAGACGTGCGCGTTGCCGTCGGGGTTCTCGCCGACGAACCGGCGCGTGCCGCTGTCGCCCCGGCTCGGCTCGCGCCGCCAGCGGATCACCCGGTTGGGCTTGTAGAGGTGGGACGCCGCGCTGACCGTTTCGGCGCTCATTTGCCGCAGCGCGGTGATGTCGAGCACCCACAGGCTGCGCCCGTGCGTGCCGGCCAGCAGCTCGTTGCGGGTGGGATGGATCGCGAAGTCGTGCACGGGCACCGTCGGCAGGTCGTTGTTGATCCGCGTCCAGCTGGCACCCCGGTCGATGCTCGCACAAGCGCCGAACTCCGTGCCCAGGAACAGCAGGTCGGGGTTGACGAGGTCTTCGGTGATCACCCGCGCCGAACCCGCGGTCGCGGGCAGGTTGGCGATCAGGGCGCGCCAGGTGCGGCCGAAGTCTTCGGAAACGGCCAGGAAGGGCGTGTCGAGATCCGAACGGTGGCCGTCGAAGGTCGCGTAGACGCGGCTGGCCTTGTGCGCGGAAGCGACCAGCGAACTGACCCACAACGGCGCGGGCAGCAGATCGTTGATCCGCGTCCACTCGTGGCCTTCGCGGTCGGGATCCTGCTCACCGCGATTGCCTCGGCCGCCGCGTCCGCCTTCTTGCGCGGCCGGCTTCTTGGTGCGGGTGGCCTTGACCTCGAAACCGAACATGCCGCCGCCGACGTCGACGTTGCCGGTGAGCGAGTCGCCGTCGACCTTGCCGGCGAATTCCATGGTCGCACCCATGCCTTCCATCTCGGCCGAGTAGCTCAACTTGCCGGTCTCGGGGTCGAACTTCACCGCCGCGAGCTTGGAGTCTCCCATCTGGCTCGACATCGAACCGCTCCAGCCGCCGCCTTCCTTGGCCTCGAACACGACGGTGAATTCGCCCTCGCCCTCGGGGATCTGCTCGGCGATCGCTTGCGCCGTCCAGGTACCGGCGATCGGGTCGACGATTGCAGGCTCTTGCGCCGCCGCGGGCCGGCCGCCGCCTTGGCGGTTGCCGCGGCCGCCGAACTGGCCGCCCGCTCCTCCGCCCTCGCCCGCGCCGAACGCGCGGTTGCCGCCGCCTTGACGGCCTTGGCCGCCACCGAAGCGGCTGGCCATGCCGCGGACCTCGTCGGCCGAGATCGCGCCGTCGCCGTCGGCGTCGGCTCCTTCGAACATGCGCCCCATCCGCTCGGGCGCCTCGGAGGCCTGGATCAGGCCGTCGCCGTTGGCGTCCATGGTCTTGAAGCGCTCGAGCATGCCGGCCACGCGCTCGTCGGCGGCGGCGGCCGGCTCCCAGCCGCCCTTCTTCTTGGCGGGCTCCTGGAGCGGATCCTGCGCGGGTTCCTGAACGGGTTCCTGCATGGCCGCCGCCTCGACGACCTCGTTGGAAACCCGGCTCGCGGCGATGCCGCCGCCCGGTTCGGCCGCCGCCGGCGCTTCCGGCGTTTCCTCTTCGAGCGACCAGAGGTTGGTCCAGTTCTCGCCGAAATCCTGGGTTCCCCACAACGCGCCGTCGTCGGTGCCGACGTAGAGGACGGCTTCGTCGACCGGCGATTCGGAAAGCGCCGTGCCACTACCGCGGTCGGTCCGGGTGATCTCGGGCGAGATCGCCTTGGCGTTGGCGCCGCGGTTCAGCGAGCGGAACACGAAGTTGCCGGCGCTGTAGTGGATGCGCGAATTGTGCGCGGAAAGGATGTACGGCGTGTTCCAATTGAAGCGGTAGCTGACGCCGCGGCCGCCGCGCGGGCGCGCGCTGCCGCGTTCGCCGGTGCGCAGGTTCTGCCACGACATCGCGCCGTTCTGGCTCTCGCTGTAGACCAGGTCGGGGTCTTCGCGGTCGACGCGCACCACGAAACCGTCGCCGCCGCCGACGTTGATCCAGTCGGTGTTGACCGGGCCGCGGTCGCTGGCGCTGCGGCTGGGTCCGCCCCACGAACCGTTGTCCTGCAAGCCGCCGTACACGCGGTAGTCGTCGCGCGGGCCGACCGCCACCTGGTAGAACTGGCCGAGCGCCACGTGGTTGTGGTGGTCCCAGTGCTCCATCCGGTCGCGGGTCACGTAGATCCCGCCGTCGTTGCCCAGCAGGATGTGCCGGCCGTCGGCCGGATCGATCCACAGGGCGTGGTGGTCGACGTGCACGTCGTTGCCGTGGCCGTCGTCGGTGAAGGTCTCGCCGCCGTCGGAGGACTTGTAGAGCGAAGTCCCCAGCACGTAGACGTAGTTGTCGTCGCTCGGGTCGACGCGCACCTGGCTGTAGTACATCGGGCGCGGGTTCAGCGAGTTGATGCGTGTCCAGGTGTCGCCGGCGTCGTCGGAGCGGTAGATGCCGCCGAACTCATGGCCTTCGGGGCCCTGCTGGCGCTGCGCGTTCTCGCGCTGTCCGCCGAGACCGATGCCGAAAGGGCCTTCGGGCGGGCGGGCGGCGCCGAGATCTTCGGCGCGCACTTGCCACGGTTGCAGCTCCGGCGCGTCTTCGGTCTCCTCCTCGGCCTTCTCCTTGTCTTCGCGCTGATCGGGATGGAGCGCGAAGGTCAGTTCCACGACGACCGGCTTCTTGTCGCGCGAAACTTCGATGCTGACCGTGTCGCCCGCCAGGCGGCTGCGCATCTCACCGAGCAGTTCGTCGTAATCGTGGATGGTCTTGTCGTTCACGCGGACCACGATGTCGCCGACTTTCAGGCCGGCGGCCTCGCCGGGTTCCTTTTCGGAGACCTGGGTGATGCGCGCACCGACTTCGACGTCTTCCGCCGCCAGTCCGGCGAAGGCAGCGTTTTCGGGCACCTGGGTGGCCTTTTCGGACTCGAGCACCATGTAGACCCGCTCGGGGTTCTTGGCGTAGAAGTCGAGGCCGATGCGGCCGATCTGCCCGCTCGGCAGCCCTGCACTGATCTTGCGGAAGCTCGCGCCACCGTCGGTGGTCTTCCACACGCCGCCACCCTCGCCCCACTTCACCGCAGGATCGTTGGTGTCGAAACCGTCGCGGCGCCGCTCGTACGTCGCGATCAGCAGCGTGTCGGGATCGGTCGGATGCATCGCGATCGCGATCACGCCCGTGTCCTCGTCGACGTAGTGGATGCGCTCCCAGTTTTCGCCGCCGTCGGTGGTCTTGTAGAGACCCCGTTCGCCACCGGGACCCCACAGCCGTCCGAGCGCGCCGACGTAGGCCACGTCGGGATTCTCGGGGTGGATGACGATGGCGCCGGTCTGGAAACTCTCCTTGAGACCGACGTTCTTCCAAGTCGTCCCGCCGTCGACCGACTTGTAGACGCCGTCGCCCCAGCTGACGCTGTTGCGCGGGTTCTCTTCGCCGGTGCCGACGTAGAGCACGTCCGGATTCGACGGCGCCACGGCGACCGCGCCGATCGAGCTGCTGCCCTGGGTCTGGAACTGGTGCTCGTAGGTGACTCCGCCATTGACGGTCTTGAGCAGGCCGCCGGTCGCCGTGGCGACCCAGTAGCGGCTGGCGTCGCCCTTCACCGCCGTGAAGTCGGTGATCCGCCCGCCCATGTTGGCCGGACCGATCGAGCGCCAGTCGAAGTTCTCGACGAAGGAATCGGGGAGCGCCTTGACCGCGACCGGCTGTTGGGCCGCGAGCGGCGCCAGAGCGAGAATCGACAACGCGAAGACGGAGAGAGCGGGGAAAAGGGATCTCGTCATGACGGGGGCGCGCGCGGCGCGTTCAGCCCGGGATGGGGGCGGGATTCGGGTCCGAAAAGGGGGCGCCACGGCCTTGCGGCCGGGCCTGATCAGTCTAGCCGACAACCCGAAATCGGGTCGCTGGTGCCGGTCTCTTGACCGGAACAAGGCTGCGCCGGAGCTATCCTCCCGGCCTCGTGCCGTGTGGCGCTCGCCCGCGGCTCCGCCCCCCTCCTGGAGGACGTCCGATGCCCGAACCGATTGCCTTGATGAGTCTCTGGTTGCCGATCGTGCTCTCCGCCGTCGGCGCGTTTATCGCCAGCACCGTCCTGTGGATGGTGATCCAGTGGCACAACAGCGACTGGAAACAGCTCCCCGACGAGGACGGCCTGCGCAAGGCGTTGAACGCCGCCGGCGTGAAAGGCGGCCTGTACATGGTCCCCTACTGCAAGGGCAACAAGGACATGGGCTCCGAGTCGTTCCAGGCGAAGACCAAGGAAGGGCCGTGCGGCATGCTCATCATGCGCAATCCGGGCGCGTGGAACATGGGTTCGTCGCTGGCGGGCTGGTTCGTGTACCTGCTCTGCGTGAGTTTGGCGACGGCCTACGTCGCCAGCCGGACGCTGCCAGCCGGTGCGGACTACCTGGCCGTGTTCCGCATCGCCGGGACGGTCGCGGTCCTCGCGTATTCGGCGGCGACCTTCCCGGCCGCGATCTGGGAAGGCCGGCCCTGGGGGCACGTGCTCAAGAACGCCGCCGACGGAGCGATCTACGGTCTGATCACCGCGGGCTTCTTCGGCATGCTCTGGCCCGCCGCCGCCTGATCCACGCCGGCGAACCCGCTTCGAAAAAAGACGGCCCCCCGGATAGCTCCGGGGGGCCGCTTGCTATCTCCTCCGATCTTCGTCCTAGAAGATCTCGGTCGGCTCGCTCGGCACCTTCGGGGCGGCGGCGAGAGCCGTCACCGCTTCGACCGGTGCTGCAACGACGGTCTTGTTGACCGCGCTCACCGAAATGACGGCGTTGCGGGTGCGCTCGAAAGTGCGCTCACCGAACGAACCGGTCATCTTGGTGGCGAACTTGATCTTGTCGATGCCGCCTTCCTTGGCGACTTCGATGCGGAAGGTGCCGGAGTTCTCGATTTCCGGACCCGTGCCGCCCTGGCCGCCGCGGCCGCCGCGGATGCGCATGCTCATGCCGCCCAGGCCTTGCGCCGTCTCGGAGGTGAGGTTGCCGGTGTAGATCACGCGGCCGTTCTCTTCCGACTTGACGACGTCGGTGACCTTGCTGCCGAAGTTGGCGAGCAGCTCGTGCGGCTGCGTCGCGCCCAGGAATGCGGCGAGCTGACGACGGCTGTCCGCCTCGGGGTTCGGGGTGCGCTCGGGGCGCGCCTGGTCGGCGCCTTCGCCACCGCGGCCCGCGCCGCCGCCTTCTCCGCCGCGGCCCGCGCCGCCGCGACCTTCCCCGCCACGGCCTTCGCCGCCCGGGGCGCCACGAGCCATCCGGCCGCCGCGTCCTTCGTAGCGCTGCCAGTCGCCGGCTTCGCCATTGCGATAGACGAGATTCTCACCCTGACGATAAGCGACGATGGTGCCTTGCTCGAGAAGCAGGGGCTGGCCCTTGAGGAACTTGCCGGTGACCGTCCGGGGCGTCGCTTCGTCGCCGCCGCCGAAGCTGCCGGCATCGGTCGTTTCGAGAACGAAGGTGTAGCTCTTGACGTTTTCGATCTTGGCGCACTGGGCGGCAAGTTCTTGGGCAGGATCGCCTTGGAGCAGCGGGCTCAGGACAAGACCAGCGAGTAGCAGGGACATGGGATTCTCTCCTCGGGAAATGCAAGTGGCCCGGCTGGGTTGGCGGCAGGCCGTGTAGAAGCCCAGATTAACCCCGCCCTTGACGGGGGTTCCGAGACGACAGGGGTAGCCATACATAGAATGCGCCGATGCGTTGGCAGCTTTCCCGGGTCCTCTTGGCGTTCCTGGCAGCTGCAGCGGCCCTGGCGGCACGGCAGGATCCGCGGCCGCCCAACGTGGTGTTCCTGCTGGCCGACGACCTGGGCTGGGCCGACCTCGGTTCCTACGGCAGCACTTTCTACGAAACCCCGAACCTTGACCGGCTGGCGGCGAGCGGCATGCGCTTCACGCAGGCCTACGCCGCATGCCCGGTCTGCTCGCCGACCCGGGCGAGCATCCTGGCGGGCAAGTACCCGGCGCGGATGCAGACCACCGACTGGTTCGGCGCGCGGCGCGCGGGCTTGCTGCGGCCCGCGCCGTACGTGGATCATTTGCCGCTCGAAGAAGTCACGCTCGCCGAAGCGTTCGCCGCAGCCGGTTACCGCACCGCCTTCCTGGGCAAGTGGCATCTCGGCGGCGACGGCTACCTGCCCGAAGACCAGGGCTTCGAGGTCAACGTCGGCGGCCACGACCGCGGCTCTCCGCCCGGCGGCTACTTCGCGCCCTTCGCCAATCCGAAGCTCGACGACGGGCCCGACGGCGAACAACTCACCGACCGGCTCACCGACGAAGCGCTCGCCTTGATCGAGGAGTTCCGCGCAGAGCCCTTCCTCGTCTACTTGTCCTACTACGCGGTGCACACGCCGCTGCAGACCAAGCCAGATCTCGAGGCGAAGTACGCTGCCAAGGCCGCGGCGCTGCCCGAACCCGCCGGACCGCGCTGGCTGCCCGAACGCGAACGCAAGACGCGGCAGGTGCAGGACCACGCGGTCTACGCGGGCATGGTGCAGAGCCTCGACGAGAGCGTCGGCCGGATCCTCGACAAGCTCGAAGAGCTCGGCCTGGATGCGAACACGGTGATCGTGTTCACTTCGGACAACGGCGGCCTCAGCACTTCCGAAGGCCACCCCACCAGCAACCTGCCGTTGCGCGCCGGCAAGGGCTGGTTGTACGAAGGCGGCGTGCGCGAGCCGGCGATCGTGCGCTGGCCGGGCGTGACGCGCGCGGGCAGCACCAGCGCGACGCCGTTCACGAGCACCGACTACTACCCCACCCTGCTCGAGATCGCCGGACTGCCGGCGCAACCGCAGCAGCACGTCGACGGCATCAGCCTGGCTCCGCTGCTGCGCGGCGCGGCTGCTCCCGCCCCGCGCGACCTGTTCTGGCACTATCCGCACTACGGCAACCAGGGCGGAGCTCCGAGCAGCGCGATCCGCTCGGGCGACTGGAAACTGATCCACTGGTACGAGGACGACCGGGTCGAACTCTTCGACCTCCGCGCCGATCCAGGCGAGAAGACCGAGCTCTCCGCGCAATACTCCGCGCAGGCCGAGCGGCTCATGGCGCGCTTGCGCAAGTGGCGGGAAGACACCGGCGTGCTTGCGCCCACGCCGAATTCGGACTTCGGCCAGACCTTCGAGCGGCTGTTCAACGGCCGCGACCTCAGCGGCTGGGTCAACGTCAACGGCGCGCCCGAGACCTGGACCGTGCGCGACGGAATGATCGTGTGCAGCGGCAAGCCGATCTGCGTGCTGCGCACCGAGCGCATGTACGAGAACTTCGTGCTCGAAATGGAATGGAAGCACTTGGTGCCCAAGGGCAACGCGGGGCTGTTCGTCTGGTCCGATCCGGTCACCGCGCGCGGCCAGCCCTTCACGCGCTCGATCGAGGTGCAGATCCTCGACGGTCGCGAAACCCCCGACTACACCAGCCACGGCGACGTGTTCTCGATCCACGGCGCGCGCATGACGCCCGACCGCCCCCACCCGGGCGGCTGGGAGCGCTGCCTGCCCAGCGAGAAACGCTGCAAGCCGGCGGGCGAGTGGAACCACTACCGCGTGACCGCCCGGAACGGCACGCTCAAGCTCGAGGTCAACGGCGTCGAAGTCGCGGGCGGCTACGACATCCGCCCGCGCAAGGGCTACCTCTGCCTGGAGTCCGAAGGCTCCGAGGTGCACTTCCGCAACCTCCGGATCCGCGAGCTGCCGCCGAGCGGAGCGCCGCTGTCCGCGGAGATGGTCGCCGAGGAAGCACGCGGCTTCCGCAGCCTCTACAACGGCATCGACCTGCGCGATTGGAAGCGCGAACTCTCCGGGACCGAACATTGGCGAGCCAACGACTGGCGCATCGACGGCGACAGCGACGGCGGGCCGTTGTGGCACCAGGGGAAATTCGGGGATTTCGAGATGATCGTCGACTGGCGCGCCGACAGCGGCGGCGGCATCCCCGCGGTCTTCCTGCGCGGCGACCGCCTGGCCTGGACTTCGGCCGAATCGCTCCAGCTCCAGGGGCAGTGGAACCGCACCCTCCTCACCCTTCGCGGCGAGCGCGTCACCGTCGATCTCAACGGCGAGCGG
Source organism: Planctomycetota bacterium (assembly GCA_036396955.1). Taxonomy (GTDB): domain Bacteria; phylum Planctomycetota; class UBA1135; order UBA1135; family UBA1135; genus DASWJW01. The sequence continues at coordinate 10,645 of DASWJW010000097.1, forward strand.
ATCTTCGACGGGCCGGTGCCCGATGGAACGCCGGCGAGCGGATCGATCGGCCTCCTCGCGCGCGATGGCGCGGTCCAGTTCGCCAACGTCTACCTGCGCGAACTGGGCGAGGCGCCCGCGGAACGCCGCTGATTCGAGCTGCGCGACGGAATCCAGGGCGCCAGGACCGCGTTCGAAGCGCGGCAGCGGGGCCGGGTGGCCTTCCTGGGCGGATCGATCACGCACAACGCCGGCTGGCGCGACCTGGTGGCGGAAGACCTGCAGAAGCGCTTCCCGGACGTGGAGTTCGAATTCGTCAACGCCGGCATTCCGTCCATGGGCTCGACTCCTGGAGCCTTCCGCCTGCGCCGCGACGTGTTCGGCCACGGCGCGGTGGACCTCTTGTTCGTGGAGGCGGCGGTCAACGACTCCACCAACGACCGCAGCGATCTCGAGCAGCGGCGCGCGATGGAAGGCATCGTGCGCGCGGCAAAGCAATTGGGCGTGCGGAGCGTGGTGTTGCTGCACTTTGCCGATCCCGCCAAGCTCGCCACTTACGGCGCGGGCCGGACGCCCGCGGTCATCGCCAATCACCAAGCGGTCGCCGAGCATTACGGAGTCGTGTCGCTCGACCTGGCGCGCGAAGTCTTCGACCGCATCGCTGCCGGCGAATTCAGCTGGAAGGACGACTTCCGCGACTTGCATCCCTCGCCCTTCGGCCAGCGGGTCTACGCGGAGTCGATCGCGCGGCTGTTCGACGCCGCGTGGCCGGACCGGGAAGCGGGGTCCATCCCGCCTCCGTCCGCGACGCCGGAGCCGCTCGACCCCTACTGTTACTCCGCGGGACGGCTCGTGGCGCCGGACGCCGCCGAAGCGGACGCGGGCTGGCGCCTGGATCCCGCGTGGAAACCCGCCGACGGCGCCGGGACGCGCGCGGGCTTCGTGAACGTGCCGATGCTCGTGGCGGAGTCGGCGGGTGCGAGCTTGCGCCTGCGCTTCCACGGACGCGGAGCCGGCATCCTGGTCGCGGCAGGGCCCGACGCGGGCTTCGTGGAGTGGCGCGTCGACGCGAACGCCTGGCAGGAACTCGACCTCTTCACGCGCTGGAGCGGCGGCTTGCACCTTCCTTGGGCGCACGTGCTCGAAGCCGAGCTCGGACCCGGCGCGCACGTGCTCGAGCTGCGCGTCGGCGAGCACCGCAACGAGGCCAGCCGCGGGCGCGCGGTGCGGATCGTGAACTACCTCGTCAACGGCGACCGGGACCAAGAAGCCGCGGGCGGCTGATCGGTGCGGGCGGCGGAAAAAGGCGCCACCGCGCTCGCGGAACGCGCGAGAGTGGGGGGAATGATCCGCCCCGCCCCCCGCCACCGCCCCGCCCTGGCAACTCTGGTGTTCGCGCTGGCGTCGCTGCTGCCCCGCGCCGCGACCGCCCAAGAGCCGGCGCCGCAGGCCGCGACCGAGGGCACCGCGTTCGTGGGCGTGCGCGTGCTCGACACGCGCAAGCGCACCGTCGCGGAAGACCAGGTGGTGCTGGTGAGCGGCGGTCGCATCCAAGCGGTGGGCGCACGCGCCGGCTTCGAGATCCCGCACGGCTGGCGCACCGTCGCCGGCGAAGGCCACACCTTGATCGCCGGCCTGGCCGAGATGCACGGCCACCTGCCCAACGCTGGCTGGCCTGCGGGCATGAGCGAGGACGTGTTGTTCCTCTACCTCGCCAACGGCGTGACCTTCGTCCGCGGCATGCTCGGAGAGCCGGCGCAGCTCGAGCTGCGCGGGCGCCTGGAGCGCGGCGAAGTGCTCGGCCCGCGGCTGGCGGTCGGCAGCCCGCCGCTGTCGGGCGGCGGGCTCGACGCCGGCCGCGCCGCGGAACTGGTGCGCCAGTACCAGAGCGCGGGTTACGACCACTTGAAGGTGCACGAAGGCCTGCGCCCGGAAGCCTACGACGCCATCGCCAAGACCGCGCGCGAAGTCGGCATCACCTGGGGCGGGCACGTCGCCGACCTGGTCGGCCTGGAACACGCGCTCGACGCCGGCCAGGTCACGATCGACCACTTGGACAACGTGGTCGAGAGCCTCACCGCACAGCTCGTCCTCGGCGCGGTCGACTTGAACACGGTGGTCACGGAGGCCAGCGAAGAGCGGCTCGCCTTGGTCGCTCGCTGGATGCTGCGCAACGATGCTTCGGTGGTGCCGACCATGGCCTTGTGGCGCACGTTCATGGGCGGAATCGCCGGCGCCGAACTCGTGCCCGCGTACGACGAGCTCAAGTACATACCGCCGCAGATCGTCCAGCAATGGGTGGCGCAAGTGCGCGGCGGCGACGCCGAGCAGCGCGCGGCCGGCGAGCGCGTCCTCGGCTGGCGCAACCGCGCGCTCGGCGCACTGAGCGACGCGGGAGTGCGGATCCTGCTCGGCACTGACAGCCCGCAGTTGTTCAGCGTGCCGGGGTTCTCGCTGCACCGCGAGATCGCGGCCATGCAGGTCGCGGGCCTCGGACCCTGGGACATCCTCCACGCCGGCACCACCGCGGTGGCCGACTTCTACCGCTGGAAGGACCACGGCGCCGTGGCGCCCGGCTTTCGCGCCGACCTGGTGCTGGTGGAGGGCGCGCCGGAACAGGACCTCGGCGCCCTCCGAGAGATCGCCGGCGTGATGATCGGCGGCCGCTGGATCCCGAAGAAGGCGATCGACGAGCGCCTGGCCGCCATCGCCGCTCGCTTCGGCGACTAGAATCGCGCATCGTGCGCGGACTCGCCGGCATCCTGCTCTTGCTTCCGCTCGTCGGCTGCTCGGGTGAAGACACACCCAGCCGATCGGACGCGACCGCGACCGAGGGCATGGTCTGGATCCCCGGCGGCAGCTTCGCCATGGGCTCGGCGCTGCGCGGCTCGCTGCCCGACGAGCAGCCGGTCAAGTCGGTGCGCGTGTCCGGTTTCTGGATGGACGCGACCGAAGTCACCAACGCGCAGTTCGCGGCCTTCGTCGCGGCGACCGGATACCGGACCACCGCCGAGAGCCCGGTCGACGCCGAGGCCTTGCGCGCCGCCATGCCGCCGGACGCGCCCGCGCCCGATCCCGCGCTGCTGGTGCCGGGTTCCCTGGTGTTCGTGGCGCCGCCCGAAGGCGAGCGCAGTTTCTGGTGGGAGTACCGGCCCGGCGCGGACTGGCGCCATCCCGAAGGCCCGCAGAGTTCGCTCGACGGCCGCGACGACCATCCCGTGGTGCACGTGTCCTGGGACGACGCCAACGCCTACGCCGCCTGGGCCGGCAAGCGTTTGCCGACCGAAGCCGAATGGGAACGCGCGGCGCGCGGCGGCCTCGACGCCGCGCCGTTCGTTTGGGGCGACGAGAAGCTCCCCGGCGGCGCGCACCGCGCCAACATCTGGCAAGGGCGTTTTCCCTGGAACGACGACCAGGCCGACGGTTTCCACGGCACCGCGCCAACGGGAAGTTTCGCGGCCAACGGCTACGGTCTGTACGACATGGCCGGCAACGTTTGGGAATGGTGCGCCGACTGGTACCGCAGCGACGCCTACGCCTTGCGCGAGGACGGCGCGCGCGACCCGCAAGGCCCGGCCGACTCCTTCGATCCGCAAGAACCCTGGGCCGCCAAACGCGTCACGCGCGGCGGTTCGTTCTTGTGCAGCGACGTCTACTGCATCGGCTACCGGCCGAGCGCGCGCATGAAGACGACTCCCGACACCAGTCTGCAGCACACGGGCTTCCGCTGCGTGAAGGACGCCGAATGATCCTCCATCTGGCCGCGTTGCTGACGCTCGTCGCCGCTCCTTCTCAGGCCGCCGAAGTTCCGCGCCGCCCCAAGGTGCTGATGATCGGCCTGGACGGCGTGCGCCCCGACGCCTTGCGCGCCGCCGACGCCCCCACCTTGCACCGCCTGGCGCGCGAGGGCGCCGTCGACTGGGCCGCGCAGACCTGTGCGCGGACGGTCAGCGGCCCCAGCTGGTCGTGCATGCTCACCGGAGTGTGGCCCGAGAAGCACAACGTGACCGGCAACGGTTTCGAGAACCACCGCTTGCGCGAATGGCCGCCGGTCTTCGCGCGCATCGAAGCCGCCGACGCCGGCCTCGACACGCGCTGCGTGGCGCACTGGCGCCCGATCCACACCTACCTCGGGCCTTTCGCCGACGGCAGCGAAGACGCCAACACCGTGGCGGAAGCCAGCGCACGCGCCATCCGCGTGCTGCGCGAAGAAGACCCCGATTTCCTGTTCTTGCACTTCGACGGCGCCGACCACGCAGGCCACACCTACGGCTACTCTCCGGAGATCCCCGAGTACATGGCGGCGATCGCGCACATCGACGGCGAGATCGCGCGGGCGCTCGCGGCGCTCGCGGCCCGCGACGCCTACCCCGGCGAAGACTGGCTGATCCTGGTGAGCACCGACCACGGCGGCAGCGGCACGTCGCACGGCCGCGACGAACCGGCGCACCGGACGATCTTCAGCATCGCGCACGGCGGCGCGTATCGCGGCGGCGGGCGCATCGAAGGCTCGCAAGTGGTCGACCTGGTGCCCACCGCCCTCACGCACCTGGGCATCGCGGTCGATCCCGCGTGGCAGCTCGACGGCAAGCCCTTGCTCGTCACGGCGCCGCCGGCCGTTGCCGCGCTCGACTCCGCGCCGAGGCGGCGGCCGCCCAACGTGGTGCTGCTGCTGGTCGACGACCTGGGCTGGACCGATCTCGGCGTGCAAGGCTCGGACCTGTACGAGACGCCGAACATCGACCGGCTCGCGAGCCAGAGCCTGCGGTTCTCGAACGCCTACGCCGCAGCTCCGGTGTGCTCGCCGTCGCGCGCGGCCCTGCTCACCGGCAAGGATCCGGCGCGGCTGCACGTCACCGACTGGATTCCGGGCGTCCGCTGGCCGCGCGCGCCGCTGCAGACGCCCGAGTTCACGCTCGCGCTGCCGCTCGAAGAGCGCACGATCGCCGAAGCGCTGCAGCCCGCCGGCTACACGAGCTGGCACGTCGGCAAGTGGCACCTCGGCCCCGAGGGCCGTTACCCGCTCGATCAGGGTTTTGCGGTCAACGTCGGCGGCCACTCGAAGGGCGCGCCGGGCAGCTACTTCTTTCCGTACGAGAAGAACACGCCCGAAACCGACTGGTCGGTGGTGAACATGCCGCCGGGCGGCGCGGAAGGCGATTACTTGACCGACGCGCTGACCGACCACGCCGTCGAACTCATCCGCGGAGCCGGCGAGCAGCCCTTCTTCCTGCACATGTCCTACTACACGGTGCACGTGCCGCTCGAAGCCAAGCCCGACAAGGTGGCGCATTTCCGCGCCAAGAAGAGCGCGCGGCCGGGCACCCGCCACCACAACGCGGTGTACGCGGCGATGGTCGAGAGCCTCGACGAGAGCGTCGGCCGGATTCTCGCGGCCCTTGCCGAGCAAGGCCTCGCCGAGGACACCGTGGTGATCTTCACCAGCGACAACGGCGGGGTCGAAGGCGTCACGCGCAACGACCCGCTGCGCGGCTACAAGGGCTTCTTGTACGAGGGCGGCATCCACGAGCCGCTGTTCGTGCGCTGGCCGGGGCGCATCGCATCCGGCGATTGCGAAGAGCCGGTGACCGGAACCGACCTCTTCCCCACCATCGTCGCGCTCGGCGGCGGCGCACCGGGGTCCGGACTCGACGGTTTCGATCTCGGGCCGCTCTTGCGCGATCCGGCGGCGCATCTCGATCGAAACGCGCTCTATTGGCACTATCCGCACTACCACACCAGCGACCGGCCGCCGTGCGGCGCGGTGCGCGCGGGGAATTGGAAGCTGATCGAGTGGTACGAGGACGGCCGCCTGGAGCTCTACGACCTGGGCGTCGATGCCGGCGAAACGCGCGATCTTTCCGCCGCCCTGCCGCAGAAGGCGCAGGCTTTGCGCGCCATGCTCCACGCGCGACTGGAGGCCCAGGGCGCCCAGATGCCGGTTCCCAATCCCGACCACGACCCCGCCGCTCCGTTCGCGGACTCGTGGACGGCCTGGCAGCCGAAAGAACCGCGCTAGCGTGGCGGCGCCCCGGCCGCGGGCCGGCTGCGTCCGGCGTCGTGGATCGCCAGCAGGGCCGCGCGCATCTCGCGGACGATCTGCGGCCGCTCCGCCCACAAGTTGGTCGTTTCCGCGGGATCCCGGCGCAGGTCGTAGAGCTGGCCGGGCGGCTGCCCTTCCTCCGGCTCGACGACCGCCGGCGGCGTGAAGCCGCCCGACCCCAGGCCTTCGATCAGCTTCCAGTCCCCCACACGGATCGCGAACATGCCGTGCAGCGAGTGGTGGATCACCGGAGCGCCGCGCGGCGCATCGACGCCGAGCAGGACCGGCAGCCGGTCGAAACTGTCTTCCGCCGCGCCGGCCGGCAGGTCTTGGACCGGGACGCCGGCGGCCGAAGCGCAGGTCGCGAACAGATCGGTCAAGCAGAGCAGCGCGGCGCTGGAACTGCCCGGCTCGATGCGCCCCGGCCAGCGCGCGAGGAACGGCACGCGGTGCCCCGCTTCCCAGATGTCGGCTTTCTGCCCGCGCCAGCCGAGGTTGGCGCGATGGCCGAATTCCTCGATGTCGCGAGGCATCCAGTGCGAGCCGTTGTCGCTGGTGACGATCAACAGGGTCCGGTGCGCGCGGCCGGTGCGCTCGAGGGCGGCGAGCACGCGCCCCACCGCCCAGTCGACTTCGGCGACGAAATCGCCGTAGACGCCAGCCTGGCTGGTGCCGCGGAATTCCGGCAGCGGCACCCACGGCGTGTGCGGAGACGGCAGCGCCAGGTACAGGAAGAACGGGTCTTCGCTCTTGGCCGCCGCCTCCAGGAAGCGCTCCGCTTCGGCCGCCATGCGCGGCGTGACGTCGTGGAAATCGAAGTTGGCCGCGATCGGCCCCGGCCGCCAGAAACCGCCGCCGCCGTCGCGCGCCATCTCGGAGCCCTCCACCACGTCGGTCGCCGGCGTCTCCGGACGATCGTCGCGGACGTAGACGTACGGCGGCATGTCGAGCGACGCGGGAATGCCGAAGAAACCATCGAAGCCCGCTTCGAGCGGCCCAGGCCGCAAGGGCTGGTCGTAGTCGGTCTGCTCCGCGTTGCCAAAGCCGAGGTGCCATTTGCCCACCGCGTGCGTGCGGTAGCCGCGGGCCTTGAGGACCGACGCCAGCGTCGCCCGGCCGGGCTCGATCAAGGCCGGCGAGCGGCCCCACAAGACGCCGTTCTTGAGACTGGAGCGCCACGCATAACGGCCGGTGAGGATTCCGTAGCGCGTCGGCGAGCATACCGCCGAAGGCGAGTGCGCGTCGGTCAAGCGCATGCCGGCCGCCGCCACGGCATCGAGGTTGGGGGTCGGAATGCGCGAGTCCGGATTGAGCGCGCGCGGGTCGCCGCAGCCGAGATCGTCGGCCAGGATCACCAAGATGTCGGGCCGCCCGCTCCACAACGGCGGCGCGCGCTCCACCGAACCTTCGCTGCACGCGAGGCCGCCGAGGCCCGCGGCCAGCGCCGCGACGAGGAGCCGCGCGCCGGTCGAAGGACGCCGCCGGTTCAACCGTCCTGTCCGTACGCCGGGCGCAGATCCTCGTCGTACGAGGCCGTGTAACCCCAGCGGATCGCGGTCTTGCCGCCCGGATCGAGCTTGACGCGCCAGCGCCAGATACCGCGCTCTTCGCGGTCCTTCAAGTCCTGATCGCCCGACTCCGCGGTCGGCCGCATGCCGCGCGGCTCGATCTTGATGCGGTCGTCGCGCGAAATCGGCAGGGCTTCCTCGACCAGGACCTGGATCGGCTGCTTGGCCGACGAACTCAAGTCGAGCTTGAGCTCCCAGGCGCGGTAGTGGTGCACCGTGCTGGCGAGGAAGCCGGGGTCGTCGCGTTCGTCGCGCACGCTCACGTAGTCGACCGTCAAGTTGGGGTCGATGCCCAGGTTGAGCGTGGTGCTGTCGCCCTTGCGCAGCATCGGGAAACTCGATTCGCCGAGGAAGTCCGGCCCCAGGTAGATCCGCGCGGTGCCGGGCAGCAGCGGCGCATCGGCGGAACTGGTGACCTTGGCGCGCAAGTAGGCCTCGGAGCTCAAGGAAGGCACCACGTAGCGTTCGGGCAGCAATTCGAGCGGCACCTGCACCAGCGCGTGCGTCTCGGGCTGGCCATTGCCCGCCAGGCTCACGCGCTCGGGGATGCGGTACTGCTGGCTGATGCCGTAATCCTGGACCGTGGCCATCGGCGCGGCGACGGTGAGATTGTCGGCTTCTTCGTCCGCAGCGAACCTCGCCCTGCGCATGGTCGAGCCGTCGATCCCGTTGTCGCCGTCGACGTAGCCGAGCGCGGCGAGCTTCTGGCTCTTGTTCTTGTCCATCGACTGCGGAACGAGCACGTAGCGCTGCGGCAGCGCCGGCGGATCGAGGCCGACGTGCGGCCGCGCGGTCGAGAGCAGCATTTCGCACGAATCCCAGTCCTCGCCGCTCACCTGGCGCACTTCGCCGACCAGGCCGACGTCGACACGCGTGAGGTCGGGATCGAGCCGCACGTCGTACAAGGGCCGCCAGCTCGCGCCGTCGACCAGGTAGTGCACGCGCATCTCGGCGGTGCCGGCGCGCTCGAAGAACAGATTGACGCGCACCTGCCGGTAGGGCTGTGCGCCGCGCCGGCCGCCGAGCTGGGTTTCAAGATCGCGCTTTTCGGCCTCGAGCACGGCGCGGTCGCGCTCGCTCTGGATGCGCTCGGCTTCGATCGAGCGCGTTTCGGCCGACAGTTGCGTGGCGAAGTCGGCGATGCCGCCGGGAACGGAGACGTCGAGCCCGCCCTTCTGCGCCGCGGTCAGCATGGAACTGACCAGCTCCTTGCGCGTCTCGAGCGCCTTGAGCCCCGGATCGAGGTCGCGGATCGCACGCGCGACCACCCGCAAGCGCTCTTCGAGCACGCCGCGCTGGCCCGAATCGAGCTCGCCGCTGCGCAGTTGCAGCGACAGGCCCTGGACCACCACCGGCCCGCTGCCGATGCGGGTCTGGAACGACGATTCGCGCGCCGAAACCGGCATTGGACCGATCCGGACGGCGCGCGGCCCAGGCTGCGCTGCGGTGACGGTGAACATGCGCTCGACCAGGGCCTGGCCTTGGTAGAGGGTCACACGGTCGATTCGCGAAGCGACGTCTTGGGCCTCGTCGGCCTGGAGCGGAAGCGGAGCGAGGAGGAGCAGGGCGAAGAGAGCTTGCATCGTTCGAAAGATTTCCGAGGGCCGGCGGTCCAGCGCGCAGCACCGCCAAGAAGACGGGGAAGACGCAGCCGATCGCCCTGATCTTGGCGGAATAATGGCTCCGGGTCCAATGCAGCACCGCCCCAACCTCGTGCGCCTCCTCTCCGCCACTCTCGTCCTCGCGCTCGCCGGCGCCGCCGGTGCGCGCGCGCAACAAGCCGAGTACGCCAGCCAGTGGGACCGGCGCCCCGACCGGCTCTGGATCGGCGCCGAGTACTGGGCCAACCGCTTGCAGGACTGGCGGCTGCGCGACGGCCGCGCCGAGTGCGTGGGGACCAGGCTGCCGCGCCGCACCCTGCACCTGCTCTCGCACGGAGTGAGCGCGCGCGAAGGCTCCCTGCGGATGGTGGTGCGCACCGGCGTGCTGCAAGCGCCGGCCGAAGGCTCCGATGCGCTGGCCTTCGCCGGCTTCCTGATCGGCGGCGGCGCGGCGGACCTGGATCCGCGCGCCGCGGCGCTGGTGCAGTCCGCGCCGGGCCCCGACGGCGGCTGGGTTGCCGGGATCGACGCCGCCGGGCGGCTGTTCGTGCGCGACTTCGCCGACCCCGACGCCGTCTCGCAAGTCCACCAAGGTCCGGCCACCCCCGTGGCCGACGTGGTGCTCGACCTGCACGCGCTCCCCGCGGGCGACGGCACCTACACCTTGACCCTCGAGGCCTACCCGCCGCGCAGCGGACGCGCGCTCGGCTTTCTGGTCGTCGAAGGCGTGCCGGCGGCGAGCCTGGTCGGCGGCATCGCGCTCATGGCGCATCCCGGCCCGCGCGAGCGCGCCACCACCTGGTGGTTCCGCGACTTCGAATTGCTCGGCGACAAGCTGCAGGAGCGCGAGCTTCGCGCCGGCCCGATCCTGGGAGCGCAGTACACGGTGAGCCGCAGGGTCCTGAAACTCACCGCCCAGCTCATGCCGGTCGCCGCCGGCGCGGGCGAGACCGTGCGCCTGGAGCTCAAGCTGCCCGGCCGCAATGGCGCGTGGGCCGAGGCCGCGCGCGCCGCGGTCGACGCCGACGCGCTGACCGCGCGCTTCCGCATCGTCGACTGGCCGTGCGCGCATGCGGCGCCCTACCGCCTGCTCTACCGCAGCGACGGCACCGAGCAAGTGTTTGCCGGCACGATCCGCAGCGATCCGGTCGGCAAGGATCCCTTGGTGCTCGCCGCGCTGTCGTGCTGCCACCAGAACCGTTTCGGCTTCGGCAACCCCGGTTATCCATGGAACGAGAACGCGCTGTGGTTTCCACACGCCGACACCAGCACGCACGTCCAGGCCCACGCGCCCGATCTCCTGTTCTTCGCGGGCGACCAGATCTACGAAGGCGCGAGCCCCACCTACGCCGACAAGCAGGACGCGCCGCGCGAAGACTACCTGTACAAGTGGTACTTGTGGATGTGGGCGTTCCGCGACCTCTTGCGCGATACGCCTTGCGTGACCATTCCCGACGACCACGACGTGTTCCAGGGCAACGTCTGGGGCGCCGGCGGCCGCAAGACCGACCGCGACAACAAGGGCGGCTACGTGATGTCCGCCGACTGGGTGCGCATGGTCGAGCGCACGCAGACCAGCCACCTGCCCGATCCCTGGTTTTCCGGCACGGTCGAGCAAGGCATCGGCACCTACTTCACGGAATTGGTGTGGGGCGGAGTCAGCTTCGCGATCCTCGAGGACCGGAAATTCAAGTCGGGGCCCAGCGGCCTGGTCCAGCACGACGGCCCGCGGCCCGACCACGTGACCAACCCCGACTTCGACATCGACCGCGCCGACGTGCCGGGCGCCGAATTGCTGGGGCCGCGGCAGTTGCGCTTCCTCGAAGAGTGGGCCGCCGACTGGCACGACAGCGAACTCAAGTGCGTGCTGTCGCAGACGGTCTTCGCCAACGTCGCCACCACCCACGGGCCGGCCCGCGACCGCCTGGTCGCCGACTTCGATTCGAACGGCTGGCCGCAATCGGGGCGCGATGCGGCCCTGCGTGCGATCCGCAAGGCCTTCGCGCCGCACGTTTGCGGCGACCAGCACCTGTCGACGCTGGTGCAGCACGGCATCGACGCCTGGAACGACGCGCCGTGGTCCTTCTGCGTGCCGGCGATCGCCAACTTCTACCTGCGGGCGTGGGAGCCGCAGGTCGCGGGCGCCAACCACGTCGCCGGCCTGCCGGCCTACACCGGCGAGTACTTCGACGGGTTCCGCAACAAGGTCACCGTGTGGGCCGCCACCAATCCCGACGGATCGAGCGGCCACGAGCCCGCGGCGCTGCACGATCCCAAGCCGGGCTACGGCGTCGTGCGCTTCCACAAGCGCGACCGCGCCTACACCTTCGAGTCGTGGCCGCGCGGCGCCGATCCGGCGACCGACGCGCCCTTCGACGGCTGGCCCAGGACCATTCCCCAGCGCGCCAACGACGGCCGGACGCCGGTGGCGTGGCTGGCGACCCTGCGGATCCTGGGACTCGAGCAACCGGAGGTGGCGGTCTTCGAAGCCGACGGCGTAACCCTGGTCTATGCCATGCGTCTTCAAGCCGTGGGCGGTGAAGTCGAATTCCGCCCCTGGGTCTTCGCCGAAGGCGAATATCAGGTG
>DASWJW010000098.1:0-23085 GCA_036396955.1 Planctomycetota bacterium
CTTCTTGCTGGAGGCGCTGGCGCAAGCCCTCGCGGCCGGCCTCGAGCTGGCGTTCGTCGTCGGCCAGCCAGACGCCCAGTGCGCCGAGCACCAGGACGTTGACGAGGACCAGGCTGCCGACGAGGCGGGTCCGCAGGGAAGCCGCCATGATCCCGGAGCCGCTACGAGGCGGCGCCGAACTGCTCCAGAAGCTTGAAGAGCGGCAAGAACAGCGCGAGAGCGATGAACGCGACGATGACCGCCATGCAGACCAGCATCAAGGGCTCGACCAGCTTGAGAAGCACGTCGAGGGTCCGCGTGTAATTCTCGTCGTAATTGGCGCCGACCCGCAAGCACATGCGGTCGAGTTCGCCCGTCTCTTCGCCGACCTCGACCATGGAGACGACCACGTCGTCGAAGCGATCGGTGCCTTCGAGCGACGCGGCGATGCCTTCGCCTTCGCGCACCTCCTGCTGCACCTCGGCCATCGCTTCGCGGTAGTGCTCGTTGGTGAGCGCCCCGCCGACGATCTCGAATGCGCGCAAGTGGGGCACGCCGCTGTTCACCAGAGTGCCGAACGTCGTGGCGAAACGCGCCACCTGGCCGGTCTTGACCAGTCCGCCGAAGATCGGCAGGCGCAACCACATGCCGTGGTTCCAGCGCCGGAAGCCGTACGACCGCAAATACGCGAGCTGGTAGATCACCACGAACACCGGCGGCACGACGAGAACCGCCCACCAGTAATTGCGCACGAAGTCGCTCGCCGTGATCAGCGCCACCGTGATGGACGGCAGCTCCATGTCCATCTCGCCGTAGAGCTCGGCGAACTTGGGGATCACGAAGATCATCAAGCCCGACACCACCACGAAAGCGACGAACAGGATCACGATCGGGTAGAGCAGCGCGCTGCGCGTCCGGTCGCGGATCGACTGGCTGCGCTCCATGTACTCGGCGAGCCGGTCGAGAACGGTGTCGAGGACACCGCCGGCCTCGCCGGCGCGCGCCATGTTGACGTACAGATCGTCGAAGACTTCCGGGTGGCTGCCCATCGCCTCGGACAGCGGCTGCCCTTCCTCGACCATCTCGGCGGTGTCGAGGATGGTGTCCTGGAAACGGCCCGGCGGCCACTGCTCGGTCAGGATCTTGAGGTTTCGCAGCACCGGCAGGCCGGCTTCGGTGAGCGTCGCCAGCAGGCGCGTGAACCGCACCAGGTGCTTGAGCGGCACCTTGCGCTTGACGCGCCGGCCGCGCGGCTCCGCCGTCGGCGCAGGACCGCGGCCGGCGGTGCGCTGGGGTGCCGCGACCCGGCGCTGGATGCGCGCCATCTACGCTCCCTCCATCGTTTCGCGGACCAGTTCCTCGAGCGTGGTCCGCCCGGAACGCAGGATCTCCAGCCCGCGTTCGCGAAGCGTCTTCATTCCGCGGGTCCGCGCCAGGGCGCGCAAGGCGACCGTGCTCGGGTCCTGGAGGAATTGGTCGCGAAGGGTGTCGTCCATCGGCATGATCTCGTAGATCGCCGTGCGGCCGGAATAGCCGGTGAAATGGCAGCGGTCGCAGCCTTTTCCACGCTGGAAGGACTCGCCGGGTTCCAGACCGGCCTTGCGGAACAATTCCGCGGCGGGCTCGTACGGGCCGGTGCAGGCCGTGCACACGCAGCGTACCAGCCGCTGCGCGACGATGCCCTCGATGGTCGCCGCGAGCAGGAAGGGCTCGACCCCCAGATCGATCAGGCGGGTGACGGTGCTGGGCGCATCGTTGGTGTGGAGCGTCGACAGGACGAGGTGGCCCGTGAGCGCCGCTTCGACCGCGATCTGCGCGGTCTCGGGGTCGCGGATCTCGCCGACCAGGATGATGTCGGGGTCCTGCCGCAGCATCGTCCGCAGGACCGCCGCGTAAGTCACGCCGATCTCTTCGTTCACCGGCACCTGGACCACGCCGTCGAGGTCGTATTCCACCGGATCCTCGACGGTGAGGATCTTGGTGTGCGGCTCATTGACCTGGTGCAGGAGCGAATAGAGCGTGGTCGTCTTTCCCGAGCCGGTGGGCCCGGTGACCAGCACGATGCCGTGCGGCAGCCGCACGAATTGTTCGATGCGTCCGCGCTCGTCGGCGGCGAGGCCGAGCCGGGTCAGGTCGAGCTGCAGGTTGCTGCGGTCGAGGATCCGCAGCACCACGCTTTCGCCGCCCTGGATCGGGACGGTCGAGACACGCAAGTCGACCGGGCGGCCGTCGACGGTCAATTCGATGCGGCCGTCCTGCGGCAGGCGGGTTTCGCTGATGTCGAGATTGGCGAGCACCTTGATGCGCGAAATCAGCGCCGGCGCGACGTGGGCGGGCGGCGGATCGATTTCGTACAGCACGCCGTCGACGCGCATGCGGATGCGGAAATCGCCCTGGTACGGCTCGAAGTGCACGTCCGCCGCCTTGTCGCGCACCGCGCGCGTCAAAATCGACTCGAGCAGCCGCACGATCGGCGCGGCCTGTCCCGCTTCGGCTTGAACCGCGATCTGGTCCTGGGCCCGGCGGGCATACGCTTTTTCGACGAGATCGGCGAGGATCTCGGGGTCGGCGAGCACGGCCTCGACCGGGTGCCCGGTCAGGCTCTGCAGGTCGCCCAGCATCGGCAGCGTGTCCGGGTCGGCCAGGGCGACTTGGAGGCGGCCGCCGCGGACACCGAGCGGCAGCGCGCCGAACGCCCGCGCCGTGGCGGCATCGAGCAGGGCCAGCGCGTCGTCCTCGGGCTGCAGCTCGGACGCGGGAAGCCACACGAGGCCCTTCTGGCGCGCGAGCGCGCGTGCCAGATCCTCGCTGCGCACCATTCCGCGCTCGATCAGGATGCTGCCGAGCCGGCCTGTGCCGCCCCGGCGCTGTTCCGCCAGCGCGGCCTGGAGCTGACCCTGCCGCAGCACGCCCAGTTCGATCAGGATCTGGCCGATGGGTCGATCGTCGGGGCTCGGCATGGTTGGAGAAGCGGTCCGCCGCGGCCCAGCCGCGCGCTCAGACGCCTAGGCGCTGGCGCAGGTCGCCGGGCATCTGCGCGGCGCCGAGCGCGGTTTCGGGAGTGATCTGCCCGGCCTTGGTCAATTCGATCAAGTGGTCGTCGAGCAACTGCATGCCCAGTCGCTTCTGCGTCTGCATCACCGAAGTGATCTTGAAAGTCTCGCCCTTGCGGATGTGGTTCTCGATCGCGGAGTTGCGGATCATGATCTCGAAGGCCGCGATGCGCCCCCCCCCGACCTTGGGCAGCAGCACCTGCGAGACCACGGCCTGCACCGACACGGCGAGCTGCGAGCGCACCTGGTCCTGCTGGTGCGTGGGGTACTGGTCGATGATCCGGTCCATGGTCCGCGCGGCACCGGTCGTGTGCAGCGTGCCCATCACCAGGTGGCCGGTCTCCGCGGCGGTGATCGCGGCGGACGTCGTCTCGAGGTCGCGCATTTCGCCGAGCAGGATCACGTCCGGGTCTTGACGCAGGGCGCGGCGGAGCGCCTCGGAGAAGTCGGTCGTGTCCGAGCCGATTTCGCGCTGCGTGACCACCGACTTGATCGACTCGTGGAAGAATTCGATCGGATCCTCGAGCGTGAGGATGTGGTCGGGGCGCATCACGTTGATCTCGTGGATCAAGGCGGTCAGCGTGGTCGTCTTGCCGGAACCGGTCGGACCGGTGACCAGGATCATGCCGCGCGGCAGCTGCGCGAGCGCCTTGAGCACCGGCGGCGCGCCGAGCTGCTCGAAGGTGAGCCGGTCTTGCGGCAGGCGGCGGAGCACCATCGAGAAAGTGCCGCGCTGCTTGAAGATACTCGCGCGATAACGGTCCTTGTCGTGGCTGAACGAGAAGTCGCAGGAACCGAGCTGCGCGAGTTCTTCCTTCCGGTGCTCGGGCGTCAGCTCCCTGGAAATGTCTTCCATCTGCTCGGCGGTGACCACCACGTCGTCGAGCGGGGACAGCTCGCCGGAAATGCGCATGCTCGCCGGCCGGTGGGCACCGGCGTGGAGGTCCGAGGCGCCCTTTTCGGCGAGGATCTTGAGCCAGATGTCGAGCCGGCTGCCGGGGAGAATTTCGTTCATCGGAAGAAGTACGTGTCCTCAGCCAGACGCGATCCCCTCGGCGGGGGCTCCGACGTCGGCCTGGGAGGCAGTTTGCGATTCCTCGTCGGGCAAGTCCACCCGGGTGACACGCAACAACTCCGTGACGGTGGTCGAACCTTCCAGGACCTTCTCGGTGGCGTCCGCGAGCAACGGCACCCACCGCCCGCTCGACTTCGCCACCCGGCGGAATTCGGCGGGCTCCGGCGAGCGGAACAGGATCTCGCGCAGGCGTTCGTCCATGTCCAGCCACTCGTAGACCCCCACCCGCCCCCGGAAGCCGTTGCGGGCGCAGACGGGGCAGCCCCGCGGGTGGAGCAGTTCGGTGTCCGGTCCGACCTCGAGGACGCGCTGCTCGAGCCGGGTGGCCGGTTCCTTGACCGCGCACGCGCTGCAGATCCTGCGCACCAGCCGCTGGGCCAGCACGCCGCGCAGGGAGGTTGCAATGAGGAAAGGCGGCACGCCCATGTCGAGCAGGCGCGTCACAGCGCTCGGCGCGTCGTTCGTGTGCACCGTGCTGAAAACGAGGTGGCCGGTGAGCGAGGCCTGGATGGCGGTCTCGGCGGTTTCGCGGTCGCGGATCTCGCCCACTAGCACGACGTTCGGGGCCTGGCGGAGGAACGCGCGCAGCACCCGCGCGAAGCTGAGGCCGATGCGCGGGTGCACCTGAACCTGGTTGATGCCCTTGACGCGGTACTCCACCGGATCCTCGACCGTGAGGATCTTGCGGTCGGCACGGTTGAGCTCCTGCAGCGCGGCGTAGAGCGTGGTCGTCTTGCCCGAACCGGTTGGACCGGTGACCAGGAAGATGCCGTTCGGTTTCTCGATCCCTTCGCGGAACCAGCGCAGCGCGCTCGCGCCCATCCCCAGGTCCTCGAGCGAGAGCAGGTTGGCCTCGCGGTCGAGAAGGCGCATCACGCAGGTCTCGCCGTTGCTGGTCGGCAGGATCGACGTCCGCACGTCGAGCTCGCGGCCGGCCGCGCGGTGTTCGATGCGGCCGTCCTGCGGTTTGCGCTTCTCCGCGATGTCCAGGCCGGCGCTGACCTTGATGTGGCTCAGCAGCGCGGGGAAGACGTCGATCGGATGTTCGGCGTAGACCTTGAGGCGGCCGTCGATCCGGAATCGCAGCCGGACCTTCTCGGTGAACGGTTCGATGTGGATGTCGGAAGCCCGCTCTTGCACGGCCTCGTCGAACATCTTGTTCACCAGGCGCACGACCGGCGCCTCTTCCGAATCGCCGGACTCTTCCGGTGCCGCCTTCGAAACGCCCCCCCGGGGGCCGTAGATGCGTTCCAGCGCGTCGCGCAGCGGCGCCGGCGCGGCCATGGCGACGCTCACTTCGCGGTCGAGGAGGAAGCGCAGCGTGTCGCTCACCGAGACCCGGGAAGGGTCGGCGACGGCGACCACCAACCGGCCGTCCTTCTCGGCGACCGGCAGGACTTCCTGCTCCCAGGCCACGCCGGCGTCGAGCAGGTCGGTGAGCCGCGCCGGCGGCGTGCGGCCGCCCAGATCGACGAACGGCATCCGCGCCTGCCGCGCGAGCGCGCGCGCCACGGTGTCTTCGTCGCACGCGCCCTGCAGGACGAGCGCTTCGCCCAGGGTCAGGGAGCGCGTCTTCTGCACCGCCAGCGCGCCGCGCAGTTGCTCCTCGGTGATCGCGCCCTGCGCGCGCAGGATGTCGCCGAGCTGCTGCCTCACTCGGCCTTGCGCACGCGAGCGTTGAGGAAGATCTCGTGCCCGGGTACGTTCTTGGCGTCCGGGTAGGCGATCTTGATGCTGGCGACGTGGGCGCCGACCGGCGTTTCCGCGGCGAGCCGGACCCAGTAGACGAAATCGGCGCCTTCCGCTTCTTCGTCGCGCTCGACTTCGAACCAGCCCGAGCCGTTCACCCGCACCACTGGAACGGGCAGGCTGATGCCTTCGCCGCGCGGCCGGATGCGCAGGACGCGTTCGGCCCCGGCGCCCTCGTCGACCAGCCCGAACACCAGCCGTTCGTCCGGCAAGTACTGGGCCGGGCCGAGGATGTTGCCGAAGATCTGGATCTGCAGCGGCAGGCCGATGCTGGTCTCGGCCCGCGCCAGGCCCTGCACGCGGCCCGGAGCCTGGTTGGTGTCCACGACCAGTTCGAATTCCCAGGTCACGCCATCGCCTTCCTCGTCCGGGATCCGGACGCCGGTGTCGCGGACCTCGGTGCCGTCGGGCATGACGGTCCAATCGAGGATTTCGAACGCCTCGCGTGCCTTGACCTGGAATCGGATCACGCCGTCTTCGGGCGGCGCGCCGACGGCGAGCGGGCCGAAGCGCACCGGCGAAGGAACCGTCTGGAACGTCGGCAGGATGAACGCGCGGATCGTGAGTTCGCCGGGGTACTGCGCCGCGTCGCTTTCGATCAGCACCGCCGAGTGTTTCTCGAACGTGTACTTGGTCGAATCGAACACGACTGCGACCGACGCCTTGGTTCCGGGCTGCAGCGCCGTGGTGAGATCCCAGGGTTCGCCGTCGACTTCGAGCCGGGCGTTCGTGCAGCCGCACGTGGGATGCACGTCCTTGACCAGGACCGGATCGGGCCCTTCGACCACGAAATCGAATGCCAGCGGCCGGCGGCCTTGCCCGATCTCGCCGAGATCGGAATGGGTGCGCTCGAAGACCAGCCGGCTGCGGTTGCCGTCCACGTCGGCCTTGCCGAGCGCGGGAGGGTCCGCGCCGCCGCGCCGCGAGGTCGCCGCGCCGCTCGAGGTCGACTCGGCGGCCGCGGCCGCCGGCTGCACCGGATCGCCGGCTGCGGAGGCCAGCGCCGCACCGGTGCCGACGTCGGGTGCTTCGTCTCCCGCGCCGCCGCAACCAGGCACGAGAACGACGGTGACCCAGAGCGCGGCACCCAGGAAGCGAGTGGAGACGGTCATCGAGATTGGTTCCGAACCAGCAGACTACTGCGGCTGCCGAACGATCGCCGAAACGATGAATTCCTCGGACTCGAGGCCCGTCTCCGGCGGGTACGACACCGTGAGCGTTCCGGCATGGCGGCCGATCGGCGCGTCGGGCCGGATGCGGATGCGCACCTGGTGTTCCTGCCCGCCGTCCTTGGTCTGGACGGTCCACAGGAAAGCCTCGTGCTCGTCTCCGGCCATTGCCAGCGTGGGTTCGGGGACTGGCGTGCCGGCCTCCGTGCCGACCACGCGCAAAGACCGGGTCGGCGCCTGGCCGGGAGTGAGCAGTCCGAAGCTGATGCGCTTCTGCGGGAAGTAGCGCACGCGGCCCAGAACTTCGGCCTGGATCGTGAACTCGAGCATCTTGCCGAGCGAAGTCTCGGCGACCGCGGTCTCGTAGAGCGTTCCGGTGCCGATCTCGGACCCGATCGTGACTTCGAAGGTGCGGCTCTGCGCCAAACCGCCCGGCTCGGACTCGGGCGCGTTGGTGTCCTTGATGGTGATGCCCTTGGGCAGCCGCGCCCACCCCGTCAAAGCAAAGGACTCGGCGCCGACCACCGTGACGCTGCGAGTTCGGAAGCCCTCGGCGAGCAACTCGGACTGGTGCACTTCGCCGAAGCGCACGGTCGCCGGGCTGGGATCGAACAGCGGGCGGATGTTGGCCCGGATGGTCAATTTGAGCGGCATGTTGGCCGCGTTGCCTTGCACGTCGATCGTCGAGACCTTGCCGTGCAGGAAGTTCTGGCTGTCGAAAGTGGCGACCAGTTCGCCTTTGGTGCCGGCCGGCAGCGGCTTGCCTTCCGGCCAGGTCTCGCCGGCGACCCGGATCTCGACGCCGGTGCAGCCACAAGACGGAGTGAGCCGCGTGATCACCACCTCGTCGGGACCGTTCACGACGAAGGGGAAAGGCACTTCGCGCTGGGTCTGCTGGAGGACGTCGCCGAGTTCGACTTCGTCGTGCGCGAGATCCAGATTGCTCTTGGAGTCCTCGGCGAGCAGGCGCGCGAAGGACGCCTCGGGGTCGGCCGTGTCGTAGCCGTCCATGACCGATGCGGAGGCGCCCGGCGCGGACTTGGGGTCGTCTTCACAACCGGGAAGCCACGCAAGCGCGAGCAAGATGGGAAGGATGCGGATCATCGTTCTTGGCGGGAGTCGGAAGGCGGGTCTTGGACCACACCGAAGACCTGGATGGTGCGCTCGGCGGCGGTGTCACCCTGAGCTCCTTGCTGGTGGAGCAGAAGATGGAGCGTACCGGCGAGCGGGCCGGGCGGAAGGTCGGCGGGGAGCACCAGGCGCATGCGGTAACGGCGCCCCTGCTCCAAGGTTACGACTTCGACGCGGGCTTCGCCGAAGCCTTCCAGGCGGCCTTCCGGAGGGGCGAGACGCCCCTCGCGGGCCCCGACTTCGACCGTGGTCTGGAACTCGTAACCCCGGCGCACGGCACCGAGGAGCAGGCGTTCGCTGGGAATGGTGTAGAGCGGACGGGCGAGTTCGAATACGACCGGCAGCTCGACGTGATGGCCGTTGTCTGCGCGGACGCGGAAGAACTGCCTTTGGACGCCTTCCTCGGCCGTGGCCGCGTCCACTCCCACCCGCAAGACCTGGACCCGCGCGGCGGCGCCGGATGGCACGCCTTCGAGACGCAACGGCGACGGCAGCTGGACGACCTCGGCGAGCCGGAAAGCGTTGTCGGCCTCGACCCTGACCGTGGCCCAGACCGCTTCGCCGCCGAGGAGCACTCCGAGGTCGACGAGGGGCGGATCGATCCGGTACCAGGAACGCTGATCCGCCTTCAGGCCGAGCCGCGCAGGCAGACCCGGGCCGGCGCCCTGCACGGTGACTTCAGCCGACTTCGTGCCGGCCCCGCCCGTGGCCGTGAAAGTCAGCGCGAGCAGACCGGTCGCGCCGGCGGGGAGCGTGCTGCCGGGCGCCAGCACCGCCCCGTCGACGAGCAGGCGCGGCACGGTGCACCCGCAACTTGCCAGCAGGCCGTCGAAGCGCACCGCTACGTCGGTCCGGAACGCGACCTCCAAGGCGCGGGAGGTACCGATCTCGATCGCGCCGAAGTCCGCGGAATTGCGAGCCAACTCGAATCCGAGCGGCGCGGCCGGCCGGCCGCAAGCCGCTGCGGCGAGCAGCACCATTCCGAGCGGCGCGCTCCGCAATCGCCCTGCCGCGGGCGGGACTTGCTTGTGTTGCCTCGGCATGGCCACCCGTTCATTATGGCGCATCGTGATGCGCCCCGGTTTCCCGATCCTGGCTGGCCTGGGACTGCTGCTGCTCGCTTCCTGCCAGGCTTGTCCTGCCGAAGCGCGCGCCCTGGTCCTGGCTCCCGACTTCCGCTCTCCCGAGACCGCCGGCCGCACTTTCCTGGCCGGCGCGGGCTGCGACAACGCGTCGCTCGAGTACCGCTGTCTGGCGGAAGGACTCAAGGAGGAATACGGCGCCACCTTCGATGCCTATCTCCTGGCCCGGCCCGAGTTGCGCGAACAGCTCGGCGGCGCGGCCAAGCTCGCGTTCGCGCTCGAAGCGGTCCGCAAGGAGGACTTCGGCCCCGACCAGGTCCTGGTCTGGTGGGCTGCGGCCGGCGCCGAACGGGTCGGCCTGCTCATGGAGCGCCAGCATTTCTTCGACGTCGAAACCTACGCGGGCCGCCGCATCGGCGCGTTCCTCTCCGCGCCGCCTTCCGAGTGGATCGCCAAGGACGGTCGCCGACTGCGGATCGACCTGGAGGACTCCGTGATCCGCACCCTCGATCCCGCCGACGTGCGCCAGCTCGTCCTCGGCAGCGAGTGGAAGATCCGCGAAGTGTTCGAACCCGGCACCAACGCGCGGGTCCAGGGCTGATGGCGGCCGAGCGGCGGCGGGTTTCGCCATTCGGCGCGGGCATGCCGCGCGGCCGCATCACGAGCCGCGAACTGCTCGGCGGCAAGGGCGCCGGCCTGGCGGAAATGACCCGGCTCGGTCTACCGGTGCCGCCGGGCTTCACGCTGCCCACCACGATCTGCACCGAATTCTCGGCCGGCAATCGCCTGCCGGCCGGGTTGCGCGAACAGATGTTCCGCACGGTCGAGAAGATCGGCGAAGTGCTCGACCGGGGATTCGGCGACCCCGACCGGCCGCTGCTCGTGTCGGTCCGGTCCGGCGCACGCGTGTCGATGCCCGGGATGATGGACACCGTCCTCAATCTGGGCCTGAACCACTCCACGGTGGAAGGCCTGGCGGAAGACAGCGGCGACGACCGTTTCGCATGGGACGCCTACCGGCGCTTCGTGGCCATGTACGGCGACGTGGTGCTCGGGCTCTGCGACGAGGAGCACGGCAATCCGTTCGAAGCGTTCCTGATCCGCGAGAAGAAGCGCCACCGCGTCGGCGAGGACCACGAGCTGCCCGCCGAGGCGCTGCGGCGGGTCGCCGAGTCCGGCCTCGCCTACGTGCAAGACCGCACCGGCCGGCCGTTCCCGAGTTCCCCGCAGGAACAGCTCGTCGGCGCCGTGAAATCCGTGTTCCAGTCGTGGAACAACGACCGCGCACGCGCGTACCGGCGCATGCACGGGATCCCCGACGACTGGGGCACCGCGGTCAACGTCCAAGCGATGGTGTTCGGCAACCTCGGCGCCGATTCGGGCACCGGAGTGGCGTTCACGCGCGATCCGGCGACCGGCGAGAAGGTCTTGTACGGCGAATACCTGCTCAACGCGCAGGGCGAGGACGTGGTCGCCGGCACGCGCACGCCCTTGCCGATCGCGCTGCTCGAGAAGGCCATGCCCAAGGTCCACCGCGAGCTGCTGCGATTGCGTAAGGTGCTCGAAGACCATTTCGGCGACATGCAGGACGTCGAATTCACGATCGAACGCGGCGAGCTCTTTCTGCTGCAGACGCGCACCGGCAAGCGCACTGGCGCCGCCGCCGTGCGCATCGCCACCGACCTCGTCAAGGAACGGCGCCTCAAGCCCGAAGAGGCGCTCTTGCGGATCGAGGCCGAGAGCCTCACCCAGCTCCTCGCGCCGGTCTTTTCGGTGCGCGAGAAGGACAAGGCGCTCGCCGCCGGCCGGAGCCTGGCGCGCGGCCTCAATGCCGGTCCCGGCGCGGCGACCGGCCGGCTGGTGTTCACGGCCCGCGACGCGGTCGAATGGGCGGCGCGCGGCGAGGACGTGGTGCTCGCCCGGCAGGAAACGTCTCCCGAGGACATCCGCGGCATGCAAGCCGCCAGAGGCGTCCTCACCCAGCACGGCGGCATGACTTCGCACGCCGCGCTGGTGGCGCGACAGATGGGCCGGGTGTGCGTCGCCGGCTGCGGCGATGCCGCGATCGACGCGGGCCGCAAGCGCCTCGCCGCCGGCGGACGGATCCTCCACGAAGGCGACTGGGTGTCGCTCGACGGCACCACCGGCCAGGTAGTGGAGGGCCGCATCCCGACCCACGAGTCGCCGGTCCTGAAAGTGGTCGTCGGCGCGGCCAAGCCGACGCGCGACGGCGACGACGCACGCTTCCGCCAGGTGCTCGCCTGGGCCGACCGCGTCCGCCGGCTGAAAGTGCGGGCGAACGCCGACCAGCCCGATCAAGCCGAACTGGCGATCGCGCTGGGAGCGGAGGGCATCGGCTTGTGCCGCACCGAGCACATGTTCTTCGGCGAGGAGAAGCTGCCCGCCATGCAGCGGATGATCCTTGCGGACGGCCCCGAAGCCCGGCAGGCCGCGTTGTCTGCGATCCTGCCGCTGCAGCAGAAGGACTTTGAAGGCCTGTTCCGCGCCATGGCCGGCCGCCCGGTGACGATCCGCACCCTCGACCCCCCGCTGCACGAGTTCCTGCCGCACGACGACAAGGAGATCCGCGAATTGGCCGCGCGCCTGGAACTGCCTGCGCGGCAGGTACGCGAGCGCGTCAAGGCGCTGCACGAGAGCAACCCCATGCTCGGCTTCCGCGGCTGCAGGCTGACCTGGCTCATTCCGGAAATCCTCGACGTGCAGGCGCGCGCGATCTTCCGCGCCGCAGCCACGCTGCGCGGCGAAGGCAAGACCGTGCGGCCCGAGATCATGATTCCGCTGGTGGGACACCGCGCCGAACTCGCGGCGCACCGCACGCGCATCGAAGCGATCGCCGCAGAGGAGGCCGCGCGCTCGGGAACCCGCGTGTCGTTCAAGGTCGGCACCATGATCGAAGTGCCGCGCGCGGCGCTGACCGCCGGCGAGATCGCCGTCGAAGCCGATTTCTTCTCGTTCGGGACCAACGACCTCACCCAGACGGTCCTGGCCATGTCGCGCGACGACGGCGGGACCTTCCTCCCCGCCTACGTCGACGCCGGCGTCTACGGCAAGGACCCCTTCGTCTCGATCGACGTCGACGGCGTCGGCCGCCTGCTGGCGCTGGCGGTCAAGGAAGGCCGCCGCGCGCGCCCCGGCCTGAAAGTCGGCATCTGCGGTGAGCACGGCGGCGATCCGGCGAGCGTGGAATTGTGCGAGAAGCTGCAGCTCGACTACGTGAGCTGCAGCCCCTTCCGGCTGCCGGTCGCGCGGCTGGCCGCGGCGCAGGCCGTGCTGCGCGCCTAGGCGCGGCTCATCAAGGCGCCGCGGTCTTCTCGAGCAGCTTCTCGGCGAGGCGTTCCCATGCCGGATCGTCGGGATGCCCCGACCAGGCGATGCGCCCCTTGGCGTCGATGAGGAACGCCGCCGGGATGCCGCTCACGCCGTAGGCCGCGAAACTCGAACTCTCCGCGCCGACCGCGAAGGGCAGTTTCTGGCCTTGGACCACGGCCTCGACCTTGCCTCGGCTCTCGTTGCTCAGCGCGACGATCACGAGTCCATCCCTGCCGAGCCGCCGGTGCACCTGAACCAGGTGCGGCATGGCCCGCATGCAGGGGCCTCACCAGCTTGCCCAGAACTCCAGGAAGACGATGCGCCCGCGCATGTCCCCGAGGCTGGTTTCGGGCGGTTCCTGAACCCAGTGGTTCACTTGGATCTCCGGGGCGGGCTCGCCGACCAGGCCGGGTTCGCGGTTCCAGCCGAACCATCCGGCGGCGCCGAGGGCGGCGAAGAGGAGCAGATATTTCATCGGTTCAAGGCGCGGTCGAGGTCTTCGGCGATCGTGGCGGCGATCGGCAGGTCCCCGGCTTCGTCGAGGAGCGCCTTGAGGGCCTGGATCCCCTTGCCGGGATTGCCGCCCGCGTAGACGAGTTCGACCGCTTCCAGGCGCCGTTCGTCCAGATCGCGCATTTTCTTGACCTGCCGGTCGAGCCGCCAGGTCTTCAGCTTCTCCTTGAATCGGTCGCCCGGCTGGCTGGCCTTGAACATCTCGGCCTGCCGTTCCACGAAGCCGTAGGCCTGGAAGTAGCAACCGGCGGCGGCGTAGGTCTCGGCAACCGATTCCCGGCGGGTGGCTTCGGCATCCATATCGGCCAGGAACGCCTCCGCGGCGGCGTGGTCCGGACTGCCCGCCTCGAGGCCGCGCGCGACCTTCTCGGCGGCCTTCCAAGCCTGGCCGAATCGGCGGAAGCGACAGTGTTCCACTGCCGCGGCGAGCGCCGCCGGCCGCTCACCGGGATCCCATCCATCGCGCGCGCGCTCGGCCAGCTTGAGCGCCGACGGCAGCGGCACGAGCCACGCCGAGTCCTCCGGGAAACCGTTCCAGAGCACGCGGCCTTCGTGGTCGAGCAGGAACAGGAAGGCCCAGCTCGCGTCGCTGCCGTAGGCCTTGGCTGCGTCGCAAGAGGCTCCGAGCGGGCAAGGAATGTCCAGGCCCTCGGCCCACTTTTCGACGTCTTTCGACTTGTCGTTGGTCAGTCCGAGGATCACCAGGCCGTCGCGCGCGTACAGGCTGTGCGCCCGGCGCACGACTGCGAGCGTGGACTGCTGCGTGTGGTCGTCGGTGTCGAACAACCACAACGCGACCACGCTGCCGCGCAATTCCGCGAGCGACTTCGCGGGCGGCTCGGTCAACCAGACGGCGGCGGGCAGTTCCGGTACGAGCGCGCCGACTTCGATCTGGGCGGCCGCCGGCAGGGCGAGCACCGCGATGGCGGACAGGTTCGAGAGCAAGCGCCGCATGACGCCGCCAGGATAGCGCGGGAATGCCGGTGCCGGCCTAGGCGAATTGGCCGCTGCGGTCCGGCACCACGCGGGCCAGGAAGGCGGGAGCCGTCGCGATGGCCGAGTCCGGCCCCACGGCGTGCGCCACGGTCCAGTCCATCCGTTCGCCGAGCAGGTCGTGCAGATCGCGTTCCGCGAGCTTCGCGAGCACTCGTTCCCCGAACATCCGGGTGCCGGCGGGACCGGTGTGGGGCAGCAGCGCCACGAAAGTGTTCGCGTCGTAGCGGGCGACGATGTCGACGTCGCGCGTGTCCGTGAGGATCACGCCGGCGACCTCGAGCAGGACGGCCTCC
Source organism: Planctomycetota bacterium (assembly GCA_036396955.1). GTDB lineage: Bacteria > Planctomycetota > UBA1135 > UBA1135 > UBA1135 > DASWJW01. The sequence goes on from DASWJW010000098.1 coordinate 14,371, forward strand.
TCGGCTTCGCCGTCGAAGACGAATGAGACCAGGCCGAGCGGGAAACGGAAGCGATTGGAACGCTTGAATTCCTCTTCGAGGCGGTGCTCGAAGAACGTCGCGCTGAACAAGCCAGTTTCTTCGTCGGTGATCGTCTCGAGAAAACGCTGGCGCGTCGACTCGGCGGCGTCGTCGTCGAGCATGCCCGATAGGGAGCGTTCGAAAGCGGAAGGGTCGCCCGGAACCAGCGGCGCGGGCCGCGTGCTCGGTGTGGCGCTGAACGGGGACGCGAGCCGCTCGGCGAGCGCGCGCGGTTCGATCGGCGCCTGGATCGCGCCCTGCGCGCCGACGAAGCGCGCCAGGCCGTCGGCGTCTTCGACTTTGCCGCGCGCCACCACGAACACGAGGGCGGTGGCGTGACGGAGGAATTCCAGCGTCCATTCATAGGCGCTGAACGGCGCGAACAGCGCAGGGTCGATCAAGATGAGGCCTTCGAGGTCGTCGATCCGCGCGCCCAGGCTCGCGCGGTCGCGGAACTCGCGCACGGTGCCCACCGCGTCGGGGACCATCGCCGCCGCGGTGCGCGCGGCTTCGAGGACGGACTCGTCGGCGGAAACGACGTGGAAATTGCGGACGGGCATGCGGATTTCGCTCAGTTGTCTAGGAACTCGGCGTTCGCGTGGACGCCTTGGATGTCGTCATTGTCCTCGAGAGCTTCGATCAGTTCCAACAGCTTCTTGCCGGTGTCGGCGTCGACTTCGACGGTGTTCTTGGGGATGTAGCGCAGCGCCGCGTCTTCGATCGGGAACCCGCGGGCCTCCAGGGCGGTCCGGAGGGTGTGAAATGCCGTGGGATCGGCGGTGACCCCGAAAATCCCGTCTTCTTCCGTGCTGACGTCGTCGGCGCCGTTCTCCAGGGCGAATTCGAAGAGTTCGTCCTCCGCCACGCCCTGGCGGGAGAGCACGAAGGCGGCCTTGCGCTCGAAATTCCACGCGACCGAGCCGCTGGTCCCCAGCGTACCTCCCTTGCGGTCCAGGATGTAGCGCAGATCGGGCGCGGTCCGGTTGCGGTTGTCGGTGAGCGCCTCGATGAGCAGCGCAACGCCCCCGGGACCGTAGCCCTCGTAGAGGATTTCCTCGAACTCGTCGCCTTCCGAGCCGCCCGCGCCCTTGGCGATCGAGCGCTCGATCGACTGGTTGGGCATGTTGTCCGCGCGCGCCCGGTCGATGGCATAGCGCAGGCGCAGGTTCTGGTCGGGATCTGCGCCGCCCTGCTTGGCCGCCGAGATGATCAGCTTGGAGTGCTTGCTGAAGATCTTGCCGCGCTTCTTGTCCGTCTTGGACTTCGAGCGCTGGATGTTCGCCCAATGTGAGTGTCCTGCCATTTCTGCGCTCCGACCGGCCGTCGGCCGCCTTCGGCGACTCGCCGTCCACAGTGTCCCTCGCGCCAAGGACGCGGGCAAATCGCTCCGGAAAAAGCCGCGGACCGCCGGCCGGAAGCCGACGGTCCGCCGCGAGAGGATTAGGCGATCAGCGCTTGACCCACTGGAAGGACCGGCGCGCGCCGGCCAATCCGTACTTCTTGCGCTCGACCATCCGCGGGTCGCGAGTCAGGTGCCCGTTGTCGCGCAAGGTGTCGTGCGCGTCGGGGTACATGAGCTCGAGCGCGCGGCCGATTCCCAGACGGACGGCGCCGGCCTGGCCGGTGATTCCGCCGCCGGAGGCCTTGGCGACCACGTCGACCTTCTTGAGGACGTCGAGCGACTTGAGCGGGCCAAGCACCGAGCCCTGGTCCACGACGCGCGGGAAGAACTGCTCGATCGGCTTGCCGTTGATCACGACCTGGCCGCTGCCGGGACGCACCCGCACGCGCGCCACGGCCGTCTTGCGGCGGCCGGTGCCCCAGTGATAGAGGTTGGTCGGCGGCGCGACGAAGCGGCCGGTGGGGTCGACCTTGACGACGACTTCGGCTTCTTCGCCAAAACCCTCGAGTTCGGCGTTCTCGCCCAGGCGGAGAACGGGTGCGGCTTCGGCGGCGGGGGCCGGGGCCGGAGTGCTTTCTTTATCGCTCATGCGGTTGCGCGCGCGGCTGCTTGGAAGCACCGCTCTTGGCGCCGCTGTCTATCAGCGGCCAATGGGGAAGGAAGCGGGCTGCTGGGCCGCATGCGGATGCTCGGGCCCCGTGAACATGCGGAGCTTGCCGAGCAGGATCTTGCCCTGCGGCGTCTTGGGCAGCATGCGCTGGACGGCCTTGCGCAGGACCCGGTCGGGGTGCCGCTGCATGAGGTCGCTGAAACGCTCGACGCGGCGGCCGCCGGGATAGCCCGTGACGCGCGCATAGGTCTTGTCCTGGGCCTTGTTGCCGGTGATCGCCAGCTTGTCCACGTTGACGACGACCACGCCGTGACCGTTGTCGAGGTGCGGCGAGTAGCTCGGCGCGTGCTTGCCCATGAGCACGACCGCGATGTCGCGCGCCATGCGGCCGAGAACCTTGTTCTCGGCGTCGAGCAGGTACCAGGTTTTCTGGACCTGCGCGGTGGTTTCGTGACTGGTCTTGGGACGCATCTCGCTGAATCGGTCGACTCGCGGCAGGGCGGCGCGCGGAAGCGCGGAGCACCCTTGCAGCTGGCTGCTTTCCAATGGGCGCGGAGCGCCGAAATTGGCCTGGAAGTCTACGCGGCGACCCGTTCCACCGTCAAGGGAGCGGCAAGCGGCGCAGGTCGCGGCCGTTGGCGGCCAGCTCCCAGCGGGCTCCCCCGCCTTCGCGGGACTCGCCGGCGGCCCAGAGGTGCAGGATACCGAGGCCCCCGGTCCCGGCCGCGGGACCGCCCCAGCGTGGTGCCCGCAGCGGATGCACTTCCAGCCAGGCCGCCGGCTCGGCGAAGCCGGCGAGTGCCTCGGCCGATTCCCGCACCACCGCCCACGGCGACTGGCTCACCACGCGTTGGAGGCCGTTCTGCTCTTCGCGGCGCAGCACGAAAGGACGGACCGGGGGCAGGAAGGCGCCGCGCAGCGGGTCCCATAGATCGATGCCTTCCGCGTGGATCTCGAGCCGCCATACGGCACCCGTGCCGGCGGGGTCCGAGCGGTACTCCACTTGCATTCCGGCGTGGCCGCCGGCGAGGAGCGCCCCCGCCCAGGGAAAGAAAACCGTGGGGAGCAGCACCTGGACCACGCGCCGGCGGCCCAGCGTGACGGCGGCCGCCTGGAGCCCGAGCAGCGCGCAGACGAGCAGCAGCGCCCGGCCGCGCTCCGGAGCGTCTTCGAGGGGCGCCGGGCGCATGCGGACGGGCAGCCGCAGCGGCAAGGCCGCCGGCTCCGGGCGCGCGATCGGCGCACCTGTCCGGTAGGCCTGTTCGGCGTCGAATTCGGAAGTGGCCGCCGGCGCCGCAGCCCACTGCCAGGGATCGGCCGCGTGGATCGGCGCCGGGTCCCGCCCCGCGAGTTGCGCCAGCAGGCCGAGCGCTCCGGGCAGCAGCAGGGCCAGCGCGATCGCGGTGCGGAGCGCCGGCCCCCGGCGCCAGTCCGCGCAACTCCACCAGGGCAGGGAAAGCAGCGCGGCCGCAAGGAAGACCATGCCGAACAGCAATGCGGCGTCGGGCCGCAGCTGGTGCAGAAGCAGCCAGGCCGAGCCGTGCCGCAGCGCAAACGAGGCAAGAGCCTGCTTGCCGCTGCCCGCCGGCACGCCGAGTTCCAGCAGCCAGCCGCACAACAGCGCGCGCGCAGGGGTGAGCGCCGGTACGAACGCCGACACCAGGTAAGGGAGCAAGCCGGTCAGCAGCCGCCAGCCACCGCCGGCCCCGGCCGTGCCGCTCACGGCGTGGATTCCGGCGCCGGCAGCGGTTCGCCGCGCAGACCGTAGACGCGCAAGAGCGGGCCGTCGAGAACCACGCGCCCTACGCCTTGCAGGCCGGGGTGGGCTGCGAGCACGGCCTCGAGGCGCAAGGTCTTCTGCTCCACGTCGAGCGCGGGCAACAAGGGATCGCGCCAGGCGCGCGAGCGGCCCCACTCGAGCACCGTCCCGTCGCCGAGCAAGAAGCTCAACGGCGGCGCGACGGCGCGCGCACTTGCGGGAAAGTCGCTCTGGCGCGCCATGGACCACAAATCGAGGCCGGTCCGCTCCCGCAGCGCATAGAACTCGTCGAGCGTGGCGAGCGCTTCCTGGACCAGCGCGTCGGCGACGCGGCGGCCCGGCGGCGGCAGTACGCCATCGCCGTCGAGGTGCACGCCCGCCATCAGCTCGAGGTAGTGCCGGGGCACGCCGGCTGGCAGCACGGTGCCTTCGGGATCGAGAAGGGCGATCGCCACGCCTTGCCGGAACAAGCGCAGCCGCGGCCGGCGCGGCTCGAAGCTCACCCGCAAGCCGTGCGGGTGGTCGAGTTCGACGTGCACCGAATCGGGATCGATCCAGGGCACGCTTCCGATCAGCTCGCGCGCGGCACCGCGCGCGCGCGGATCCAGCAGCGAGACCTCGGGAGCCCCGGCGAGCCGGGAAGCGAGCAGGGCGCCCCATTCCGGGGGCAACTCTTCCGGCAACGCCTCCACGCGGTACTCGGCGAGCGAGCGGAGCCCCTCGCCGGCGTGCACTTCGGTGCTGCGCAAGGCCCAGACCGCGGCATAGGCCACCGCGGCGAGGAAGACGATCTGGAGGAGCCGCGTTGCCACCGCCATCCGTTCTAACTTGACCCGCCTTCCGCTTCCACCCACCATTGTCGGCCATGGATGCGGACCCGGCGACGTTCAAGGGCTTCACGCTGGCGCCCTTCCAGCGCCGCGCGGCAGCGGCGCTCGACACCGGCCACAACGTCCTGGTGGCGGCTCCCACCGGGGCGGGCAAGACGCTGGTCGCCGAATATGCGATCCATTTGGCGGTCCAGCGCGGCCAGCGGGCGCTCTACACGGCCCCCATAAAGGCGCTCTCCAACCAGAAATTCCGGGACTTCCGCCGCGATCCGACGATTCCGAGCGCGGGCCTGATGACCGGGGACGTGACGGTGCAGCCCGACGCGCGGGTCCTGGTGATGACCACCGAGATCCTCCGCAACACGCTGTTCGAGGATCCCGCCAAGCTGTCCGACGTCGGCGCCGTGGTCTTCGACGAAGTCCACTTCATGGACGATCCCGAGCGCGGCTCGGTCTGGGAAGAGACGCTGCTCTTCCTTCCCGAAGAGATCACCATCGTCGCGCTCTCGGCGACCATCGCCAACCTCGGCCAGCTCGCCGCCTGGCTCGAACGGGCGCGCGGCCGCCCGATCGACGTGATCGAGGAGCGCAAGCGGCCGGTGCCGCTCAAGCACCTCCTCTACCACCCCAAGACCGGCATCTTCCCGCCGAGCCGGCTCAAGCAGGTCCGCGACCGTTTCGAGAAGAACTCCAAGGACCGCGCGTGGCGGGTCCGCGACGACGCGCCGCTGATCAAGGAATTGGTCAAGAACCGGCAGACGCCGGCGCTGGTGTTCTGTTTCTCCCGCCGCCTCTGCGAGCGCAAGGCGCAGAAAGCCGCGAGCCGCAACTTCCTGAACGAGGCCGAAGAGGGCGAAGTCGCCAAGGTCTGGAACAACGCCCGCCAGGAATTCGGCTTCGAGGACAAAGCCATGCAGCCGCTCAAGCGCTTCGCGCACCGCGGCGTGGGCTGGCACCACGCCGGCATGATGCCGCTGCACAAGGAGATCGTGGAGCGGTTGTTCACGCGCGGCTTGCTGAAATTCCTGTACACCACCGAGACGTTCGCGCTGGGCATCAACGCGCCCGCGCGCGTGGTGGTCTTCGATTCGCTGACCAAGTTCGACGGCGTCGACTTCGACTACCTGCGCACGCGCGACTACATGCAGATGGCCGGACGCGCAGGCCGGCTGGGCATGGACACCGAAGGCGTCGTCTACTCGGTGCTCGACTTCGAGGACGTCCTCAACGCGCCCATCCACCGTATCCAGTCGGGCAAGGTCGAGCCGATCCAGTCGCACTTCCGGCTCGACTACGCGACGCTCGTGCACCTCCACGAAGCCGCCGGTAACGAAGGGGCGGCCGCAGCCTGGGAACGCAGTTTCGCCGCCTGGCAGGCGCGCGAGCACTCCAAGGCCCGCGAAGAGAAGAACCGCCACCGCGTCCGCGCCTTGCTGGACAAGCGCTTCCGCTTCCTCGACTCGATGGGCTACATCGCCGGCGAGCGCGACGTCCTGGCGCGAGGCCGCACCTGCTTGTCGCTCTACGGCTACGAGATCCAGCTCACCGAAATGGTCTTCGAGGGCGTGCTCGAGAACGCCGACCCGCCCGCGCTCTGCGGCCTGGTCACGGCCGTGATCCACGAGAGCCGGCGCCGCGACGAGTTCTGGCGCAACGCGCTGCGGCCCATGCGCGGCCTGTTGCGCCGTGCGCAGGCGTGCATCGACCACGCGATCGTCATGGAGCGGGCCGCCGGCCTGGAAGCCTCGCTCAAGTCGCTCGACGAAGGCATGAGTCCGGCGATGTACGCATGGGCCAGCGGCAAGGAATTCAACGAGATCGGCCAGTACACGAGCGCCGCGCCCGGAGACTTCGTCCGCTCGACGCGGATGACCGTGCAGTACCTGCGGCACTTGCGGAAAGTCGTCACGAGCACCGACCCCGATCTCGGCGGCCGGCTGACCGAAGCGATCGGGGCGATCTACCGCGGACCGATCGACGTCCGCGCCGAACTCGGCCTCGACGAGGCCGAAGAGCCGCAATAGCCTCGCCGGAGCCATGGCCAACCGACTGCAACGCGGAGACCCGGCACCGCAGGTGTTCTTGCCGCGCGCCGGCCAGGGCGACTTCGATTCGGCGGAGATGAAAGGCCGCCGCTGGCTGCTGTCCTTCCACCGCTACGCGACCTGACCGAGCTGCGTGCTCACAGTGCGGCGGTTCGCCGCGCGCCATGCCGAGTTCGAGTCCGCCGGCGTGCAGCCCGTGCAGGTCTTCCATTCTCCCGCCGCCGCACTGAAGGACTTCGCGGCCGGCGAACACGCGGTGCCGTTTCCGGTGCTCGCCGATCCGCAACGCAGCGCCTACCGCGCCTTCGGAGTCGCGCCGAGCTGGTTCGGCCTGCTCAAGCCGGCGGCCTGGAAGCACGCGCTGCAGGCCTCGCGCGAAGGCTTGAAGCCCAATTGGCGGGATACCGTCCGCGACGGCATGACCGGGCTCCCGGCGGATTTCCTGATCGACGCCGCCGGCCGCATCGAATGGGCGCACTACGGCGAGAACTTCACCGATTCGCTGCAGCCCGACGCCGTGCTCGCGCTCCTGGCGGTCACCGGGAGCCGCGCACCTTGAACGAGAACGAAGGACCGCGCCGCGCGCTCGGACCGGTGCACGCGACCGGGATCGTGGTCGGCGCCATCATCGGAGTGGGCATCTTCCTGACTCCCGGCAAGGTCGCGGCGATCGCCGGCTCGCCCGGCCAGGCCATGCTGATGTGGGCGGTCGGCGGCGCCATCGCGCTGTGCGGCGCGCTCGCGCTCGCCGAGGTCGGCGCACGCTTTCCGACCAGCGGCGGGCAGCTGGTCGCCCTGCGGCGCATGCTGGGCCCGTTGCCGGCCTTCCTGTACGGATGGAGCCTGCTGCTCGCCATCCAGACCGGAGTGCTTGCGCTCATCACCTTGTTCGCGGCGCAGAACCTGGCCGCGCTCTTCGGCGCCGAGTGGAGTGCGCTCGCCATTTCCGGCATCGCTTGCGCCATGCTCGCCACGATCGCCGCCGCCAACCTGCTCGGTGCGCGCCAAGGCGCGGCGGTCCAGACCTCGACCAGCCTGCTCAAGCTGGTGGTGCTCGGCGCGCTGGCGGCGATCGGTCTGGCGGTGGCGGCCGGCCTGATCACGCCGGAGCCCGCCGCAATCGCCGCCAGGGCCGCACCGGACGCGGCGCGCCCGCCGTGGATCGCCGGTCTCGCCGCGGTGCTGTTCAGCTACGGGGGCTTCCACCAGCTCACCTGGGTCGGTGGCGAGGTGCGGCGCGCAGAGCGCACGGTGCCGCTCGCCATCGTGCTGGGCGTCGGCATCGTCATCGCCGCCTACCTGGCGGCCAATTCGGCGTACTTCGCGCTGCTGCCCTACCAGGGCGTGGTCGATTCGCCCTCGCTCGCCGCCGACGCCGTCGGCACGGTGCTGCCGGGCTGGGGCCGCCGCCTGGTCGCCGCAGCGCTCTGCGTGTCGGCCTACGGGATCGCCAACGCCAGCCTGCTCACCGCGCCGCGCGTCTACTACGCGCTCGCGCGCGAAGGCTTGTTCTTCCGCGCGCTCGGACGCCTGAATCCCTCCAGCGGCGTGCCGCGGCTCGCGATCCTGCTGCAGACCGGACTCGCCATGGCGCTGCTCGCGGCGAGCAGCCTGCAGCTCGGCTCCTCCGAGTCGGGAGCCCCGCTCACCATCGCCGCGCTGATGGACCAGCTCGTCAACGGCGTGGTCTTCGTGGACTGGAGCTTCCACATCCTCACTTGCGCGGGCCTGCTGCTGCTGCGCCGCCGCGAGACGGCGCGCGGCACCGGCTACCGCGCACCGGGCGGAGCCCTTGCGCCGTTGGCGTTCCTCATCTGCGCCAGCGTCGCGCTCGGCGCGACATTCCTCGACCCCGGCGTGCGCGCGAGCAGTTCGATCGGCGTCGGCGTGATCGCGGCCGGCGCGCTCGTCTACGCGTTCGGCATCCGCCGCCGCGCCCGCGCGGCGCGCTAGGGAAGCTCCGATCCATTCCGGCGAGCGGAGCCGGGGATGGGTCAGAGCTTCCCTAG
>DASWJW010000099.1:0-23979 GCA_036396955.1 Planctomycetota bacterium
GGTCCCTAACCGGTTTTGCAGAAAATAGTTAGGGGAGTAACCGCGGCGCCGTCAGGGGTTGGCACGCAATTCCCATGTAGGGGAACGCCTTTCGCATCCGATTGCCTGACAAAGAGTACGACCCATGAAAGCGGCCATAAATTCCCTTCTTCTCATCGGCCTGCTGGCACCTGCCGGACTGGCCCAAGGACCGCTCGCCCACGAGCTGCCCGACGACACATTGATCTACCTGGAGGTCCCGGACATCCAGGCGATGATCCAGGGCGCCGGCGCGAGTTCGCTCGGCCGCATCTACGGCGACGACGAAGTGCAGAACTTCACCGGTCCGTTGCTCAAGATGCTCGACCAGGGCTGGGTCCAGACTCGCCAGATGGCGCAGCAGATGGGCCTCGATCCCGAAGTGCTGCAATGGGACTCGTTCTCGAATTTCGAGTTCGGTTTCTGCATCGCGCCGGGCACGGGCGAAGTGCCGTCGCTGTGCGTGGCAGCGTCTCTCGGCATGCGCGCCGGTCGCGCCGCCAAGACTTTCGGCTTCCTGCAAGGCATGGCGCGGGAACAGGGCTTTGCCGAAGCGGCCGAAGGCGAACACGGCCCGGTGTTGCGCATCGAATACAACGACGAAGAACTCGTCGAGATCCGCCTGCAGGGCGACCGCCTGGTGTTCTGGGCGCAGACTGCGAACTTGGGCAGCGGCAAGCTCGCCGCTTCCGGATCGTTCCAGAAAGCGCGCGGCCAGGCGATGTTCGACGGCGCCAGCGTGTTCGGCTTCATCCGCCCGAGCTCGGGCATCAACACCATGATGCAGATGCTGCGGACCCAAGAAGAAAACGTGGGCGAGTTGATGGAGTCCATCATGTCGCGCATCGGTGTCAACTCGATCGAGTCGGTGGCCTTCGCATCCGGATGGCAGAACGGCGACAGCGTCAGCGCGGGAGTCGTCGACTTCGGCGAGAAGGGCCCGAGTGGTGTCTTCGCGAGTGCTGCCCAGCACGCTCTCGACCTGGGAATGCTCGACTACGTCCCCGACAATGCGACCAGCTTCTCGTTGTTCAGCGCCGACGTCGGCGAGATGTGGACGCTGATGCAGGGCATCCTCACCGACGTCACCGCCATCGAGACCCGTCCCGGCAGGACCGTGGACACTGAATGGCGCGAGTCGGGGCACCCGAGCTACGACTGGATCGTCGGCGAGCGGAGCCAGTTGCTCGGCAAGGGCATGCACGGTTTCGGCAAGCAGGGCTTCACCTACTCGGTGGCGTCGGGCAGCATGATGGGCGGACCGGCTGCGGGCGGCGCGTTCTTCAAGCTCGACGATCCGGCGGCCGTCTCGGAGATGCTGCACGGCTTCATGCCGCAGTTGTCCGACTGGCTGTCTTCGGTCGAGGAGTTGCCCGTCGAACTCGAGTCCAAGCCGCTGATCGTGCGCGAGCGCGATGCCGACGGCCGCACCGTGAGCCGAGAAGGTCCCGAGTACTACGTCCTCAAGATCAACTCGACCAAGCTGCCGGCCGAAATGCGGCAGATGTCCTTCCTGCTCGCGCAATTCACCCCGACCTTCGGCGTGACCGCCGATGGCTGGCTGGCCGTGGCGCCGAGCCGTATCGCCGTCACCAACGCGCTGCGCAAGGGCGTCGAGAAGCCGGAGAACGCTGTGCGCAAGAACGCCGAAGTGAGCGCATTCCTTGGCTCGCTGCCCAAGGGCGTCACCGCGCTGTCCTGGAGCGATCCGCGGCCGGGCATCGAAGGCGCGGTGACCATGGTCAAAGGCTTCCTGCCGATGATCACCATGCAGATTCCGGCCGACCAGATTCCGGTCGACCTGAATGCAGTCCCGGGTCCGGCGCCGTTCGTGAACAACATGCGCCCGACCGAGATGTACACCTTCATCGACGCCAACGGGCGCATCGTCAGCAAGAGCCGCGGCAGTTTCGACATCGCCGACGCGCTGGTGCTGTGCGGAGTGGGCGCCGCCGTGGCCCCGGCCGCGATGATGTGGTTCCGCGCGGAGTCCATGGAAGCGCAGCCGCACGCCCGGGCGGAAGAGCCCGCCGAGCCGAGCCCGTCCAAGGGTGCAGTGAGCCCCAAAGCGGGTCCGGAGCAAGTCCGGGCGGTGCGCGACGAGCTGGATCGCCTGCGCACGGGCGTGATCGTCTACCAGCTCGAGAACAACGCCTACCCGCAGTCGCTCTCGGTTCTCACCGTGGCGACGGACAAGTATCCTTTCGGTTATCTGCCCAAGCCCGACCGCGGGCTGCCGAAGGATCCTTGGGGGAACGCCTACAAGCTCGTGCTGCGCAACGGCAGCTACCTGCTCTACTCGGCCGGTCCGAACGGGGCCGATGAGGGCGGCGCGAGCGACGACATCGGCCTCGACGGCTGACGCTCTGCGCGTAATCTTGTTCGCGGCGCTCCTGGCCTGGCCGGGGGCGCCGCGCTCGTCGTTTCCGCAACCCGCGGCCGTCGCCGCAGCGGCCGCTCGGCCGACCGGAGCCCAGGACCCCGCGGCCGCATCGGATCTGGTCCAAGGAGAGGGCGCAGGCTTTCACTGGCAATCACCGGCCGGCCTGGCCGCCACCGCGCGTCGTTTCGCACCGGAGGTCGAGGGGATTCTCGCCGACGCGCGCGGATGGCTGGGCGCCGTGGGGCCGTTCGAACCGGTTCGGCTCGAATGGGTGCGCGACCGCGAAGAACTGGCCGCGGCGCTGCAGCGGCCGGTCCGCGACTGGTTCGCGGCCGTGGCGCTGCCGTTCGAGCGGCGCATGGTGATCGCCGTACAGGTCGCCGGTGGCGAGGACCGCCTGCGCCTGACCCTGCGGCACGAAATTCTCCACTTGGCCATGGCCGACCGTGGACCCGCGGTGTGGGAGCAACTGCCGGCGTGGTTCCACGAAGGCTGCGCCGAAGTCTTCGCCGGTGACGTCTACCTGGGGCAGCTCGGCGCGCCGGTCGCATGGCGCGCGTTCACCGGCGAACTCGAACCGCTGCAGCGTTTCGAAGACGGCTTTCCCGCGAGCACCCTGGGAGCCGCGACCGGTTACCGCCTGGGCCACGAATTCGTGAGCCGCCTGCAGCGCCTTTTCGGCCAGCGCATCGTCCCCGAGATCCTCGCGGCGGTCGAATCCGGGCGCAGCTTCGACGGGGCGCTCATCGACCTCACCGGGCTCAGCCTCATCACGCACGAGACCGCGATGCGCGACCAGCTCGCGTCGATGTCCTCGCTGGCCGGCGAGATCTATCCGCAGCTGTTCCTCGCCTTCGCGTTGCTGATGATCGTGAGTCTTCCGGTGGTGCGCGCGGCGCGCCGTCGCAAGAAGCGCGAGTTCGAGGACCGTTGGGCGAGCGACGATTCGCGCGCGCGCATGCATCCGGCGCTCGAGTCCGGATTGTGGCGGGAGCCGCAAGGAGACTCGACGACGTCCGGCGACGAAGAACCCGATGCCCTCGAAGGCTGGGTCGAAGACGAGTGGTAGACGCCGAGCGCAAACCCTGGCACAAGCGGTGGCGGCGGCGCCTCGGCTCGGGCCTGGCCGGCGTGCTCGGTCCGCCGCTGTTGCGGCTGCTCGCAGCGAGCTGGCGCGTGCACGTGGTCGGCCAGGAGAATTGGGACGCCGCCGTAAGGGACGGCCGCTTGCCGGTGTTTGCGTTGTGGCACGAATCGATTCCCGCCGGCGCCTTGCTGCACCGCCATCGCGCGCTCACCGTGCTGGTGAGCCGCCATCGCGATGGCGCGCTGGTAGCGCGCCTGATCGAGCGTCTGGGTTTCCGCACGATCCGCGGTTCGACTTTCGACGGCGCCGACGGCGCGCTCCGCGAATTGCTGCGCGAAGCCAGGACCGAACGAGGCCTGGTGCTCACGCCCGACGGTCCGCGGGGGCCCGCGCACGCGGTTGCAGGCGGCGCGCTGTACCTTGCCGGTGCTTCCGGCCGCCCGTTGGTGGCGACCGGCTTCGCCGCGTCGCGCGCGTGGCGAGCGGGATCCTGGGACCGCATGATCTTCCCCAAGTTGTTCGCCCGCATCGTGATCGCCTACGCGCTTCCGCTCGACGTTCCGCGCGGCGCCGCCCGGGAGCCGGAAGCTTCCGCGGCTGCGCGCACCGCACTGCTGGAACGCTTTGCCGGCGCGCACGCGCGCGCCGACGCCGCGTTGGCGGCGTGGCGCGACGGCGCGGCCCCGGAGTCCGAGGCGTGAGCGGCCAGGAAACACGCGTCTTCAAGCTCGCTCCCGCGGCAGGCCGCACGCTCGGCGACTCGCTCACGCGCGCGGGCTGGAAGTTCCGTCCGGCGCCGCATGCGCACTGGCTCGCGCAAGGCGACGGCTGCACGGCGACCTGGTACCGCAGCGGCAAATTCGTGGTGCAAGGCAGTTCGCTCGACGCGTGGGAGGTGCAGCATCTGCCGGCGTCCGCCCGGGCGGTGCCCGGCAAGAAGTCGGCGGCGAGCAAGGCCGACGTCGACGCGAGCCTCGCCGGCGGTGCGCTGTCCGACGATTGGCCGGCGCTCGGTTCCGACGAGGCCGGCAAAGGCGACACTTTCGGCGGCCTGGTCGTGGCCGCGGTGCGCCTGGACCGCGCAGGCGCCGAGAAGCTAGTGGCGCTGGGCTTGACCGACAGCAAGCGGCTCAGCGCCGGCAAGGTGCACGCTCTCGCCGCGCATCTCCGCGCGACGCTCGGTCCGCGCGGCTACGCCGAGAGCGTGCTCGAGCCGCAGGCCTACAACGAGCGCCATGCCGCGTGCGGGGCCAACGTCAACCGCGTGCTCGCCGAGGAGCACGCCCGCCTGCTCTCCGAATTGTTCGAACAGAACGACCGCGATGCGCGCGTGATCGTGGTCGACCGTTTCGGCGCGAGCAAGCCGGTCGGCACCGCCTTGCGCAAGCACGGCGTGAAGGCCCAGGTGGTGGAGGTCCCGCGCGCCGAGCGCCATGCCGCCGTGGCGGCGGCCTCGGTGCTGGCGCGAGACCGCTTCGTGGCCTCCCTGGCCGCGCTCTCCGAACGCATGGCGGTGGACCTGCCGCTCGGCAGCGGCAGCCCGGTGGGGCCCGCGATGCGCCGCTATCTCGAGATCCACGGGGCGGCGGCCGTCGGCCAGGTCGCCAAGCTGCACTTCCGCAACGTCCAGGCGGCGCTGGCGCGGGCCTGAAGGGGAAATACCCTCGATTCGGAGGGTGCGGTTCCAAAGTTCGCGCGCAGGTCCGGCCGGAAATGGCCGTTAAAGATCCGGACCGTAGAGAGAAATGAACCATTGGACGAAGCTCCTGCTCGTGGCGGCCGTGGCTGGAGGCGGCGTCTACTTCTACCAGAATCGCGTCGTCGAGACTGGACCCGCGCTGTCGCCTGGCGAACGCCTGGCGAGCGCCGTGTTCGGCGCCCTCAAGCAGACCGGCAGCTCCACCGCATGGTCGAGCCGCGTCACCTGGGGTGCGTGCATGACCGAGGACGAGTGGAAAGCCGTCCGCTCGCTGGCCGGACAGGACATCAACTGGCTAACCGCCGGCTTCGAGAAGCTCGCCGGCGAATGGGCGCACTCGAGCGACCCCGAAGTCATCGGCGCGGAGTTCGTAGTCCGTTCCGGTTCGAACTTCAACCGCATGTACATGGAGTACGTGCCTTTTGCGGGCGGCGGCTACTTCGTCCGCGACATCTTCTACGGCGGCAGGCACGGACACTTCTTGATCGTCGACGACGACGGCTCCGTGCGCTGGAAGCAAGGCGAGCTGTTCCATATCGGCGGGATGGAGACCGAGGACGAGCCGATGCCGCGCGTCCAGGGCCGGCTCGATCCCATGTGGAAGGTTGCGGCGACTCTGCGTGACAAGATCATGCCGACCCTCGACCGCGAAGCAGGCGAGCCGCTGCAGTTGTGGGTGGACCGCGGCGCCCCCGTCGAGGTCTTGAACGGAGTCCTCGAAGTCGCTGCGCGCGACAGCGTGGGCATTCCGCGCATCCGCATTGCGACGCGCGGCGTGTCGGATACTTTCGAGATCGAAACCCTGGTCGCCGCGGAGGCGGGCCTCGCGGCCAAGACCATCCTGACGGTCACGGTCGACAGCCCCGGCTTCGCGACTCCGGATCCCAAGTCGGCAACCGCGTTCTGCCCCAACGGCAAGGAACTACGCTGGGCCGGCCGCCGGCTCAGCTACACGGTGCGCAGCGCCGACGACTCCCGCAGCTTCAAGGAACTGCGCCAGGTGCACGACCACTTGAAGGAACTGGGCGTGGAACAGGAACTGTTCGTTCTCGACGCGCGGGCGGGCACGCGCTTCATCGACTTGATGCCCATGTTCGGAATGCTCGACCGCCTGGGTTTCGACCTGGTGATGCTGCTGGGCCCGGTCGACACCGATTTCCTGCTCGCCAGCGAGATGTAGCCGCCTGCGCCTTGCCGTCTAGAATGGACGGCGATGGCGCAATCCTCCGCTGGACCGGACACCACGAGCCAGCCCGCGCACGACGGCGGGGAGAAATCGTTCGTGGCGCTGGGCATCGCCGTGATGGCCGTGTCCGACACCCGCGATCTCGCGACCGACGATTCGGGCGCGCTGCTGGCGGGGAGCCTGGAAGCCGCCGGCCACGACTGCGTGGAGCGCGTGGTGGTCCGCGACGAGGTCGAGGCGATCCGCGCCCAGGTGCGCGCTTGGGCCCGCGACGACCGTGTGCAGGTGATCCTGATCACCGGCGGAACGGGCGTCACCCGTCGCGACGTCACCCCCGAGGCCGTCGAACCGCTCTACGACAAGCCGTTGCCCGGTTTCGGCGAGCTGTTCCGCTGGCTCTCGTTCCGCGACATCGGCACCAGCACCATCCAGTCGCGCGCGACGGCCGGCGTGATCGGTGCCACCCTGGTGTTCGCGTTGCCGGGATCGCGCAACGCATGCCGGCTCGCTTGGGACGAGGTGCTGCAACCGCAGCTCGACGCGCGCACCAAGCCTTGCGCGTTCCCGGGTCTGATGCAACGGATGTAAGGACGGGGTAAGGAGTTCCGGTCGCGCCTGGAACCGTGCGCGGCCTGTCTGTGGAAAACTCGTGGATAAGGCTCCGAAATCGCCCTCATCCCCCAACTTTGCTTCTCTAAGTCGTTATCACAAAAGGGATTGCAGATTGCCTGCGGGTAGCCCCTGGCGCTGTGGAGAACCCGCACCGAAACGGACTTTTCCAGGGCTTTTCCACCGCGGGACGACCCCCGCAGTGCGGCTCAAGCACTACCCCTAGTGGTCGGACGGGGGTCTCTCGCCCAGGTCTTGAGGCGTTGGATCCACGACCTGACGCTTTCGTTCGCCCTCCGGCTCGTCCCGATTCGCCGCGGACCCGGGTCCCGGGTCTCCTGCGCTCGCCGGCGGCTGGTCCGAGTTGCCGTGATGATCCGACACGGTCGGCATGGGCAGGCCGCCGGAGTCGCGCAAGGCCGCATCCGTGTCGGCCAGGGCGTCGTGGATCCCGGTGTCGATTCCCGGGTCGAACTTCACCTCGTCGCGGATCTTCCGGGATTCCCACTCGAGCTCGCGGAGGGTGCGGTCCAGGCCGGTCTCGCGGCGGAGATCGTTGAGGGAGCGCCGGATCCGGTAGAAGGCCCGGCCCGCGTCCTTGAGCACCTCGGGCAAGCGTCCGCCGAAGATCAGCAGGCCGACCACGGCGGCGAGCAGGATCTCTCCCGAGCTGATCCAGGCTAGGACCATTGCGGTCTCATTCTAGTCCCAGGCCGCGGTGGCCCGGGGGCCGGTCGCTGAGGAAGCGCGGTTCGAGCGAGAAATGGAAGCCCGACTGGCCGTCGGCCTGGCTGCGGTCGTAGCCGACCAGGAACACGAAGTCGTGGCCGTAACGGCGCAGCTCCAAGCGGGACTGCTTGCTCGGCCGGCCGCCGAGCGAGAACGGCTGCTGCACCCGCACGGCCCACGAGTCGGAGAAGCGCCAGTCCGCCGAGAGTTCGACCAGGCTGAACCGGTCTTCGACCTTGCGCCACGCGACGCCGTAATCGAGCCGCTCGTGCGGCGACACGCTCATCCGCGCGAAGATCTCCTCGTACTCGGAGTCGAGGAAGTCCTGGCGCACGCGGGTTTCGACGCGCAAGCCGGCGAGCGGGTCGCCGTAGACGCCCGGCGTCCAGACGGTGCGCAGCTCGGCGGGGCCCTGGTGCGTCGCCGGATCGCTGCGGCGCGGCTGCGGAAAGCTGCCGTCGCGCAAGCGCTCCTGCGTGTCGGGGTACCACGGCCACAACACGTCGACGTCCAGCCACGGCGCGGAGGTGGCCGGCGCGTACCAGAACTGCCGGAGGGAGAGCTCGAGCACGTCGCCGGGGCGCTGACGGTCGAAGCGGTCGAATTTGGGAAGGAAGGCGCGGTCTTCGCCGCTCGCTTGCGCCGAGCGGAAGCGCGCTTGCGGCAGCACCAGGTGCCGCCAGCCGTGCGAATAGTCGCGTACGAGCACCACGCCGGCCTCGGCGAAAGCTTCCACCGTGCCGCGCTGCGCGCCCTCGGTCCGGTTCACGTTGTCGTCGTAGGCGAGCCCGTTGGCGCGTACGCCGGGACGGAAGAACGCACCGGCGGCGTGCAGAGGCACCGCGGCTTCGCCCCACGCTCGCACGCGGTCGCGCCCCAGCGCCGGGTTCGGGTCGAAAGGGCGCACGCCGGGCGCGGTGGTCAGCGCGCGATCGCGCTTGCGCATGCGCGCGACTTCCGCGCCCCAGGAGAAGTCGAGAGGCGCCTGGCCGTCGGCGCCACCGAGAAAACCGGCTGGCAGCTCGGTGATCGTCGTCGCGTAGCTCTCGTAGCGCACTTGCGGCGCGAGGTCGACGGACTGCGGATTGTCGCGCCCGGGCGCGGGGAAGCCGGCGAAGGGCGTGTAGCCGCTGTCGTCGAGCCGGTAGGTGACGAGCGCGTCGACGAAATGCCCCGCGCCGGCGTGGCGCAAGTAGAGCTCGCTGCGGGCGTCTTCTTCGCGCCGCCAGTCGTCGCCGAAGAATTCGGGATCGACCAGGGCGTCGCTGGTGAGCGCGAGGTCGGCGTCGAGCCGCCAGGTCGGGGACAGCTCGAAGCGGTTGTCGAGCCGCAAGCGGTAGCGCTGCGGATCGGTGGCGATCACTTGCTGCGCGAGCCGGGTCTTGTCGCTGCCCTGGTCGTCGAGCCAGAAGAGATCCCAGTCCGCGGCCCAGAAATCCGACTCGAGCTGCACTTCGGCGCCGAGCGGAAAACCGCGCCGCGAGCTCGCTCCCGGCGCCACGCGCCAGGAGAGGCGCGCATCGAGGTCGCCCAGGCTGTGGGTGCCGCCGAAGCGCAACTCCGCGCCTTGTCCGCGCGCGCTGTCCGAAAAGATGCCGACGCCCTGGAAGCCGAGGAAGTTGCCCTCCGGCCCGAAGTCGGGCGCGGGAAGCGGCAGGACGCGCGAGCCGTAGACCTCGAGCCAGGCGCCTTCGGTCGTCCAGGACCACGCGCCTTCGTCGAGCGGCACGCCGCGCATCGTCGCGAGCTGCACGGCGTAGTGCGGTTGCGGATGGTCGCAGGTGGTGAGCCGCGCGCCGGTGGCTTCGAGCGTGCCGTCGGCGCTCTCCCGCAGACGCTCGGCGAGGATCCGCAACGGCCAGCCGTTGGGACCGCGGTTGCCGCGCGCGCGCAAGTCGGCTTCGTCGATCAGTGTGGTGCCGGCGCGGCCGTCGTGCACCAGGCGCCGGCACAGCAGGTCGCTCTCGGAGTCGCCGATGTGGACCTCGCCCTCCATCTCGAGGCGCAGCAACAACGCTTCGTCCGCCGGGAGTCCGAGCGCGACCAGCACGCGGTTCGCCATGCGGCCCACCAGGCCTTTCGGCGTGGTGGCCGCGGGCGCCGCCGGCGGCGCGGGTACGGCCGGATCTTGTGGAACCGCGTGGAACAGGAGTTCGTAGCGTGCGCGGTCGAGCCGCAATTCCACGTGCTCGGCGGACACGGTCTGCAGCGCGTCGCCGTCGCTCCGGCGGGCTGGGGGCCCGGTGAGACGGAAGCCCTCGAGCAAGTAGACGATCTCGTCGCCTTCGACGTGCGAGTCGCTCTTGCGGATCACGGCCTGCCAGCCGTCGGCCGCAGCCAGCGCCGTCGGATCGTCTTGCTGAGGCCCCATGACGAAGGCCGCGCCGAGGAGGATTGCCGCGATCACTTGGGCGGGCGCGTGGCGCGGATGTTCTCGCCGGACAGCAGGCGGTAGAGCAGATTCAAATGGAGCCGGTCGCCGGTCGCCACGGAGCCGTCGGGAAGGGTCAGGCGCGCGAGGTCCTTGTCGCTGCGCACCAGCTCCAGGCTGGGATCGCGCCCCTCGTCCGGGTCGCCGGGATCGTACAGCACGCGCTCGCCGCGCGCTTCGCCGTCGGGCGTGCGCAGCCAGGCATCGCCGAGCAGGCGGATCACGCGCGCGCCGGTCGAAGTGCTCTGCCATTCGATGCGTCGCGCCGCGCCTTCGCGGGCGGGTCCGAGGATGCGCGTGCCGCCGTCGACCCAGCCGCCGTCGGCGTGGAATTCGATCGCGTCGCCTTCCATCCGCGTGGCGCGGACGGCGCCGGGCTCCTTGAGTTCGACCGCGGCGTCTTCGTCGAGCCGGACTTCGCCGTCGTCGCGCAGCCGCACTTCGCGGCCTTCTAGCCGGAAGCCGCGGCCGCCGAGTTCTTCGCCCTCGAGCCACGGGATCTCGACGCGGCCCAGCAGCGTCAGGCCATCGTCCGGATGCCAGCGGCCTTGCCGCGCGGCGCCGCGCAGCGCGCCGTCGAAGCGCACTTGCCGGTTGAGCTGCCACACGCCGCTGGCTTCGTCCCAGGTCAGCGAGTCGCAGCGCACTTCGACCACGTCGCCCTTCAATCCGTACTGCGCCGCGGGCAGTTCGAGGACCGGCGAGCCTTGCACCAGCAAGCCCTCGTCGGTCCAGGTGAAGCGTTCCGCCGAGACGCGGAGCAGGCCCGGCGCCGCGCCGGTCTTGTCGGCGCCCGCCGCGCCCATGGGCATGCGCGCGACCGCGGGCCGGCCGCGCACCACGATTTCGGTGTCGCTGCGGCGGATGAGTTTCTCGCCCTGCACGCTCACCGGACCGCGCTGCCAGGACACGCGGCCGTCGGCACCGATGCGGCTGTCGCGGCGCATGCCGTCGGACTCGAGCTGGAGCCCTTGGAGCTGCCAGTCTTCACCGGCGTCGCTGCCCCAAACCTGGAAGCCGTCGAACAGCCGCATCGGTCCGTCGGCCTGCAGTTCGGCGCGGCCGGCGGTGATGGCGCGCACGCCGGGGTCGGTGGGCCACGCGATCACGCCATCTTCGAGCCAGTAGCCATCCGGCTTGCGCGGCTCGACGCGGCCCGCGCGCAGCGTGCCGTCGGGTCCCTCGAGCCAGACCGTGCCGCCGGCGCTGCGCCCCGCCGGGGTCTGCCGCAGCCAGTTCGCGCGCATGCGGCCTTCGGGTGCGAACGCGAGCACGCCGCCGTGCAGGTAGATCTCCTGGCCCGCGGGACCGATCCAGGCGCCGCCGCGTGCGTGGCCCCACAAGCTGCCGTCCAGTCCGCGGCGGCCGACCAGCGCCGGGCCGTCGATGTCGATCGCCGCGATCGTGCCGTCGGCGCCCCAGGTCGCCACGGAACCTGCCCCGCTCGCCCGCAAGGCGCCATCCTCGCTCTCGAAGATCGTGGCGTCGAGGCCGCGCGCGCTGCGCGGCGTCCACGTGTCTTCGGCGGCGTCGAGTTCGAGCCGCAAGCCGCGCGTGCGCAGCGTGCCGGGAGTCCCCGAGTGCGCGGGCATGACGACTTCGCTCCAGCTCTTGGCGGGGAGTTCGAGGACTTGCAGGTCCGGCGCCATGGGCTGCAGCGTGCCGCCGCCGTCGGAGCGGCCTTCGAAGGCGTTGCCGCCCGGCGTGCGCATCCGCCAGATGGTGGCGCCTTGCGTTTCGCCCCAGCGCAGCCGCCCGCCGGGCTCGAGCGCCAGATCGAAGCCTTCGAGATGCAGGCCGGCGCCGCTCAACGAGAACGCGCCCTCGGTGCGCACGCCGCCCGATTCCGGGTCGAGCAGCGCGCGCTCGGCGACCAGCGTCATCTCGCGTCCGCCGAGAACGCCGGGCAGGCGCAGCGTCGGGTCGTGCAGCGGCCAGGGCCGCGTGCGGTCGACCGCCAGGCGCGTTGCGCCGGGCACCAGCTTGATCTCTCCGCGCGGCGACAGCGCTTCGTACACCACCGTTCCATCGGCATTGGCGCGCACGATCCGCACGTCGGTCAGCGCCATGCCGTCGCCGCCGACCGGTTCAGGGTCGCGGCCGTCGACTTGCAGCGTGGAGTCGCCGGCGCGGAAGTCGGCGCGGCTCTCGCGCAGTTCCACCGGGCCTTCGACCGAGATCTCGACGGTGCCGAGGTGCTCGTCGACGCGCTGCACGAAACCCGGCGCCGGAGCCGGCAGCGCTTCCGCGGCGTACGGGCGCCGCCGCCATGCGTCGGCGCCGAGCGCCACGACGGTGACCGCCAGTCCGAGCAGGCCGAACCTGCGCCAGGAGTGCTTCACCGCGCCGCAATGAGCAGTTCGCAGGCCTCGCGCAAGGCACCGCGGCCGCCGGGAGCCCGGGTCACGTGGTCGGCGAGCGCGAGGATCGCCGGCACGGCTTGGGGCGGCGCGATGCGCAATCCGGCCGCCGCGAACATCGGCAGGTCGGGGAGGTCGTCGCCGATCACGGCGACCTGTTCGGGGGCGAGGCTGCGCGCTTCGATCAGCTGCCGCACGACTTCGGCCTTGCGCAAGTGCCCGAGGTGGATCTCTTCGACGCCGAGCGAACGGCACCGGTGGGCGACCGCCGGGTTGTCGCGACCGCTGACCACGGCGATCTCGATGCCCGCTGCGATCAGTTTGCGCACACCGAAACCGTCGGTGGCGTGGAAGAACACCGACTCGCTGCCGTCGGCGTGCACCAGGATGCGGCCGTCGGTCCACACACCGTCGACGTCGCTCAACAGCAGCCGGACCGCCGCGGCGCGCGCGAGCAGCGCGGGCGGGAAGTCCGCCGCACGCACCGCGTCGAGCGGACCGTCGGGCGGCAGCACCGGCTTGGGACGCGACGAACTCAGAGCCGCACCTCGAGAAGGTCCTGCACGTCGACCAGCCCGACCACCGTGGCGCCGTCGGCGCCGACCACCGGCATCTGGTCAACATGCGCGGTCTTGAACAAGCGCAGCGCTTCGCCGACCAAGATTGCGGCTTGCAAGGTGCGCGGGCTGGCGGCCATGTGCAGGTCGACGGCGTCTCCGAGGCCCGGGTCGCCTTCGCCGATCATGCGCCGCAAGTCGCCGTCGGTAAAGATCCCGGCCAGCCGTCCGGCGGGGTCGACCACCAGCGCGGCGCCCGGTCGCCCGGGCGTTTCGGTCATCACCATCACCGCTTCGCGCACCGTGCGGCCGGCCGCGATCAGCGGCAGCTCTTCGCCCTTGCGCATGATTTCGTCGACTCTCATCAACGAGCGGCCTAGATCGCCGGCAGGGTGGTACGCGGCGAAGTCTTCGCGCGTGAACTCGCGGCCTTCGAGCACCGCCATCGCCAGAGCGTCGCCTAGCGCCAGCATGGTGGTGGTGGTGACCGTCGGCGCGAGCCCGAGCGGGCAGGCTTCGTCGAGCGGGCCCAGCGCGATCACCACGTCGGCGTGCACCCCCAGCGGCGAATCGGTGCTCTCGGTGATCGCCAGCACGCTCGCGCCGATCAGCTTGACCGCCGGCAGCAGCGCCACGAGTTCGCGGGTCTTGCCGCTCTTGGACAGGGCCAGCAGCAGGTCGCCGGCGCGCACGCGGCCGAGGTCGCCGTGCAGAGCTTCGGCGGGGTGCAGGAACAGGCTCGGCGTGCCGGTGCTGGCGAGCGTCGCCGAGATCTTCTGGCCGATCAGGCCGGCCTTGCCCATGCCGCTCACCACCACGCGGCCTTGGCAGGCGAGCACGGCGGCGCAGGCGTCCAGGAAGGAGTCGTCCAAGCGTGCGGCGAGCGCCTGGATGGCTGCGGCTTCGAGTTGCAGCACCTCGAGGCCACGGGCGAGTGCGCGCTGGCGGTCGGTCACCGACTTGGTCGAGGAATGCACCACGAAATCCCGCTCCGGATGGCGTATTGTAAGCCGTCGCGGCCTGCCGGGCCGTTCACGCGCGCATGGATCCGATTCTGCTGATTGGGGGCATCCTGGTAGTGGTCTTCTCGATCACCACCCACGAGGCCGCCCACGCTTGGGTCGCCGACCGCCTGGGCGATCCCACCGCGCGGATGCTCGGCCGGGTGACCCTCAACCCGATCCCGCACATCGACCCCTTCATGACCCTGGTGCTCCCGGGGCTGCTGTTCCTGTCGGGGTCCGCGGTGCTCTTCGGCGGCGCCAAGCCGGTGCCCGTGCAAATGCACAATCTGCGCCGCCCCAACCGCGACTGGGCGCTGGTGGGCGCGGCCGGCCCGGTCTCCAACATCCTGCTCGCTTTTGGCTTCGCCGGCTTTCTGACGATCCTGCTGCGCTCCGGCATCTACCAGCCCGTGTCCTCTGGATCGCAGGTGCTGTCGCTGGCCATCCTGGTCAACGTGCTGCTGGCGGTGTTCAACCTGGTGCCGATCCCGCCGCTCGACGGCTCGCGGGTGCTGCGCTACTTCCTCTCTCCGTCCATGCGCGAGTCCTTCGAACGCCTCGAGCGCGTCGGCCTCTTCATCGTGATGGGACTGGTCTTCTTCGTGCCGTCGTTCCGCGCTTTCGTCGGCAAGACCATGTTCTGGTGCATCGACTCGATCACTTCGATCTACGGCATCCGTCCCGAAGTCACGCGCGCCCTCAACGCGCTGTTCGCATGATCGAACCCGCCCACGCCGTGCCGGGGGCGTCCGAGCCGCTGCCGAAGAAGCCAGCTCAGCTTCCCCTGGACGCCGACGACGCCTATCCCGACGACGCGATGGGCTTCACCGTCACGCTCGAGCGCGTCTTCCAGGGCCCGCTCGACCTGCTGCTGCAGCTGGTCCGCGAGAAAGAGCTCGAGATCCACGCGGTCTCGCTCAGCCAGGTCTGCGATGCGTACTGCCATTTCGTGCGCACGCTCGAAAAGGTCGATGTCGACCAGGCCGCCGACTACCTGGTGGTCGCGGCCACGCTGCTCGCGATCAAGAGCCGCTCCTTGCTGCCGCAAGAGGAGATCGAGGCCGAGGACGACCCCTTCGATCCGGGCGAAGAGCTGGTGCAGCAATTGCTTGCGTACAAGTCGCTGCGCGAGGCCGCCGACGAACTCGGCGAGCGCCATAGCGCGCGCGCGCGGCTGCTGCCGCCGGGAGGCCGCTTCCTCGGCAAGTTCAAGCGCGAAGATGAAGCGGAAGAGGCCGACTGGGATCTCGGCGACGTCTCCTTGTGGGATCTGTTGCAGGTCTTCCGCCGGCTCGAGAAGGAAACCGGCTTCTTGCGCCCGCACCACGTGCGGCCCACCGGCCGCTCGCTGCGCTCCTACGTGCAAGACGTGTGGGACCAGCTCGACGCGCGCGAGCAGGTCACCTTGAGCCAGCTGCTCGAAGACAAGGGCGTGCGCCGCGAAGACGCCGCTTTCTACCTGGTGGCCTTCCTGGAGCTCGCCAAGCAGCGCGCGATCGACCTGCGCCAAGACGTGCCCTTCGGCGACGTGACGATCCGCCGCAGCGGCGAGACCTTCGAGGTCAATCTCGAGCAGCTCGACGAGAGCTTCGACGAGCACGGCCCCGAGTCCGAGCCCGAAGTCGGCGAGCTGCTCGGCGACGAGGCCTGAAGGGCGGTTTCCCCGCGAATGGTCACGGCAGTCAGGTGTGGCCGAAACCGCCGATCCGGACTAGAATGTCCGGTCGGAAACCCGGTCCAATCATGTCGAACGCACTCGAAGTCCAGGATGAAACTTTCCAAACCGAAGTCCTCCAGGCCGACAAGGCCGTGCTCGTGGACTTCTGGGCGCCCTGGTGCAGCCCTTGCCGCGCGATGGCTCCGGCCGTCGACAAGCTCGCCGCGGAAATGGGCGACAAGCTGAAGGTCGTCAAGCACAACACCGAAGACCATCCGAGCGTGCCCAGCCAGTACGGCGTGATGGCCATCCCCATGTTCCTGGTGTTCAAGGGCGGCAAGGAAGTCGCGCGGCACACGGGCATGCTCTCCTTCGACGACCTCAAGAAGCTCGTCGAGCCGCACGCCTAGGCGCGGCAGACCGGCGGCGGGCCGCCCATGCGCATGGTCTTCCTCGGTTCGCCGCCTTTCGCCGTGCCGGCCTTCGCAGCGCTGATGGCGGGGCCGCATGCGCCGGTGGCACTGGTCACCGCTCCCCCGCGCGGCGCCGGCCGCGGCCGCCGCGAAGCGCCCAACGCGCTCGCCGAACAAGCCGCGGCCGCCGGCCTTCCGGTGCTGCGACCCGACGACGCGTGCGACCCCGGATTCTTGCGCGAGTTCGCGGCGCTCGCGCCCGACCTCGCCGTGGTCATCGCCTACGGGCAGATCCTGTCCGACGAATTCCTCGCGATCCCCAGACTCGGCAGCATCAACCTGCACGGCTCGCTGCTGCCGCGCTGGCGTGGCGCGAGTCCGGTGCAGGCGGTGATCCTGGCCGGTGAACCCGACACCGGCGTTTCGGTGCAGCACGTGGTGCGCAAGCTCGACGCGGGCGCCGTGCTGGCCAGCCGTTCCACTCCGGTCGGTGTACGCGAGAGCGCCCCCGAACTCGCGCAACGGCTCGCCGCGATGGGCGCCGAGCTGCTGGTCGAATTCGTCGCCGGACTCGGCGCAGGACCGCTGCCGCCGGGCCGGCCGCAGGTCGAGAGCGAAGTGTCCGTGTGCCGCCGCGTGCGCAAGGAAGACGCCTGCTTGGACTGGAACGAGCCGGTCGATGCGGTCGACCGCCGCGTGCGCGCGATGGCCGGCTGGCCGGTCGCCGAAACGCGCTTGCCGGACGGCAGCCCGCTCAAGGTGCACGCCGGCGAACCCGAGGAACGACCGCCCGCGGCAGCCGCCGCGCCAGGCACGATCCTCGGCATGGATTCCGCGCTGGTCGTCGCTTGCGGCGCCGGCGCATACCGCATCAAGCGCGTGCAGCGCGCCGGCAAGCAGCCGCTCGCCGCGCAGGCCTTCCTGCGCGGCGCGGGGCTCGCGGTCGGCGAACGCTTGCGCGCCGTCGAAGAGGTCGCTGGACGATGAGTCGCGCTCCCCAACAGCGGCGCGGCCCGCAGCCGCAGTCGCAGCAGAAACCCAAGATCCAGACCGGCGTCGCGCCCCGCAAGCTCGTGCTCAAGCTCCTGCTCGAGACGCGCGGTTTTCCGACCCGCCGTTTTGCCGCGGCGGCCGACCACACGCAGCTCGACCCTCGCGACCGCGCGCTGGCGCGCGAGCTGCTGGGCGGAGTGCTGCGCCGCAAGCGCACGCTCGACGCGATCGCGCGGCCGTTCTGCAAGCGCACTCGGCTCGAACCGGCCGTGCGCTGGACGATCCGCCTGGCGCTCTACCAGCGCTTCTACCTGGAGCAGGTGCCCACATACGCGGCTTTCGGTGCGACGCTCGATGCCGGTCGCTACCACCTGGGCCGCGCGCTCGGTTTCGCCAACGCGGTTCTGCGGGCCGCCGACCGTGCGGCGACCGATGAGAATCCCGCCAGCGCGGAGCCGGCCGCCGACCGCTTGTCGGTCGAGGACGCCGCGTTCGGCTTGCGCTCCTGGCGTTTCGACGAACCGATCTTCCCCGACCCGGCCGCCGAACCGGTGTCTTGGCACGCGCTCGCCTATTCGTATCCCGACCTGCTGGTGCAGCGCTGGATCGACGCCGTCGGCGTGGAAAAGGCGGTGCGGCGCATGCAGCTCGGTAACCTTGCGCCGACGGCGGCGATCCGCGTGAACCCCGCGCGCGCCGACCGCAACCGGGTGGTCGAGCGCCTGACCGAGGCCGGTTTGCGGGTCGTCAAGCCCGGGCAGTCCGAGGACGGCTGTCCCATCCCCATCAACGCCTACTTGCTGCCCGACGGCATGGGCGACCCGCGCGGTCTGCCGGGCTTTGCCGACGGTGGCTGGTCGGTGCAGGACCTGTCCTCGCAGCAAGTCCTCGCGTTCGCCAGGCCGCGGGCGGGCGAGCGCGTGCTCGACTTGTGCGCCGCTCCCGGCGGCAAGAGTTTCGCCGCGCTCGAGACGACCGGCAGCAAGATCGAGCTGGTGGCCTGCGACGTCGACGCGGCGCGTCTCGCCGCCATGGAAGCCGACGCCAAGCGGCTGGGACACAAGGTGCGAACCCGCCTGGTCTCCGGCGCGCGCGAAGACTTGCCCGGCAGCCGCTACGACCTGCTGATCCTCGACTTGCCGTGCAGCAACACCGGCGTGCTCGGCCGCCGCGCCGAGGCGCGCTGGCGCTTCGACGCCGAATCGCTGCAGCACGCGATCGACACCCAGGCCGGGATCGCCGACACGGCGCTGTCGCGCTTGCTGGTTCCTGGCGGGCGCGCGCTTTGGTCGACCTGCTCGCTGGAGCCGGAAGAAGACCTTGTTGGCGCGACGGCCGCCGCCGAACGCGCCGGACTGGAAGTGGTCGACAGCCACCTCTTCGAGCCCGAGCCCGGCCGCGCCGGGGCCTTCGCGGCGATCTTGCGGCAGCCCTAGCGTCTATCCTCGTCGGCATGGCCAAGCGCACTCCCCGCTCGCGTGCCCATTCCGGGTCCGGCTCTGGCTCCGGAACGCGCGGCCGCCGCAAGCAGAAGTCGGGCGTCGCCAGCGTCCTGGCGACGCTGGCGATCGTGGTCTTCTTGACCACGGTGGCGTGGGAGCGCTACTCCGAAGCCAACCTGCAATTCCCCGGGCCGATGGCGTTCTTCCGCAGGCTGACGAGCGCGGAGGATTCCGGACCCCGGCCCGAGCAGGCCCCCGCTCCGGTCGCCGCCGTGGCGCCGGCCCCGGTGCCGGCCGCGGGGGAACGGCGCGTGCTGAGCATGGACGGCGCCGACGCGGGCTTCATGGGCGACCCAAGATGGGCGGCCGCGCTCGCCGACGCAAGCGAAGGCGCGCGCTTGATCGAAGCTGCCGAACGCTGGCGCGTGGACGTCGGCGGCGATCCATTCGAGTACCGCGCCAGGATCCAGGACGGACGCAGGAAGGTCGACGCCTCGCTCGACAACCTGCAGGCCTTGAAGACCGCTTTCGCCGACAGCCCGACCGCACAGGACGCGATCAACCGCAAGATCGACGACGTGATCCGCGGCCGGGGCGGCGTGGTCAAGTAGCCTTGAGAGGGCCGCATGGTCCGACTCGGCTACAACTCCAACGGCTTCCCCCACCATCGCCTGGACCAGGCGCTGGAGTGGCTGGCCGAACTCGGTTACCAGGCGGTGGCGATCACGCCCGACGTGCCGCACCTCGACCCGGCAAACACCGGCGACGACGAAGTGGCGCGCATCGGCGCGCTCTGCCGGAAGCTGGGCCTGCAGCCGGTGCTCGAAACCGGCGCGCGCTTCGTGCTCGACCCGCGCCGCAAGCACCGCCCCAACCTGCTCGAGACCAGCGCGTCCGAGCGCGCGGTGCGGCAGGATCATTTGCGCCGAATGCTCGACTGGGCGGCGGCGCTCGGCGCCCCGGCGCTGTCGTTGTGGTCGGGTGCGCTGCCGGCCGGCCAGGACCCCGAGCGCGCCGACGCCTTGCTCGGCGCCGCGCTGCAGGACCTTGCCGAACACGGCGCCGCGGCCGGCGTAACGGTGGCCTTGGAGCCCGAACCCGGCCACCACGTGGCGACCCTCGCCGATTTCGACCGTCTGCAAGAGCGGTTCGGGAACGCCTGGCGTTTGTGCTTGGACGTCGGCCACCTGCTGGTCGCCGGCGAAGCGCCGCCCCACCAAGTGGTGGCGGAACGTGCGGCGCAGATCGCCGTGCTGCAGCTCGACGACATGCGGCGCGGCGTCCACGATCATCTGGCGCCGGGCGAGGGCGACCTCGACTGGCCGGCGCTCGCGCGCGCAGTGCGCGGGCAGGTGCTCGATGTCCCCGCCTGCTTCGAACTCTCGCGCGACGGCCACCGCTTCCACCAACTCGCGCCCGCGGCGATCCGCTTCTGGAGATCCTTGGCATGAAGTCCGCCCGCCTGTTCCTGATCGCGGTGCCCGCGGCCTTGTTCGCCGGCTGGGCGAGCGCGCCCGGGCCCGCCGTTGCCGTGGAACTGCTCGGCGTGGTCGGCGGTGCCGCCGACCCTGCGCGCGGCCCCGCCTTGCTGGGGTCCGCCAACGGCGCGCGCCTGCTGGTGAACGGACCCGACGCCACGCGCGAACACGCGGTCGATCTGCAAGGCGGCGCCTTGGGGTCGGCTGCTGCCGCAGCGGTGGACTGGCCGGCGTCGGCGACGAGCGGCGTGCTCGCGATCGAAGACCTCGACGAACTGCCGCGACCTTGGTCGGCCGCGTTGCCGCGCGAGGGCTTCGTCACCCGCGCGGGCGTGCGGATCGGTTGGAGTCCCGCCGTGGCGCGCGATGCCGACGGCCGCGCCTGGCTCGCCTACGACGCCTACCGCGATGGCGACTACGACGTGGTCCTTCGCGCGCCCGACGGCAGCGAGTCCGTGCTCGCCGGCAGCGCGCGCGCCGAGTTCCATCCGTCGCTCGCATTCGACGCGCGCGGCCGCCTGTGGGCGACCTGGGACGAGTGCGGCGAGAACTGGGGCCGCGGCGGCACTCTCCACCGCGAACGCACCATCCGCATGGTGGTGCGCGTCGACGGCGCCTGGCACGAGATCGAACCGCCGGCGCAAGTGCGGGACGCGAAACCGGGATCGGGGCCGCTCAAGCCGGTCGAGGCCTTGCCGGTGCCCGATCCGCCCGGCCCCGAAGAATTCGCCGAGCGGCCGCGCGTGCTCGCCGACGCCAACGGCGCGGTCTGGCTGCTGTGGCGCGGCATGCGCCGGATGCAGCCGATCGGCGGCCGCAACTGCCTGCGCGTGGAGTGGCGGCAATTCGCCGCGGCGTGGACCGCGGAAGGCTGGACCGAAGCGGTCGAGCTTCCCGGCAGCGACGGCGCCAACGCCGACGCCTTGGCCGCGATCGCGTTGCCGGGCGGCGGGATCCTGGCGGCCTGGGAAAGCGACGAGCGCCGCATCGGTTTCCAGCACGTCGAGCTGTGGAAGGACGATTTCACGTCCGCGGGCAAGGTGGCGCTCGCAAGGCTGCAGGTCGCCGGATCCGCACCCGAACTCGCCGCCGCGCCGGCCTGGACGATCGGCCGCACGACCGCCACCACTCCCGCGACGCCGCGCGATCCCGATCCCACCATGGTGCCGCAAGGCTTCGTGCGCCTCTGGGGCGACTTGCACCGCCACACCGACTTGTCGCGCTGCAATGCCGACGAAGACGGCACCCTCGCCGACCAGTACCGCTACGCCGAAGACATCGCCGGGCTCGATTTCCTGGCGGTCACCGACCACTACCAGCACTTCGCACCCGATGCGTGGCGCTACCAGATCGGCGTCGCCGACCGCCACGACCGCGCGGGAGGCTTCTCGGCGCTGTTCGGGTTCGAGCGCGTGTTCGGCATCGGCCACCGCAACATGATCACGGCCTCCCGCGCGGACGCGCGGACCGCGCCGTGGAACCGCCCGACGCCCGAGGAGTTGTGGGACGGCTTCGACCCCGCCGCGTGGCTGTCGATCCCCCACCAGATCACCGATCGCTCGCAAGTCCACTGGGAGGTCTACGAACCCGAGCTGGAGCGCGTGATCGAGCTGTTCCAGGGCATGCGCGGCTCGTACGAAGCGCCGCGCAACGGTCTGCGCCGCGACCTGGAGGCGCTGCCCTTCAATCCATTCGCCGTGCAGTACCTCAACCAGGGCCGCCGCTTCGGATTCCTCGCGTCGAGCGACCACGGCAACACGCTGCAGGCTTTTGCTGTGGTGCTCGCGCGCGAGAATTCGCGCGCGGCCGTCTACGAGGCACTGCATGAGCGGCGGGTCTATGCGGCGACCGCGCGCATCGCGCTCGACGTGCAGCTCGGAGCGCTGCAGATGGGCGAAGAGGGCCCGGTCGACGCGGCCGCCCCCTTGCAGATCCGGGTTGCGGCCGGCGCCGAGATCGCCAACGTCGAAGTCGTACGGGGCAGCAAGGTGGCGAAAGCCTGGCACGGCCCGACCGAGACCGCCGACGGCCGGAACGACCGCCTGTTGCGCGTGCGCTTCGGCCGTGGCGACGGCCGCCGCGCGCTGCGTTTCGGACTCGACAATGCCACCGGATCGGACTGGTCGCCCTACCAACTCGAAGCCGACGACGAACTCACGCTCGACGACGGCGAAGTGGTGTACGACGGTTCGGTGGTCGGCTTCGACGAAGACGGTTTCGCACGCCGCGTGCAATGGCAGGGAGACGCCGCGCTCACGATCGCCTCGCGCACCAAAAAGGGCATGCACGACTTCGCCAAGCTCGAACCGTTTCCCAAGGAAGTCAAATTCGCCGGCACGGCGATGGAGCTGCGCCTCGACCCCCCGCCGCTCGGCGGCGAGCGCTTCGAGAGCGTCTTCGCGCCGGGCGATTGGCGGCCGGGCGAGTGGGTCTACGTGCGCGTGCAGCGCACCGACGGCGAGTGCGCGTGGAGTTCACCGATCTGGATCGACGCGCCTGCCGAACCCCAAGAGGCCGACTAGCAGCCCGCTAGTCTTCGGGGACCGGGGCCACGAGCACCAGGCGCTCGCGGCTCGAGACGACCACCCCGCCGGGTTTCTCGACCGTCACGGAGAACAAGTAGGGCGCGTCGACGGCGAGCTTGGGATCGATCGACACCACAGCCGCGCCGCCGCCGGCCGGCACGTCGAACACACCGCCGTCGACCGGATAACGCTCGTCTTGCTCCTTGTCGAAGACCCAGAGCTGGTATTGCGTGCGCGCGGGGTCGTTGGCCGCCAAGCCTTCGAAGCGCATGTAGCCGCGCTGTTCGCTGCTGCTCCACACGACTTCGCCGCCGGCGCCCGCCGCGCCGGGATCTTCGGAGGCGGTCCACGCCACGCGCAACAAGTCGGACGGCGCGCGTTCGAGCAGCGCCTGCAACTCGACGCCCGCATCGAGCGCGCGGTGGCCGGTCAGCTGCGGGAGCCATGCGAGCAGCGCCAAGATCAGCGCCGCGGCCGCCGCGAACCAGCCGTACGCCGGCCGGCTGGTCCAGCTTTGCCCGCGTACGGTGGCGCCTGGCCCGCTCGGGATGCCTTCGGCGTCGGCAAAGTGCTCGCGCGCCTGGATCTCGAGCCGTTCCCACAACTCGGGCGGCAGCGGCTCGCTCGGCGTGAGCGCGAGCAGGGCGGCCGCGGCGGCGGTTTCGTATTCGGCGAGCCGTGCCGCGAGAGTGTCGCCTGCGAGCGCGCGCAACTCCGCCTCGTCGGCGGGGTCGAGCCATTCCAGCGCGCGGTCGGCCAGCAGTTCCTCGAGCCGGTCCATGGGATCGGGCGCGGTCACGCCGCCCCCCCTTCTTTCGTGAGCGGCGGCGCTACGGATTCGGATTGCAGGGATTGCCGGAGCCTCTGCAGGCCCCGGCGGGCATGCGTCTTGACCGTGCCGAGCGGCATGCCGAGCGCTTCGGCGACCTGCGCCTGGGTCATGCCGCGGCAGACGGACATCTCGAGCACTTGGCGCTGGCCTTCGGGCAGGGCCGCCAAGGCCGTGGCGGCGCGCGCGGCTTCCTCGCCGCGGATCGACTGCTCTTCGGCGCTGGGCGCTGCGGTCGCCTCGTCATGCACCTCGGCGGTCACTTCCTTGCGCCGCGCGCCGCGGCGGATGCGGTCGACGCAGCGCCGGCGGGCGATCACCCCAACGAAGGACGCCTCGCCCCCCCGCGTCGGATCGAAGCTGCCGGCCTTCTTCCACAACTGGATGAAGACGTCCTGCACGGCGTCCTCGGCCTCGGTCCGGTCGGCGAAGTAGCGCCGCGCCAAGGACCACACCAAGGCTCCGTAGCGGCCGAGGCACTCTTGCACGGCGGCCGGGTCGCCGGCGGCGACGCGCGGAAGCAGGGCTTTGACCAAGGGGACTTGCGCGGAGTGGAAAGGAAACGGCTCCGGCGCGCGC
>DASWJW010000100.1:0-28315 GCA_036396955.1 Planctomycetota bacterium
GGCGGGCGCCGGCCAAGCCGCCCACCAAGACCGCACGAACCGAAGCGGCGCAATGGCGGGAACGGCTCCGGTCGCACGAACTGGAGCTCGCCACCGCAAACGACGAGCTCGGCCGCGAACGCCGACGCCGCGAACAGCTACGCGAAGAGCTGGCCGACGCGCGGGCCCAGATCGAAGAAGAACGCCGCCGGGCGGCCGGGCTCAAGAAGCGGCTTGCCGACGCCACCGAGGCGAGCACGCGCGAGCGCGTCCTCGAAGAAGAAGCCGAGGCGGCGCGGCGTTCGGTGCACGTCATGGGCGAGAAGCTGCGCATCCTCGAAGAGGAGCGCGAAGACCTGCACGGCGTCCTGCAGGACCACGACCACTTTTCGAAGGTCGAAGAGAAGGAGCTGCCGTCTTTCCGCGACCGGCCCTTGCTCGCCGAAGAGCACGAACAAGCGGCGGCGCTCGCGGCGCGCGCCAAGTCGGGCCGCCAGCCGTTCCGGATCCTGGTCATCGGCGGCGGCGAGCCGCAAATGCGCCACCGTGGCAAGTTCGGAGAATACGCCGAGGTCATGGGCTTCCGCGGCGAATGGCGGATTGCCGAGTACACCTCGTGGCACAAGGAGATGGCGGCGCTGTCCAGCGACATGGAAAGCCGCTTCGACGCCTTGGTCATCCTGCACTGGAACCGGACGACGTTCACCCGCAAGGCGCGCGAGATCTGCAATCGCGCGGGGCAAAGGCCGTGCTTGACCTGCCACTACGAAGGCTTTACCAGCCTTCGCCAGACGCTTCGCGAGTGCCTGCGGCAGCTGCTCGCGGCCGCACCGACCTAATTCAGCTTGGGCGCCGACTCGTCTTCTTCGGGGATCAGCTCGACGAGGCCGCGCTCGATCTCGGTGAGAGCGATCTCGATCGGGTTGTCCATGTGCTCGAGTTCCGCGTCGAAGAGCGGCGCGTCGCCGCGAACGAGCTGACGAAGGCGTTTCTGGAGCAGGACGGTGCGCTCGAAGGAGCCCTCCACGTACCGCTGGAGGCGCTGGGGCAGGGACAGTTCCATGGCGTTTCGAGACTCCTACGCCGAAAAGGCGGTCGGCCATTCTAGGCCGCGGCGGGGACCCCGGCAAGGCGGCGGCGAAAGTCCCGGCCAACTCCGTATCCTGTCGGCGAATGGCCTCTTCGGTCCCTCAGCTCGACACCGCGGCCTTCGAGGCCGCCCTTGCGGGCGTGCGCCTGCCTGGGCGGTACCTGGGCGGCGAACTCAACCAGGTCGTCAAGGATCTCGAGCGCACCCGTCTGCGCTGGGCCCTGCTCTATCCGGACACCTACGAGGTCGGGATGCCGCACCAGGGACTGCGGATCCTCTACCACTGCCTGAACGAAGTGCCGGAGATCTGGGCCGAACGCTGCTTCGCGCCCTGGCCGGACATGGAAGCGCAGTTGCGCCGCCGCGGACTGCCGCTGGCCACCCTCGAGTCGCGGACCCCTCTGGCGGCGATGGACGTGCTCGGCTTCACGCTGCAGACCGAGCTTTCGTACACGAACATCCTGACTTGCCTGGAACTCGGCGGCGTTCCGCTGCTCGCCGCCGAACGCGGACTCGACGTCCCCTTGATCGTCGCCGGAGGCGCCGGCTCGCTCAACCCCGAAGCGCTGGCCGACTTCATCGACCTGTTCTTCCTGGGCGACGGCGAGACCGCCGTGATCGACTTCAGCCGCGCGCTCCTCGAAGAGCGCGGCCGTCACCGCACGCGCCGCGACTTGCTTCGCGCGCTCGTCGAACGCTGCCCGTACCTGTACGCGCCCTGTTTCTGGGAACCCGAGTTCGACGGCCCCGCGCTCGGCGCAATGCGGCCCATCGACGGCGTAGGCACGCCCCGGCGCGCGATCGTCTACGACCTGGAGAACGCGCCCTATCCGACCGCGCCGGTGGTGCCCGCGATCCGCACCATCCACGACCGGATCACCATCGAGATCATGCGCGGCTGCGTGCAGGGCTGCCGCTTCTGCCAGGCCGGCATGGAAAAGCGGCCGCAGCGGTTTCGGAGCGCCAAGCGGGTCCGCGAGATCGCCGAGGCGTCGTACCGCAGCACCGGTCTGAACGAAATCGGCCTGACGTCGCTGTCTTCGAGCGACCACCCCGACCTGCTGGGGATCATGGATGCGCTGGCGCCGACTTTCAATCCGCTGCGAGTCAGCATGTCGCTGCCGTCCTTGCGGGTGAACGAGCAGGTTCGCGAACTCCCGCAACGCGCGTCCGAAGTCCGCAAGCACGGGCTCACGCTCGCACCGGAAGTCGCGACCGACCGGCTCCGGCGGATCGTCAACAAGGGGATCCGCGACGAAGACCTGTTCCTGGGCGCGCGCGAGGCCTGGCGGAGCGGTTTCCGCAACATCAAGCTCTACTTCATGATCGGCATTCCAGGCGAACGCCAAGAAGACATCGACGGGATCATCCACATGGCCCAGCAGTGCTCGCGCGAGCGGCAGGCGGCCGGACTGGTGGGCAACGGCCACGTCACGGCTTCGGTGTCGACCTTCGTGCCCAAGGCGCTCACGCCGTTCCAGTGGCACGGGCAGATGGGTGCGGAAACGGTGCGCGACAAACAGGAGAGCCTGCACCGGCTCAAGGAGCTGAAGGCCGTCAAGCTCAAGTGCCACAAGGTCGAAGAAACGCTGGTCGAGGGCTTCTTGAGCCGCGCCGACCGCCGCGCCGGCGCCGTGGTCCGCGATGCGTGGCAGCGTGGCGCGCGCTTCGACGCCTGGGACGAAGGCATCCGTCTCGATCTCTGGCAGGCGGCGTGGGCCGGACATGGCTACGGCAACGAAGAGGCGGCGCACCGCCAGCGCCCGCTCGACGAGGTCCTGCCCTGGGACCACATCGACCTGGGCGTGACCCGCGAGTACTTGCGGCAGGACTACGAGAAGTCGCTGCAGGACGAATTCACCGAACACTGCCAGACCGAAGCCTGCGGCGATTGCGGCGTCGGCGTCAAGACCTGCGTCGACGTCAAGGCGCTGACGGGCCTCTTCGAGCAGTATTCGAAGCCCAAGCTCGTCGCGCGCGCTGCAGCGGATCCGCTGGTGAACCACGCGCCCGAGGAACTGGCCGTCGAACCCGATCTCGCCGATCGCAGCCGCCGCCGGGCGCGATCCACCGAGAACGCCGGCGCCGTTCAGGCGTAGCGCATCAGCAGGGCGGCCTCGCGCCAGCTGCGGAACCAGCCGTCGCTCCCCGCAAACGATGGCTGGCCGTCGAGCCGTGCTTGCAAGAAGCGCATGCCCGCCGAGCGCGCGGCGCGCTGATCCGCGGGGTGGTCGCCGAGCATCAAGCCGCGGCCCAGGCTGCGGCTCAGTTCCAGCAGCACGGGCTCCTTGTCGGCGCAGCCGAAGACGCCGTCGGTCGCGAGGCCGAGGCGCTGCACGTCGCGCTCGATCACCGGCTGCTGCGCGCAGCTCACCACCATGACCGCGGTGCCGCCTTCGCGCAGTCCCTCGAGAGCACGCAGCGCGCCGGCGTAGGGCGCCAGGCCGAAACAGGGGACCACCGTCCCGTTCCAGTCGACGGCGACGAAGTCCGCAGGGGCGTGGTGTCCGTCCACGGCGGCAGCCTAGCGCCGCCGAGCGCTATTCTCCTTGGCAACACCGTGACGCTCGCCTGCCTTCTGCTCCTCTCGCTGCAAGACGCCGCGCCCCGCCCCGACGAAGTCTCGGCGGAGCGTTTGCACGCCACCTTGATCGAGCTCTGCGCCGAGCCGCGCCTTGCCGGCTCGCCCGCTTCGCGGCGCGCCGCGGACTACGCCGCGCAAGTGTTCTTCGCGGCGGGCATGCGCGTGGAAGAGGCGCGCTACGGCGTGCACCTCCCCCGCCAAACGGGCGCCGAACTCGCATTGCTCGACGCCCGCGGCGGCCGCGTGCCGCTGGACTTGACCGAAGCCGGACTGGCCGCCGATCCGCTCTCGCGCCGCGCGCAGGTGCCGCCCATGCACGGACTGACGGCTGCAGGGAAGGCGCAAGGCCGGGTTGTCTTCGCCGGGCGCGGCACGCGCGAGGAATTCGCCGAGCTGCGGACGCGCTTGGGCGACGCGCTGCAAGGCAGCATCGCGCTCGTGCGCTACGGCGGCCTCTACCGCGGCCTGAAAGTCGCCAACGCCGAAGCCGCGGGCTGCACCGGCGCGCTCCTCTACACCGACGCCGAAGACGACGGCGCCGGCCGCGGCGCCGTGCTCCCGGACGGACCGTACCGGCCGGAGAGCGGGATCCAGCGCGGCAGCGTCTTCAACGGCGACGGCGATCCGCTCACGCCGGGCTGGGCGTCCGTGCCCGGCGCACGCAGGCTCGCGCCGAACGCAGCGCCGGGCCTGGTGCAGATTCCGAGCCTGCCGCTCTCGGCGGGCAACGCCGCGCGCTTGTTCGGCCCCGACGGCCGCCCGGAACGGACAGGATGGCTCGAGGCTCGCGTGTCGATGCGGGTCGACCAGGATCCGGCGGCGGTCGAAATCGTCGACGTCCTGGGCTGGATCGAAGGCGCCGTCCGGCCCGACGAATGGGTCCTGCTCGGCGCGCACCGCGATTCCTGGGGCCCGGGAGCCACCGACAACGGCAGCGGCACCAGCGCGGTGCTCGAGGTGGCGCGCGTGCTCGGCGCCGCCATGGAGCGCGGTTGGCGGCCGGAACGCACGCTGGTCCTGGCGACGTGGGACGCGGAGGAATGGGGACTGGTCGGCTCCACCGAGTGGGTCGAGCAGCACCGCGGCGAACTGCGGGAGAAAGCCGTGGCGTACCTCAACATGGACTCGGTCGCCAGCGGCGCCGAATTCGGCGCCAGCTGCACGCCCGGCCTGGTCGCCGCGCTCGAAGCGGCTTGCACGGCCGAGGGTCTCGCGGTGCCCGCGCAACTCGGCGTGCCGGGAGGCGGCAGCGACCACGTGCCGTTTCTGGAGCTCGCGGGCGTCGAAGTCGCCGGTTTCGGCTTCCACGGCTCCAACGGCGTCTATCACAGCGCGCTCGACACGCCTTTCGTGGTCGAGACCTTCCTGGATCCCGATTTCACGATCCATGCGCGCGCGGCCCGGCTCGCTCTGCGCTTGACGATGGACCTCGCGAACGCCGACACGCGGGTCGACGGCGTGCCGGCCTGGATCCTCCAGGCCGAGATCGCGCTCGCCGAGATCGGGCTGGCTCCGCCGCAGCTTGCCGATCTCGCTGCGCGCCTCCAAGACCTGCAACGCGCCGCCGCGGCGGCGCCGCCGGCCGCGCCGCACCGCTTCGGCCGTTGCTTCCTGCCCGCCGACGGCGGCCGCAGCTTGCTCTGGCGCTCCAGCGGCTACGCGTCGGCCTGGTTCCCGGAAGTCGCCGCCGCGCTCGCCGACGGCACCGACCCGGCGCCCTCGATCGCACGCGCGACGGCGGCGTTGGAACGCGTCGGCACGCGGTTCCTCGGCGTCGCGGACCAGGCCGACTTGAGTCGGCCCAGCGGGCGCTAGAAGGAGAGAACGCCCTGGACGAAGATCCAGGTCTGGTCGTCGCCTGCGGCGAGCGCGTCCCCGGCGAAGAACTGCGACACGCCGGCCCACATCGCGACCGAGTCGCCGAGCGGGCCTTTCACGTAGACGTCGACTTCGGTGCCGAGATCGCTGGCCGAACCGCTCGCGGTGGCCCCGGCCGCGCCGGCGCCCGGATAGAGCGCATCGGCGCGCTCGTGAAGGGAGAGCAGGTGCAGGTCCGAGTGCACGTCGAAGCCGCCGCCGGCGGGCACGGAAGCCGTCACGACGATGTCCTGCAGGTTTTGCCAGCGGACGATGTCGGCGTGTCCCTGGTACGCGTGCCCGAAGTCGAAGAGCAGTCGGAAGGTGTCGTCCTGTCCGTCGGTCGGATCCGCGTCGCCGGACGCGAGTTCGTAGCGCGCGCCCAGGCGGCTGCCGCAGCGGAAAACATGCTCGATCCCCGCCGCCACGGCGTAACCGCCGGCATCGAGCGGGCCGTGATCCCCGCTCTGGCTGGCGCCTTCGGCATGCCAATTCCAGCCGTCGTACGCGCCGCGCAACAACGCGCCGAGCGTGGTGTCGGAGACGCCGATCATTTCGTCGCGCCGCCGCAACGCGTAGACGTCGACGGTGATCGGGTCGCCCGCCCATTGCGCGTAGACCCCGCCGAAATCGACCCCGCCGTACGGAGCTCCTTGATTCTGGACGGCCTGGGTCCAGAACAAGTCGGCGCGGATCTCGCCTTCGCGGAAGATCGCTCGGCCGCCGTCCCAGGCCCGGCCCGTCTGCGACCAATCGAGGGGCGAGATCATCCGCTGCATGCCGTAGTTGAGTTCCATGCGCCCGGCTTCCAGGTCGAGCCTGCCGTCGGCGAGGCCGCGCGCTCGGCCGACTGCCTGGCGCACGCTGCTCATCGACACGCTGCCCTGGCTGGCGATGGACTCTTGGAATTGCACGAAGGCGCCGAAGGTGTCGTCGAGGACCGCGTCGAGATGCAGCCGGATCCGAGCGCTGCCGTTGCTCATGGACCGGCCGGCAGTGGTCGGAGGGGCCGGATCGCGCGATTCGAAACGCAGCCGCAGCTGGCCCCCCAATTCGAGGGACTCGAGACCTGGCGCTCGCAAGACCGCGCCATCGGGCTCGTCCGGGCCTTGGAGGGCCGGCGCGAACGGCGCCAGCGCCATCACGAAAGCTGCGGCGGCAGCGGGACCAAGGCGGTGCAGCAGGGATTCCATTCCCGGACGATGCGGCCGCCATTGGCTCCGTTCCAGTGCGGAATACCTCCCGGGTGCGGTACGATGCCCCGCTTACCCGTGCAGCACCATGTCCAAGGACTTCCGTAACGTCGCCATCATCGCCCACGTGGACCACGGGAAGACGACCCTTGTCGACGCCCTGTTCCGCGAGGCCGGCGGCCTCGCCCGAGGCGAACAGGAGTCCGAGCGGGCGATGGACAGCGACGCGATCGAGCGCGAACGCGGCATCACGATCCTCTCGAAGAACGCCTCGCTCCTGTGGAAAGGCGTGCGGATCAACTTGATCGACACGCCAGGGCACGCCGACTTCGGCGGCCAGGTGGAACGGGTGCTGTCCATGGCCGACGGCGCGCTCCTGGTGGTCGACGCCTTCGAGGGTCCGATGCCGCAGACGCGCTTCGTGCTCCGCAAGGCCTTCGACAACGGCCTGCGCCCGATCGTGGTGATCAACAAGATGGACCGGCGCGACGCGCGGGCCGAGGACGTGATCAGCGAAGTCTTCGACCTCTTCGTCGACCTCGACGCCGAAGAGCTGGCGCTCGACTTCCCCACCGTCTTCGCGAGCGCGCGCGAACGCTGGGCCGGCCGCCAGATCGACGACCGCGAGCGCGGCGTCGCCCCGCTGCTCGACGCGATCATCGACGAGATCCCGGCGCCCGTGTTCGACCTCGAGGGACCGCTGCTGTTCCAGGCGAGCACCCTCGACTGGTCCAGTTTCGTCGGCCGCATCGGCATCGGCCGCGTGAGCCGCGGGCGGATGCGCAAGGGCAGCAGCGTCGCGTGGATCCGCAACGACGGCACCCACGGGCACGGCCGCGTCAAGGAGCTGTTTGCCTATCGCGGCTTGGAGCGCGAGCCGGTCGACATGGTGGAAGCCGGGGACATCGCGTCGGTCGCGGGCATCGTCGACATCGGCCTGGGCGACACGCTCTGCGACCCCGAGCACGTGGAGCAGCTGCCCGCCATCAAGGTCGAAGAGCCGACCATCGACATGGAATTCCGGGTCAACGACAGCCCGCTCGCGGGCCGCGAGGGCCGCTTCGTGACTTCGCGTCAGGTGCAGGAACGTCTCGACCGGGCCGCCATGATGGATCCCGCGCTGCGGGTCGGCACGGAAAGCGGCGAGAACACGCGCGTCGCCGGCCGCGGCGTGCTCCACCTCGGCATCCTGATCGAGAACATGCGCCGCGAAGGCTACGAATTCTGCGTCGGCCGCCCGCGCGTGCTCGAGAAGGAAGTCGACGGCAAGCGCATGGAGCCGATCGAACACGCGCAGGTCGAGCTGCCCGAAGACGCGGTCGGCCGCGTGATCGACTTCCTCGGCCAGCGCGGCGGGACGGTCACGGACATGGAGCGGCGCGGAGTCGTCGCGACCTTGCACTTTACGATCCCCACCCGCGGCCTGATCGGCGCGCGCACGCAGCTCATGAGCCTGACGCGCGGCGAAGGCGTGCTGAACTCGGTGCCCGCCGGCTACGCGCCCGATCTCGGGACGCTCATGACGCGCCGCAACGGCGTGCTCGTGGCCACCGAGTCGGGCAAGACGACGACGTATTCCTTGCGCGGCCTCGAGGATCGCGGCGAATTCTTCGTCGACCCCGGAGTCGAGGTCTACGAAGGCATGGTCGTGGGCGAGAACAACAAGGACAACGACTTGCCGGTCAACGTGGTGCGCGGACGCAAGCTCACCAACGTCCGTTCGGCCAACAAGGACCTCGACGACAAGCTCCGGTCGTCCCGCTTCATGGGCCTGGAGGCGATGCTGGAATACCTTGCGGACGATGAACTCCTCGAGGTCACGCCGGGAAGCTTGCGGCTCCGCAAGCGCGAACTGCGGGAGAAGGCGCGGAAGAGGGCCGGTGTTTGAATCCGGCCGCCCGGAGGCCCTGAACGCAGCGGGCGGGCCGTTGCCCGCCGCGGCGGCGCCGCAACAGGCTGGCGGGGATTCAGTCCGCCGCGCCGCCCTGCAGCCAGCGCCCGGCGTAGAAGATCGCGCCGCCGCCGAGCAAGGCGTAGAGTTCGTACTTCATGCTCGCGAGCCCCTCGTCCTGGAAACCGAGGGAGACGCTGAACGCCAGCCCGACCAGGACGGTCGCCATGCCCATCACTTGCAGGGCTCTGCCGAGGAGATAGCGAGCATGCATGCGCGCGGGATTATAGGCCCCAGCGGAGCGGCGGACGGTGCCGGCCCGCTGGTCGTGCTGCCGACCTACGACGAGGCGCGCAACCTCCCCAGCTTGCTGCCCGAGATCCTCGCCGCCGTCCCCGGACTGCAAGTGCTCGTGGTCGACGACGGCTCTCCCGACGGCACCGCCGCCGGCGTCCGCCAGGCCGCGCTCCCCGGCGTGCACTTGCTCGAGAGACCGGGCAAGAGGGGGCTCGGATCGGCGTACAGGGACGGCTGGAAGTGGGCGCTCGCCCGCGGCCACGACCCCGTGCTCACCATGGACGCCGACTGGTCGCATCACCCGCGCCACCTTCCCGATTTGCTCGCGAGCCTGCATTGCGGGGCGGATCTGGCGATCGGTTCCCGCTACGTCCCGGG
Source organism: Planctomycetota bacterium (assembly GCA_036396955.1). Classification (GTDB taxonomy): domain Bacteria; phylum Planctomycetota; class UBA1135; order UBA1135; family UBA1135; genus DASWJW01. Next base: position 9,270 of record DASWJW010000100.1, read on the forward strand.
CGGCGGCATCGCGCGCTGGCCGCTCCACCGCCGCGCGCTGTCCAAAGGGGCGAACTGGCTGTCCCGCGCGCTGCTGCGCCTGCCGGTCCGCGATGCGACCTCGGGCTTCCGCGCCTATCGCGCGCACGTGCTGCGCGCCATCGACCCGGACCGCGTGCGTGCCGAAGGCTACTCCTTCCTCGAAGAAACCCTCTGGCTCGCCTGCTCGGCGGGCTTCCGCTGCGCCGAGACACCGATTCTCTTCGAAGACCGGCGCCAGGACCGCAGCAAGATCAGCCGTACCGAGATAGCCAAAGGCGCTTGGACGCTGGTCCGGCTGCGCTGCACCCCGCGCCCGCAGCTTGCGACCGGAACTCGCCGTCGAGGAGCGCTCTGAATGGAGCCCGGCCTGCTGGCGCAGCTCTTCCGCCCGAAACGGATCGGCGCCTTGTTCGGCATCCCGATCCTGGTGGTGCCGGCCACGCTCCTGTTCTTCGGGTTGCTGCTCGTGTGGGCCGGTCAAGCAGCCGGCATCGCGGGCTTTGGCGCCGCCGCGGCCCTTCTCGCCGTCCTGGTGGCATCCTTGCTCGCGCACGAACTCGCGCATGCGATGGTCGCGCGGCGGCTCGGCCTCCAGGTGCTGGACATCACGTTCCAGCCGCTCGGCGGCATGGCGCGGCTTTCCGGAATGGGTGCGCGCGCTTGGGTCGAAGGCCCCGTCGCCCTGGCCGGCCCGGTCGCCAACCTCGCGCTAGGCGGCGTGGCCCTGTTGCTGCCCGGCGTTCTCGCCGGACAGGCGGCAATGCTCAATCTCGTCCTCGGGGTCGGCAACCTCCTGCCGTCGTTCCCCCTCGACGGCGGCCGGGTGCTGCGCGCATTCCTGGCCCGGCGCTCGCCGGTGCCCGATGCGACCTGGGCCGCGGTGCGCTTCGGCAGCTGGGTCGCTCTGGCCGTCTTCGCAGCCGCCACCATGCTCGGCGCTTTCCTGCCCGGCTTGTTGCTCGCGGTCTACCTCTGGTCGATGGGCAAACTGGAATTGGTGCAGATCTTCCTGCGCGGCGGCGGCACGCCCACGCTGCGGCCTGGAGAGGTTTTCGCGCGGGCGTTCCGGCGCGGCCCGGGCGCGGCGACCCCGACCGATCTGGGCGGCCATGCCCGAGCGCACGAGGCCCCCGAAGTCGAAGCCGTCGCCGAGAAACACGACCTGGAGGACTTCCACGGCACGCTCGAGGAGTGGTTCCGGCGCAAGGCCCAAGACGGCGGCAAGAGCGGTGGCCCAGGCGGGTAGAATCCCGGCCGGTCCCCGTGATGCGCTCCATTCTCCGCTCTTCGCTCTTCGCCGCTCTCTTCCTGGTGTCCGCCGCCACGATTTCCGCGCAGCGGCCCGGCCGAGGCGAAGCACCACCGGTCCTGATCCCCAAGGACCAGGTCGTCGACGAGGCGCCGGCGCCGGCGCTTCCGCAGCAGGACCCGGAGGCGGGCGCCCGCCAGCCGGGGATCGACCTGGGCGCCCAGGGTGCCGCGCAGGCGCCCGATCAGCGGGTACCCCGGCCGATCGCCCCGCAAGCCCCGCGTCCTTTTGCGGACAACCGGCCGCTGCTCGAAATCGACGGCGTGCCGGTGACCGGCGGCGAACTCAACGAACTGGTCGCCTATTTCTGGACCTTCCGGCCGGGCTCTCCGGATCTGCTGCTGCGCGACGCCGTGGCCGCAGTCGCGCCGCGCTGCGCGGTCCAGGCGCGCTTCGCCCGGGAACTTCCCGCGCTGCGGGCGCGTGCCGATGCGGCGCTGGCGGCGCTGCGCGCCGGCCGAACGTTCGCCGAAGTCGTGGCGGAATACAGCGACGACGACGAAGCGCCGACCGCCGACGGCCGCTACGAATTCCTGCGCGAAGTCGCCGTGCAGCCCTTCGACTTGCGCGCGCACACCGGGAACATCGGCGAGCTCAAGGGGCCGTTCCTGACCCAATTCGGCTACCACGTGCTCGAAGTCCTCGCCTACCAGCAGGATCCCGATCCCAAGCAGGACCGCACGACCGTGCGCCACGTGCTGGTGATGTTTCCGTTCTCCGGCGACGAACCCCGCGCGGAGATTCGTGCAGCGCGCGACGGCTGCCGCATCCGCCTGCTCGAGCCGGGACTACGCGGGATGATCCCGCCCGAACTGCGCGGCCGGATCGTCGAGTGAGCGCCTAGCCGGCCGGAGATTCGTCGGCCGGCGGGACATCGAGCCGCAGCAGGGGCTGGCCGGCAGCGACCGCTTGTCCGGCCTCGATCAGGATCTCGCGGACCACGCCGCCATGCGTCGCGGCGATTTCGTTCTGCATCTTCATCGCTTCGAGGACCAGCGCGGCCTGGCCGGGCGCCAAATTGTCGCCGGGGGCGCAGCGAAGCTCCACGACCACACCCGGCATGGAGGCGCGGACGACTTCGGTGCGCGGACGCCCGCCACCGGCGACCTTGCGCGCGGCCCGTTCCCGCTCGTCGAAGGCGCGCAGCTGGAAGGACTCGCCGGCGATGGTCACCATGAGATGCGTGGCGTCGTGTTCGTCGATAGAAACGGCGTAGGTGCGCGAGCCCAGCCGCAGCAAGTACTGGCCTTGCCGGTCGACGTCGGCGAAGTGCGCCTCGTGTTCGCCGCCGGTCTCGACCACGCGGTACTCGCCGTCCGCGCGTTCCTGGATCTCGACCTCCCAGCGGTCATGGGAGCTGCGCAGGTAGTACTTCATTCGCGCGGCCCGCCGTTGCCGCGCATGCCCGCCTGGCGTCCGGCTTCGGCCCACGGCGAACGGCGCGGGTCCGCCGCCAGCGCGGCCAGGCCCCGGCGCTTGCCCGCGTGGTGCCGGTGCAGCGCCGCGGCGATCGCCGCCACCCGTTCCAGCGCGCTGCCCGCAGCCCCGGCGTCGGCGCTGCGGAAGCGCTCGAGCAAGCCGGTGTCATATTCGCCGCGCACGAATTCGTCGGAGCGCAGCAATTCCAAGGCCAGGCCGGCGCTGGTGGTCACGCCGCCGAGGTGCAGTTCGGCCAGCGCGCGCTCGAGGCGCCGGCGGGCCTGGTCGCGATCGCGGCCGCGCGCGACGAGCTTGCCGAGCATGGAGTCGTAGTGGGGCGTGACCTCCATGCCGGAATAGATCGCCGCGTCGATGCGAATGCCGGGGCCGCCGGGAAGGCGCAAGTTGCGCAGCGTCCCCGTGACCGGCATGAAATTGTTCTCGGGATCCTCGGCGTTGAGGCGCACTTCGATCGCGTGCCCGCGCGGCTTCATGCCCTCGGGCAGGTCGAGCTCCTCACCCGCCGCGATGCGCAGCATCCACTCGATCAGGTCGACGCCGTAGACCTCTTCGGTCACCGGATGTTCGACCTGGATCCGCGTGTTCATCTCCAAGAAATAGAACGCCCCCTGGCTGTAGAGGAACTCGACCGTGCCCGCGGAGCGGTAGCCGACCGCTGCGGCGGCGCGCACGGCGACTTCGCCGACCTCCTGCCGCTGCGCATCGGTGATCGTCGGCGAGGGGCACTCCTCGATCAGCTTCTGGTGGCGGCGCTGGATGGAACACTCGCGCTCACCGAGGTGCATGGTCCGGCCGTGCGCGTCCGCGAGCACCTGGACCTCGATGTGGTGCGGCTCGGCGAGGTACTTCTCCACGTACATCCGCCCGTCGCCGAATGCGCTCTCGGCCTCGCCGCTGCCGGTGCGGAACGCGGCGTCCATTTCCCGTGCGGCGTGCACCACGCGCATGCCCTTGCCGCCGCCGCCGGCCGAGGCCTTCAGCATCACCGGATAGCCGAATTCGGCCGCCGTGATGGCCGCCGCGGCCGCGTCGGCGACCGGCGCGGTGCCGCCGGGCACCACGGGCACGCCTGCGGCCTGCATCGCCCGGCGCGAGGCGATCTTGTCCCCCATCACTTCCATCGCGTGCGCCGGCGGGCCGACGAAGACCAGTCCGGACTCCTCCACCGCGCGGGCGAACGCGGGGTTTTCCGCGAGGAAGCCGAACCCCGGGTGGATCGCCTCGGCCCCCGAACGCCGCGCGACGTCGAGGATGCGCTCGCCCCGCAGGTAGGAGTCCGCCGGCGCCGGGCCGCCGATCTCGTAGGCCTCGTCGGCAAGCCGCACGTGCAGCGCGTGGCGGTCCGCGGAAGAATGGACCGCGACCGTCGCGATCCCGAGTTCCCGGCAGGTCCGCTGGATGCGGACCGCGATCTCGCCGCGATTGGCGATCAGGAGCTTCTGGAACGGTGCGCTCAAAGCGGAATCGAACCGTGCTTCTTGGGCGGGTTCGTGTCGCGCTTGGTCGCCAGCAAATTGAGCGCGCGGATCAGCCGCGGCCGGGTGTCGGCGGGCAGCACGACGTCGTCCAGGAAGCCGCGCTCGGCGGCGATGTACGGGTTGGCGAAGCGCTCCTCGTACTCGGCGATGCGCTCCTTCTCGGCCGCGGCAGGATCGTCCGCGGCCTGGATCTCGCGCCGGAAGATGATCCGCGCGGCGCCCTCGGCACCCATCACCGCGATCTGCGCGCTGGGCCAGGCGACGTTGTAGTCGCCGCGGATGTGCTTGCTCGACAGGACGCAATAGGCGCCGCCGTATGCCTTGCGCGTGATCACCGTCAGCTTGGGCACGGTCGCCTCACAGTACGCGTAGAGCAATTTGGCGCCGTGGCGGATGATTCCGCCGTGTTCCTGCGCCGTCCCGGGCATGAAACCAGGCACGTCCTCGAAAGTCAGGATCGGCACGCTGAAGGCGTCGCAGAAGCGCACGAAACGCGCCGCCTTGACGCTGGCGTCGATGTCGAGCACGCCCGCGAGCACCGCCGGCTGGTTGGCTACGATGCCGACGCTCCGTCCGCCGAGGTGGGCGAATCCGACCACGATGTTGCGCGCGAAGGACTCCTGGACTTCGAGGAAACGCCCGTCGTCGACGATCGCCGCGATCGCCTTCTTGATGTCGTAGGGCTGGTCCGCGGCCTCGGGCACCAGCGCGTCGAGCGATTCGTCACGGCGATCGGCGGGGTCTTCGGTCGGGCACAGCGGCGCAGGGTCCGCGTTGTTGGACGGCAAGTACGCGAGCAGCTCGCGGATCCGCGCCAGGCACTCCGCGTCGTCGGCGCACGTGAAATGGCTCACTCCGCTGATCTCGCCGTGCACTCGAGCGCCGCCGAGGTCTTCGCTGCTCACTTCTTCGTGGACCACGGCCTTGACGACGTCGGGCCCCGTGATGTGCATGTAGGAGCTGCCCTCGACCATGAACACGAAGTCGGTGAGCGCCGGCGAGTAGACCGCGCCACCGGCGCAGGGCCCGAGGATCGCCGAGACCTGCGGCACCACGCCGCTGGCGAGCGTGTTGCGCAAAAACAGGTCGCTGTAGCCGGCGAGGCTCTGCACGCCTTCCTGGATCCGCGCACCGCCCGAATCGTTGATTCCCACGACGGGCACGCCGATCTTCATCGCCAGGTCCATCACCTTGCAGATCTTGGCGGCGTTCGACTCGGAGAGGCTGCCGCCGAGGACCGTGAAGTCCTGGCTGTAGACCGCGACGGTCCGGCCGTCCACCGTGCCCGTGCCGCACACCACGCCATCGCCGGGCACCTTGTTGTCGCCCATTCCGAAGGCGTCGCAGCGGTGGGTCACAAAGGCGTCGATTTCCTCGAACGAGCCTTGGTCGAGCAGCAGTTCGACACGCTCGCGCGCCGTGAGCTTGCCCTTGGCGTGCTGCGCTTCGACTCGCTTCGCGCCGCCGCCCTCGCGGGCGCGCGCCCGCAGGGTCTCCAGATGCGCACGGACGTCGCGGCTCATTCCCCGCCCGCGACCAGTTCGGTGAGCACGCCGCCGGTCCCGGAGGGGTGCAGGAAAGCCACGCGCGTGCCGTGGGCGCCAGGCAGCGGTTCCTCGTTGATCCGCCGCACGCCCGCCGCGCCCGCGCGTTCCAGCGCGAGCGCGCAGTCGTCTACCGCCAAGGCCAGGTGATGCAGTCCCGGTCCGCGCCGCGCGAGGTGCCGTCCCACCGGCGTGTCCGGGCCGGACGGGTGCAGCAACTCCACGCGAGTGTCGCCGGCGTGCATCATCTGCACCGTCACGCCCTGGCTTTCCACCTGTTCGCGCGCGCCCTCGCGCAATCCCAGCACGTCGCGCCAGAACGCAGTGGCCGCATCGAGGTCCTCGACTGCGATGGCGATGTGGTCGATGCCGCGGAGTCCCATCTTGTGCGCTCCGGAAGAGCCCGCGCCGAGTATAGACGCGCCGGTCAGAGCTTTCGAAGCAGGCGGATGCTCAGATCGTCGCCGCCCGCCGGCACGGCCGCAATGCTCCGCGGCCGCCATGCCGATGCGCCGCCGTCCGCCGCCGCGGGTGGGCGGACTTCGAGATCGACGCGTGCACCCACGGGCACCCGCAGGCGAAAGCGGCCTTGCGCATCGGTCCGCGCATGCGCCACGCCCCAGCGGCCGTCGAGACGGGCCACCACGTCGGCGCCGGCGACCGGCATGCTGCGATCGTCCACAACGCGGCCGGTCAGGTCTTCGCCCACCGGCAGGCGCAGTTCGAGTTCCTCCGCTCCGGGCAGCACGCCGTTGCTGCGCAAGGCTGCGTAGACCTGCGGGCCGGCGTCGGGATCGGGCTGGACGCCGAGATTGTGCGGCACGGCGCGCAGACCCTCGAAACGGAATCGGCCCGCGGCATCGGAGCGGGTCTCGCGGGACAGCGCCGGATCCTCGTCTTCGGCGAACACCCAGACGATGGCGCCGGCAGCCGGCGCGCCGAGGGGATCCAGCACCACCCCGCCCAGGCTCCTGACGCCGGGTCCGTCGAGTTCCAGATCGGTGTACGCTTCTCCGGCGTGCAGTTCGACTTCGACCGGCAGCTCAGGAACGCCGTTGGCGCCGCGGAGCGCGACCAGGTAGCGGCCCGGCCGGAGATCCGCGATCCGGAAGCGTCCAAGGTCGTCGGCGCGCACGGTGCGCGAGGCATCGGGCGCCGGCATCGCCTCGGCCGCGTCGAGAGCGTCGACTCGCTGCAGTTCGATCCACCGGCCGGCGGCGGCCTCGTTTCCACCGGGCTGCAAGCGCCCAGCGAGCGCTGCCGGCGCCTCCAGGCGAATTTGGACGTCGGCCTGGCCGGCGGAGCGCGGCGCCTCCGGCGCCGGCAACCAAGCGCTTCCCTGGCCGGGCAGGTGCACCCAAAAGCCGTAGGCACGGTCGCGGCGCAGGCCTTCGAAAACGAAACGGCCATCCGCCGCGCTGCGGACGACGCGGAACGGACGCGCGTCGGCAGCGGCTTCGCGCCCGACCGCGGCCACCCAGGCTTCCGCTGCCGGATCGCCCAGGGCGTCGAGGACAACGCCGGACAGGCTGCGTCCCGGCTCGAGTTCCAGATCGAGCGAGGCGCTCTCGTCCGCGCCGCTTCCAGCGGGCGCGAGACCCGTGGCGGGTGCATGGCCGTCGGCGACCGCGCGCACCGGCGTCCCGGGCTTCATGCCGAGCAGGACGAATCGTCCGGTCTCGTCGGTCGTCGCGCTGCGCCGGGCGTCATCGAGCGTTTCGACGCGGGCGCCCGCGAGCGGTTCGCCGGACTCCCGTGCCCGCACCGTGCCGCGCAGCGCGACGCCGCGCGCGATCACGAAGTCGCGCACGTTGCGCTCCCCGCCTTCGATCGAAAGGAAGGCCAGCGGCGCCGGCGCTTCGTCGACGGGCAGCACGCGGGCCACGGCTCGCCCGGGCGCCAGATCGGCGAAGCGGTAGCGCCCATCCACGTCACTGGTCGTCTCCTGGAGCGGCTGGTCCGGGCCCGCCAGCGCGACTCGCGCGCCCGCGACCGGCAAGCCGTCGCCGCGGCGGACCACGCCTTCGAGGGTTGCCGCAGCCGGAAGCTCGATCTCGGCGCGCTCGCCAGCGGCCAGATTGCGCAAGCGCACGCGCGCGTACCCCTCTGCGGCGACTTCGAGGTCGTAGGAGTAGCCGGGCTCGAGCGGCAGGCGGAACGAACCGTCGGCCCCGGTCTGAAGCCGACCGATCACCTGCTCCACCGCCCCAAGGTCGGGATCGGAGAGGCGGAAGCCGCGGAAAGCCGCCTGCGTGATCACGAGTTCGGCCCCAGCCAGGCCCTGACCCACGGCGCCGACGACCCGCCCATGCAGTTCGCGATCGCGATCCGGCGGCCCGAGCGGAAGCGCCACCGGTACCGGAGCCGCGGCGGGAGTCTCCGCGAAGACGGGCTCGGGCTCCGGAACCGCCTCCGGGAGTTCCGGACGGTCCGCTGGCGGCGGCGCGGCCTCTAGATCGGTCGGCGCGGACTCCGGCGGCGCGCCGCTCCGCGTTGCGGCCTCGACGCCGTCCGCGCCGCCGCCGCCCCTGCCGCGGACCAGCAGGAACAGTGCGGCTCCCAGAAGCACGATTGCGAGCAGCGGGAGCAGGGAGCGGATGCGCATGGCCGCATTGTGCCCGCGCCTAGAAGACGGACGACGCGCGGTACTCCTCGAACACTCCGGCCAGGGCTTCGCCGATCTCACCGACCGTGGCGTAGACCTCCACGGCGGCCAGGACCGGGGGGCCGAGCGCCTCGTCCGGCCGCGCGGCGGCCTCGCCCAGGCGTCGGAGCGCCACGGCGACCGCGGCGTTGTCGCGCTCCGCGCGCACCCGTCGCAGCGATTCGAACACCTGCTCGCGCGCTGCGGGGTCGGGCCGGAAGACCTCCAACTGGGATTCCTCTTCGACTTCGTGCTGGTTCACGCCGACCACCAGGCGCCGGCCGGCCTCGACTTCGCGCTGGTGCCGCATGGCCTCGCGGTGGATCGCGCGTTGCACGTACCCTCCGCGCACCGCCCCCACCATGCCGCCGTAGTCGCGCTCGATCTTTTCCATTTCCGCGAGCGCGGCGACCTCGACCTGCGTGGTGAGCTTCTCCACGAACGGCGCGCCACCGAGCGGGTCGACGACGTCGGCGACGCCGCTCTCGTGGGCGAGCACCTGCTGCGTGCGCAATGCGAGCAGCGCCGATTCCTCGGTCGGCAGGCCGAGCGCTTCGTCGTAGCCGTTGGTGTGCAGGGACTGGGTGCCGCCCAGCACGGCCGCCAGCGCCTGAACGGTGACCCGCACCGCGTTCACCAGCGGCTGTTGGGAAGTCAGCGTGCTGCCGCCCGTCTGCGTGTGGAAGCGCAGGCGCTGCGCTTCGACGCAGTCGATGCCAAGGCGGTCGCGGACCGCGCGCGCCCAGATGCGTCGCGCGGCGCGGAATTTCGCCACTTCTTCGAACAACTCGTTGTGGGCGTTGAAGAAGAACGACATCCGGCGCGTGGTCGCCGCCACGTCGAGACCGGCTGCGCGCGCGGCCTCCAGATATGCGAGACCGTTGCCGAGCGTGTAGGCGATCTCCTGCACGGCTGTGCAGCCGGCTTCGCGCATGTGGTAGCCGCTCACGCTAATCGGGTTGTAGCGCGGCGCCTCGCTCTGCTGCATGCGGAATAAGTCCACGGTGAGCCGCATCGACGGTTCGACTTCGTAGCGGAAATTCCCGCGCGCGATGAACTCCTTCAGGATGTCGTTCTGCACCGTGCCGCGGATCTTCTCCTTGGGCACCTGCTGGCGCCGGCACAGCGCGAGGTACATGCAGAACAGGACTAGCCCCGTGGCATTGATGGTCATGCTCGCCGACACCTGGTCGAGCGGGATCCCGTCGAACAGGGTCTCGAAGTCGCGCAAGGAGTTGATCGCCACGCCGACCTTGCCCGCTTCGGCGACCGCCAGCGGGTGGTCGCTGTCGTAGCCGATCTGCGTCGGCAGGTCGAAGGCCACCGACAGTCCGGTCTGACCCTGCTCGATCAAGTACCGGAACCGGACGTTGGTGTCCTGGGCGGAAGCGAATCCCGCGTACTGGCGCATGGTCCAGAGGCGGCCGCGGTACATGGTCGGATGAATGCCCCGCGTGAACGGGAACTCTCCCGGACCGGCCCGGGCGGCGACGGCATCGCCTTCGAAGTAACAAGCTTGCAGCGGCAGGCCGGACTGGGTCGCGAACTCTTCCTGACGCTCCGGCCGCCTCGCGCGGTCGGGCCCCCAGGTCTCGCGCAGCCAGCGCGCCGCGCCGCCGCCCGCGGCCTCGGGTGCGCTCTCCGCCGATGCGTTTCGTTCCGGCTCGTCCATGAAGACCCGAATTGTAGGCCGCGCGCGCCTGCTAGGCTTGCCGGGTTCCCGCAACCCGAGATCGATCGATGCAAGACCGCCGCCGTTTTCTTTCCGCAGCCCTCCTCGTCGCCGCCCTCCCGGCGCTCGCGGCACCGGGAGTCTCCCAGGCCAACGCCACGAGCGACTTGATGACCTACGGGGACATCCTTGGCGGGACCGCCACGGCCGTGCTCACCGGCGCCACGCCGAACGCCACCGCGTTCATCGTGCCCTCCTTGGTCGATACCGGAAGCAACTACCTGGTCGGCGTTTCCGGAGATGCCAACGACTTCTTGACCGTCGACATCGACCAGGCTTCGCATGGCACCTATTTCCAAGGCACCACCGACGCCGCCGGCCGCTACTCGAAAAGCTTCACGATTCCCGCGACGGTGACCTTGCTGGACCGGAAGGTCTACTGGCAGGCGTTCACGCGCCCCGGCGGCACGGGTGTGGACATGTTCCAGGACTTCAGTCGCCTGCGGGTCATGACCCTCAACCACGCCGACCGCTGGCAACCGGCCTGCGCGCCGATGCCGGTGGCCTCCGCCAACCTCGCCTACGCGGTGGCGGAGACCGGTGAGCAGGGACTGCCGACCAAGCTGTTCGTCTGCGGCGGCGGACCGGCGTTGCTGACGGACCCCCAGACGCCCTACCCCACGATCGACCGCGCCTGGACCTACGACCTCGCCGGCGAGAGCTTCACGCTGCACGCCGGCGCGATGGCCGACAGCCGCGCCTTCCATGCGGTCACGCGCCTTTCCGACGGCCGTTACCTGGTCACGGGCGGGGTCACCTTCGGCGGGCAGAGCGGCAGCAACTACTTCACCGAAGTGCTGCAGAGCGCCGAGATCTACGATCCGGCGACCGACGCGTTCACCACCGTCGCGCCGATGAACGAGTACCGCGCCGGCCACACGGCGACGCTGCTCCCCAGCGGCCGCGTGCTCGTTGCCGGCGGCACCGAGGGCGATGCGAACCACCGCCTTTTCGACGTCACCGACATCCTGGGAACCGCGCACGCGAACACCGAGATCTACAACCCGGCGACCAACCAGTGGACGTACCACACCAACCTTCCCGAGCCCAAGGCGGGGCACTCGGCGACGGTGCTCCAGGACGGCCGCATCCTGATGGCCGGGGGAATCACCCACATCACGATCCTGGGCATTCCCATTCCGGACTTCTCCGACAACGCAGCGATCTACAACACCGGTTCGGCGTCCTTCACCAGCGTGACCATGCGGGTCAAGCGGGCGCTGTTCGCTTCCACGACCCTCCACGACGGCCGCGTGCTGCTCGCCGGCGGCGGCGGCGGCGACATCTTCAACATCGGTCCGATCGCCGGCGTCGAGATCTTCGACCCCGCGAGCAATTCGTTCACGCGCACCAGCGACCTGCCCGCCGGGACGGTCTTCGCCGGAGCGGTCACCCTGCCCGACGGGCGCGCGGCGATCATCGGCGGGGCCACCGGCACGCTTGCCGACCCGATTCCGGTCAATGCGGTCCGCCACATCGACCCGGTCACCGGAGCGGTCAGCGTCGGCACGACCATGACGATCAGCCACGGGGGCGGCGTCACGGTGCTCACCGAAGACGGCATCGTGCTCGTCGCAGGCGGCGAAACGGACAGCGGTTCGGCCACGACGGCGGCCGAGACCTGTACTCCCGACTAGAAGTGCAGCGAGTAGGCGACCGCCACGGCGTAGATCGTGCTGCGATAACGGTCGTTCGAAAAGTCCTCTAGCACGGCGTTTTCGCCGTTTCGATAACCGCTCGGCAGGGCGACGGTGAGCGCGAAGTGCCAGTCGCCCCCGAGCCCGTTCCAAAACGAAGCTCCGGTGCCGACGTGCCAGCGGTTGAGCACGTGCGTGCCCGGAGCCACCGAACCCGCGGTCGGGTCGCTCGACCAACCGACCCCGGCGCGCACGGTGATGCTGCGCTGCAGGTCGTGCTCGAGACCGAGCGCGAGCGCGTAGACGTCTCGCCACCGCAGATCGAGGTCGAAGTCGGTTGCGCCGTTGCCCCCGATCAGCGTCTTGAAGTCCCGATTGCTCGGGTTGGACAGTTCCGCGGTGAGGCCGTCGAAGGTCGACGACCAGTCGGTCCAGAAGAAGTCGAAATGGGCGCGGTCGCGTTCGCTCAGGCGCTGGCTCATCGCCACGCCGAGCTGCTGCGGAAAACTGATCCCGCGGATCGCGAAGTCGTAGCGCGACATCCCGTCCAGGTTGAAGAATTTCAGGATCGGACCCATGTCGGGGTCCAGGTTAACGTCGACGGCTCCCTCGAGGTCGCCCTTGGTCGAGGGCGAGCGGTACCAGAGCGCCACACGCAGATCGGAAGACGCTTGCCAGGCGAGGCCCAGGTGCAAGGCCGCGGCAAGGTCCTGGTTCGCATCGCCGTCGTACTCGGTCTGGATCTTGGCGATGTTGAATGGCGGCCCGGAAAGCAAGCCTCCCCAGGACTGGCCCAGGCCGGAATCGCCCTTGAACGTGGAGCGGGTGTCGACTTCGGTCGCCGACTGCAGACTGAGCCGCGTGTGCCGCAAGGACACGCCGGCGCCCAGCGCCAGCGTGGGTGAAGCGCGCCACGCTATTCCCGGCTGCAAGGCGACCTGCAGGAAGCCGTTGTCGTGCGCGATCTCGCGCGAGCGGGTGGGAGTGCCGACGTTCAAGCGCGTCTGCCGGCGCATGTCGATCGCCCCGGCGAAGGTCGGTGACAACGTCAAGGCGGCGACCAGGTCTTCGTCGATCCGCGTGGCCCAGCCGAGCCAAGGCCCCCCCGCAGGCTTCGAATCGTCGCGAAAGCGTTCACCGCCGCGGCTGCGGCCCGTGAAGGTCTGCGCAAATCCGCGTGCTTCCAGGTGAAGAGCTCCCGACTGCGCCTTGCGCGCGTTGCCGCCGTCGAACAAGAAGGACAGCGACGCCGGATTGCGTTGCGCATCGAGCACCGAATCGGCAGCAGCCCCTCCCGCCCCTGCGCGACCGGCGCCGAGCGCCGAGCTCCCGGTCGGTTCGCCACCGATCTGCGCGCCGAGCGCTCCGGCGAGCACGCTCCAGGCCAGCACCATGCCGGCTGCCGGACGGATCTTCATGCCCAGCCCTGCTCGGGGGCGGGCAGTGTGGCGGCCAGGAACGCGCGTATGGCGGCGAAGTCGTCGGCAAGGGGTGCGGTGAATTCCACGCGCTCGCCCTTGGTCGGATGCTCGAACGACAAGCGCTCCGCGTGCAGCTGGGTTCGCGTGAGCGGCGGCGCGCCCGGCGGCAGCAAGCCGGGCCCGTAGTTGCGTGCCTTGTAGATCGGATCGCCCAGGATCGGCAGGTCGATCGAAGCGAGGTGCACGCGGATCTGATGCGTGCGCCCGGTGCGCGGTTGCGCCTCGATGTCGGCGAAGCCCTCGAAGCGTTCCTTCACTTTCCAGAAAGTGAGCGCGTCGCGGACCCCGGGCCCGCCCGCGCCCGGCCGCAATGCGCGCACCCGCGACGGATTGCGCGCGTCGCGGGCGAGAGAGCGTTCGATCCAGTCGGATTCGAAGCGCGGCTTGCCGTAGACCAAGGCCCGGTAGGTCTTCTCCACCGTCCGGGCCGCGAATTGCTCCATGAGATCGATGAAGACCACTTCGTCGAAGGCCACGACGCAGACCCCCGAGGTCTCGGAATCGAGGCGGTGCACGATTCCTGGGCGTTCCGCGCCCTGCGCGGTCGGCAGGCCGGAACCGAAGCGCTCGGCCAGCCACCGGGCCACGGAAGCTCGTGGGTCGCCGCGAAAACGGCCGTGCATGAGCAGACCGGATGGCTTGGACAGGACCGCGAGGGATTCGTCCTGGTAGACGATGACCGGCTCGAGCCCCGACTCCTCGTCCATCGGCTCGGCGACCGGGACGTCCAAGACGAGCTCCTGCCCCGCCTCGACAGGCGCTCCGGGCTTGCTGGTGACCAGACCGGCCAGCGTCATGCGGCCGTCCCGGATCCAATGGGCGAGCCGGGATCGCGACCAGGGGCCGTCGAACAGCGCGGAAGCGGCACGGTCGAGGCGCTCGCCGTGGAGGCCGGCGGGAACGACCGCCCGCTGCAATTGGGACTGGCTCATGGGATGGAGAAACCGCCGGGAGCCCCGATTCTAGAGAGGCGCTGGAATCCAGCCGCAATCCACGCCGCTGGCCGTAGGAATCCACACGGCGCACGGCCACCGCGGTCCTGGCCGGTGAAACCTGACCCCGATAAGCTGGGAGATCCGAGTCTCTCGAAAATCCCCTGGAAATGCTCGCAACCGCAATTCTCCTGGCTTCGACCCTGATGCAGCAGGGCGCCGATCCCGTCCCGGGCCTCGTGTTCGTGGAGGGCGGCAACGTCACCGTCGGCGCCGACCGCAAGGACATCGACGCGCTGATCCTCAAAAAGCCGGAATCGGCCGAGCAGCTCGGCGGGATGACGCCCCGAAGCCGCCAGAAGGTCGAGGGCTTCTACATCGGGCCGACGGAAGTCACCAACGAGATGTACTTGCGTTTCGTCCAGGCCACTGGCCACCAGCCGCCGCAGGCTTGGGCCACGATCAGCAAGGACATGCGCCTTGCGCTGATCGTGGAGTTCAAGAAGACCGACCCCAACGCGAACCTCAACACGCACTTCCCGCGCTGGTGGGAAGCGAATTGGCAAAAGGAGGAGTGGGTATTCGTCAACCCGGCTGGCAAGGAAGAGCACTTCCCCATCGGTTGGGACATGCTCGGCGGCATTGCGCTCGAGCCGGTCACCACCATCACGTGGTACGACGCCATGGCCTACTGCGGCTGGGCGGGTCTGCGCCTCCCCACGGAATTCGAGTGGATCAAGGCTGCCCGCGGCGGCGATGAACGCGCGTGGCCCTTCGGCGATAAATTCGATGCGAAGGTCGTCGCGTTCGAGACCACTTCGCCCTCGACCATGGCCTACAAGCTGCTCCCGGTGAATTCGTTCCCGGGCAACGCCTCGCCGGCCGGCTGCGTCGACATGGCCGGCAACGTCTGGGAGTTCACGTCGAGCGGCTACGACCCGCTGCCGGGATTCAAGGGTTACCAGCTCACGGGAAAGGGCAACGACAAGATCCTCGTGTACCCGAACTTCGACCCCGCATCCGCGGTACTGAAGGGCGGTTCCTACATGAATCCCGACTTTGTCACGTCCATCGACACCAGAGTCGGCATCCTCAAGAGCTTCCGGGCGCCGATCATCGGCTTCCGGGTCGCCGCCAGCACCTTGGTTGGCCAGTCTGCGATGCAGAACGCGAGTGCCGAACTCTCGGACAAACTGTTCCGCGGCACCGCCGCGCGGCACTTCGATTTCGGCGCCACCATCGGCATCGAGCGCCGCCGTTACGCCGACCTCGACGCCGCCGCCGCCTATCGTGCGGACCCGCCCAAGCCGATCAAGGCGACCACTCCCCCGGCGGGATACGCGATCTTCGACGGCTACGAATGCCTCGCCGTGACCCCGGTGGCCAAACTCGAGTTCGCGGCTCTCGACAAGCTCGAACGCGAGGCGAAGGAAAACGGCCCCGTCCCGATCGCAATGCTCATGACCACCGCGGCGCTGGCCGCGCCGAACGCGGTTCCTGGCACCTACACGATCGCCTACGCGGGTGAATTCGACGAGAACGAGATCCTGGAGCTCGGCGCCAGCCTGCCCGTCAAGATCGCGGAACGCCGTCCGGAGGGCGAAGTCGTCGCCTTGGCGGAACGCGGCGAAAACCCGGTGGACTTCGCCGGCCTGACCTTGGAACCGCGCACCCAGTATCTGGTGATCATCGACGCCGAACTCAAGGCTTGCGGGGCAATTCCGTTGGACGGTACCGGCAAGCCGGTCTCCAAGATGGCCCGCACCGCGGAACCGGGTTTGGTGATCAACCTGGATCGCGACCGGATCGACTTCACGCTGCCGGTTTCCGACGGCAGCCGGAAGATCTGGAACTTCAAGTTCCACCTCGAGCCGGTCGGCCCCGACGGCAGTCTCGCCCGAACCGGCTACTGGAAGGGCGACTACGCGGTGGTCGAGCCCAAGCCCGACTCCGCCGGGAAGTAGCTAGCCGTTCTGATCCAGCCCCTCTAGGTTGGATGCCAGGATGGCCGCCTCGAGCGCGAGCGCTTCCCGGCGCTCGCGCTCGCTCTTCACGGTCTCGGGATCCGCCTTGGCGAGGAAGTTCTCGTTGGCGAGCTTCTTGTCGATTCCAGAGATGCCGCGACTGGTTTTCTCGAGTTTCCGCTCCAGGGAGATGCGGAGCTTCTCCGGGTCGGTGTCGGCGCCGAACGGAACGAAGACCGCGCCGCCGGCGAAAGCGTCGGTGCCGTTGTGCGCGGGCCGCGCCAGATCGACGCCCACTTCGAGCTTGCCGAGCCCGGCCAGGAAGGCGAGCGCGGGGCCTGCGGCGGCGAGACTTGCCTGCAATGCGGGAACTTCGACCGACAGAGTGCCTTCAGGGTGCTCCGAAGGCGGCACTTCGAGGAGCGCGCGCACGTTGCGGAAAGCGCGCACCGCGTCCTGGACGCGCGCAAAAACGTCTTCGGCCTCTTCGTCTCTGGCATTCCCGGAATCGGGCCAGCTGGAGGCCATGCAGAATTCGACGCCGCCACGAAACGGCGCCGGAAGCGCTTCCCAGAGCGCTTCCGTGAGGAAGGGCGTGAACGGGTGCAGCAGACGCAGCAGGTCGGCGAGCGTGCTTCCGAGGGTACGCCGCACACGCGCCGCGTCGGCCGCTTCCGGCGTGCCGGGACCGGCGTCTGCGCCGATGCGCAAACGACGCTTGGCCGCCTCGACGTACCAGTCGCAGAAATCGTTCCACACGAAACGATAGAGCGCCTGCGCGGCGTCGTGGAACTGGTACTCCTCGAGCGCGGCGCCGACCTCGGCGATCGCCGCGGCCCGGCGGCTCCGGATCCAGCGGTCTTCGAGCGCGTCGGCCTCCAGAAGATCGATTTCGACGTCGCCGTCGAGATGCCCGAGGACGAAGCGCGCCGCGTTCCAGATCTTGTTGCAGAAACGCTGGCCGAGCTCGAAGCGGTTCTCGGCGAGTTTCACGTCCTGGCCTTCGCGAGTCAGGATCATCAGCGAATAGCGCACCGCATCGGCGCCGTAGCGGTCGATCATTTCGACCGGATCGATCCCGTTGCCGAGGCTCTTCGACATGCGCCGGCCCTGACCGTCGAGAACCGTGGCGTGGATGAAGCAGGTCGCAAACGGGCAGCGCCGCTCCACCGGCAGGTGGTCGAGGAACTCGTAGCTCGCCATGACCATCCGCGCGACCCACAGGTAGATGATGTCGCGGGCAGTCGAAAGGAACTGGGTCGGGTAGAAACGCCCGAGATCGGTGGTCTTGTCCGGCCAGCCGAGCGTCGAGAACGGCCACAACCAGGACGAAGCCCAGGTATCGAGCACGTCGGGATCCTGGCGCACGACTGGCTTGCCGGTCGCCGGGTGCGGCGATCCGATCTCGAGATCGGTCCGTGACGCCGCGGGCACGCCGTCGTCGTCGTACCAGACGGGAATGCGGTGCCCCCACCACAGTTGGCGGCTGATGCACCAGTCGTGCACGTTCTCGAGCCAGTCGAGGTAGACCTTGGTCCAGCGCTGCGGTTTGAGCGTGAGCGAACCGTCGGCAACCGCCCGGATGGCCGGGCCGGCGAGCGGCTTCATGCGCACGAACCACTGTTCCGAGACCAGCGGTTCGATCGCGGTCTTGGAGCGGTCGGAAACCGCGACGTTGTGCTGGATGTCCTCGACCTTCTCCAGCAGTCCCAGGTCCTCGAACTCGGCGAGCAGGCGCTTGCGCGCCGCTTCGCGCGTCAAACCGGCGTAGGCGCCGCCTTCCTCCGCGATGCGTCCGTCGCGTTCCAGAACGTTGATGATCGCCAGGCCGTGGCGCGCCCCGCGTTCGTAGTCGGCCGGGTCGTGGCCCGGCGTGACCTTGACCGCGCCGGTGCCGAATTGCGGATCGACGCTGGTATCCGCGACCACCGGAATCTCGCGGCCGACGAGCGGCAGGACGAGGGTCTTGCCGACCAGGTCGGCGTAGCGCTCGTCTTCCGGATGCACCGCCACCCCAGAATCGCCGAGCATGGTTTCGGGACGGGTCGTCGCCACGGTCACGAAGCGGCCGCTCTGCCCCTGCACCGGATAGCGCAAGTAGTAGAGCTTTCCCTTCATGGGCACGTATTCGATTTCGTCGTCGCTGACCGCGGTCTGCAGGGCGCAATCCCAGTTCACCAGGCGCGCGCCACGGTAGACGTGTCCCTTCTCCCACAGCCGCACGAAGGCCTCGCGAACCCCCGCCGACATGTCGGCATCGAAAGTGAAGCGGGTGCGCGTCCAGTCGCAGGAACTGCCCAGGCGCTTGAGCTGTTCGAGGATCGTGTCGCCGTGCTTCTCCTTCCACTTCCAGACTTCGGCGAGGAAGGCCTCGCGGCCGATTTCCTCGCGCGTCTTGCCTTGCTCCTCTAACAGACGCTTCTCGACGACCGCCTGGGTCGCAATTCCCGCGTGATCGGTGCCGGGGACCCACAGCACTTCGAAGCCGGTCATGCGCCGGTGCCGGACCACGATGTCCTGCATCGTGTTGTTGAGCGCGTGGCCCATGTGCAGCACCCCCGTGACGTTGGGCGGCGGGATCATCACGGTGAAGGTCGGCCGACCGCTCGGCTCGGCGGGCGGCGTGAACAGGCCGGCGGCGAGCCAGCGCGCGTAGATGCCGCCTTCGAAGTCGGCGGGCTGGAAACGGGTCGGCAGGCGCGAAGCGAGAGTCTCGGTCATGGCGAATGGGGCTCCACGCCGCCGTTGGGAGCGGCGCCGCGGAGTTCGGCGAGGGATTGTCGCAGATCCGGCGGCCGCCAACCCAAGCGCTCGCCCGCTCGGGCGCACGCGAGAATCAGGCGCAGCGGACGCGGCGGCTGCGC
>DASWJW010000101.1:0-8029 GCA_036396955.1 Planctomycetota bacterium
CCTGGAGGTGCAAGGATCGAAGTGGTGGTGCTCGGCACCGAGGAGCACACTCGGATTCATGCCGAATTCCTCGATGATCCCGCTGAAACCGACGTCATGGCCTTCCCATACCAGGATCCCGACTTGTTCGGCGAGATCCTCCTCAATCGCGATGTCTGCCGGCGTGATGCGGAGCGGCACGGCCGTTCGGTGCGCGACGAAGCGCGCCTCTACGTGGTCCACGGGGCGCTGCACCTGCTTGGATTCCGCGACGACGAGAGCACGGCACGCCAGCGGATGCGGGCCGCGGAAGCCGAACTCCTGGGCGAAGATCCCGGGGTCGACGCGCCGGCGGCGGACAATTCTTCTTGAAGTCTTCGTTTGCGGCCGACTAACCTCGGTTGAATGCGAGGCTCCGGTTATCCACTCGGACCGACGACTCGCCGCGCCCGGTCTCCGATGCGCACCTCCCCCGACTTCCCCGTCACTCCCAGCTGCACGACCCGCGGCCCGGCGCTCATTTGCGCGGTCGCGGTCCACGGCTAGGCGAGTTCCTGCATGGTCAGCCGAATCAAGCGCAGCAAGCAGCCCAACCTGACTTTGGTGAGGCTGTGGACCGAGTACCGGGAAGGCGATCGAATCGAAGCGCGCAACGCGCTGATCGCGTACTACCGGCCCTTCGCCGAAACCGTCGTGCGCCGCGTCAAGGTGCGCCTGCCGCGTTCGGTCGAGATCGGCGACCTCGAAGGCGCGGGCGACTTGGGGCTCATCCAGGCGATTCAGAACTTCGATCCGGAGCGTGGGGTGCCTTTCGAGGCCTTCTGCGAATTCCGGGTGCGGGGAGCGATCATGGATGAGTTGCGCCGCCTCGACTGGCTGCCGCGCCCAGTCCGCAACCGGCACAACCAGCGCAAGGAGATCTTCGAGACCCTGCGCGGCCGGCTCGGCCACGATCCCGACGACTATGAGCTCGCCGAAGCGATGAACCTCTCCTTCAAGGAGTACGCGATGCTGTTCGAGAACGGGAAAGAGGCGCCGGTGCTCGCCGGCAACAAGCCCGGTTCGGAGGACGGCGACGGCGAGGTCGGTCTGGATTTCGTCGAAGACCACCGCGACGAGGGGCCGATCGCTGGCGCCCAGCGCCGCGAATTGCTGCAGCGGATCGCGTCCACTCTCGACGCCGAGGGCCGCGAGATCCTCTTCAAGCGGTTCTTCGAGGGGCGCACGCTCAAGGAGATCGGCGACGACCTGCAGATCAGCCAGTCGCGAGTCTCCAAGATCCTCGGCCGGCTCATCGAGCGCCTCAAGGAGCGCTTCGAAGAGCAGTCGGTCTAGCCGGCGCCGGCCGCACTCGCCTCGGGGCTACCCTGGACGCATGCCGCTGTTCCGCGGACGAGTCCCCGAAGAGCCTGCCGAGCGGCCGCTGCCGGCCCAAGTGCTCGCGCGCATCCTCGACCTCGTGCAGCGCGTCGGCGCGGTCGAGAATCCCCAAGAGGCCTTGAGCGTGGCGGTCGATGCCGCCATCGACCTCACCGAGGCGGAGCGCGGCTGGATCCTGATCCAGCGTCCTGGCGGCGTGCTCGAGGTGGCCGCGTCCCGCCGCCGTGGTGGCGGCAACCTCGAAGATCCGCTTGCCAAGATCTCGCGCACGCTGGTGGAGCGGGCGCTCGGCGAGGACAAGGGTCTTTGCGTCGACGAGGCGCGGGAGGACTTGCAGCTCGGAGCCGCGGCGTCCGTCAACGAAATGCGTTTGCGCGCGGTCCTCTGCGTGCCGTTCCGGCTCGAAGACGCACGCGGCGTCTTCTATCTCGACAACCGCTTCGCGTCGGGAGTTTTCGACGCGGAGGCCTTGCGGATGTTGAGCGCATTCAGCGGGCCGGTCGCCATGATCCTGCGGCACAGCGAACTCGAGCACCGGCTGGCGGAAACCAACGATGCGCTCGCCCACGCCAATCGCGACCTCGACAAGCGGCTGCGCGACCGCACCACGGAGGTGCGCCGTCTGGAAGGCCTGGCGACACCGGCGGCAGGCGGCCGCGACGACCAATTCCCCGAAATTCTGGGCCGAAGCCCTGCGATCGTCCGTGTGGTCGAAGCCTTGGAGCGGGCGGCGGTCGGCGCCTTTCCCGTTCTCCTGCGCGGCGAATCGGGCACGGGCAAGGATCTTGCAGCGCGCGCGCTGCACCGCGTTTCTGGACGCCAGGACGAGCCCTTCGTGGCGGTTGCCTGCGCGGCGCTCCAAGCCGACTTGCTCGAGGCCGAGCTGTTCGGGGTCCGCCGCGGGGCCTACACCGGCGCCGACAGCGACCGCGAAGGCCTGCTCGCTTCGGCGGGAGCGGGCACCCTCTACCTCGACGCGCTCGACGGCCTGCCCCTCGATCTGCAGCCCAAGCTCTTGCGGGTCCTGGAAGACGGCAGCTACCGTCCGGTGGGCGGGGGACCCGTGCAGCGTTGCGCCGCGCGCGTCGTCGCGGCATGCCGGCAAGATCTCGCCGAGGCGGTGCGCGAAGGTCGTTTTCGCGAGGATCTTTACTACCGTGTGCGCGTTTTCGAGATCGCCCTGCCGCCTTTGCGCGCGCGCCGCGGCGACCTGTCGCAGCTGCTCGCGCATTTCCTTGCCGCCGCCGGAGCGCGCGCAGGCGTGCAGGCACCGCCCGTCGACGCGGAGAGCCAGGCGCGATTGCAGGCGCACAAGTGGCCGGGCAACGTGCGCGAAGTCGACAACTTCGCCACCCGTTGGGTGGCTTTCGGCGGCGATTTGCCCCCGTCGGAATGGGCGCGTCTGCTTGCGGCCGAGGAAGCCGCCAAGGACGACAACTTGCGCAGTCTCAGCGACCGGCACTTGCTGCAGGTCCTTGGAGATTGCGGCGGCAACAAGGCCGCGGCGGCTCGCCGACTCGGGATTTCCCGGCGCACGCTCTACAACCGGCTGCAGTCCCTGGAGGCTGCGGGCGGAGCGGAAGAACCCGTTCCGGAGTTGTGAACCTTCTGCACACTCAGGTTGCGCAAGGACGTGCCTTCCTTCGCCGCCGTCGCGCCTAAAGCCATGGAGAGAAGGAGCTTGCAGGTTTCTTGGAGCGGGTCCATGGAGTTGGCACGGGATTCCCATAGGGGAGTCCGTGATGTTCTTCTCCTTGCTCTTGGCGATCGCGTCCGTCGCTTTGCCGACGGCCGAATCGGCTCCGGGCCTGGAGAGGACGCGGCGGCCGGGAAGTGTCTTAACCTTCTCTGAACCCAGCGGGATGCAAGATGTCGTACCTCTCGGCCGCCGTATTTTCTTCTTCCATCTCGACGTGGGGACGCGTCCTGGCGCGGTGACCCGGTTGCTGCTGCCGGGCATTTCGGTCGCGCAGTTGGCCCGCGCCGGTGCGTGGCGGATCGACGGGCAGGACTGGCTCGCGGGCCGCGCGCCTCGCCGCCAGGCGTTCTAGAGATCGAAGAAGCCCGGCTCCGGATTCATTTCCGGGGAACGGGGGGACCACTTCAGGGGGCGCCGCAAGGTGCCCCCGTTTCCTATTCAGGGGGTGGTGCGACGCGCTCGTCAGTCGCCGCCGCCGAACAGGCCGCCGACCAGTCCGCCGACGAAGTCTCGCGCCTTGCCGAGCGGGCCGACCACCGTTCCGGCATCCGGCGCCGTCGTCGATTGGAGCGTGCGCTGGAACTCCGAGCGCGCGATGTCGCGAGCTCCTTCCGCCGCAACCTTGAGCAGTTGGTACTGGTCGAGCAGGCTTGCGGCGTCGCTGCGCCATTCTTCGGACGCCCCGCTGATGCGCCCGACTTCCTCCATCACCATTCTCCCGTAGGTCTGGGCCTCGAGTTCGTAGGGCGCGACTTCGAGGAAGGCCTTGATCTCGTCATAGGCCAACTGCAATCGGTCGAAGCGGCGTTCGGGGGAGACGTCGAGGAAGACTTCGAGGCAGGCGAGCATCGCCAGCTCTCGCCTCGCTTCGAGCGATGCGCCGAATGATTCGGCGTGCAGGGCGAGCATGGAGCGCGCCTCGTCGATGTTGCGCGCGGCCCGCACCGCGGCGATCCGGCGGCGGTCGCGCCAGTCCAGTCCGGCTCGGCCGGCGGCGAAGTCCGCATCAATGGTACGGACTTCTCCGACGCGGGCGAACGCCGTGCGGCGGTCGAGGATCGCCCATTCGAGGGCCAATTCAACGGGAAACTGCGCCACGGCCTCGCCTTCGGCCGGAGTGCCGCCGAGCAGCTTGCGCACGCGCACCATCCAGCTCAGCGCGCTCTCGTATTCGCCGAGCGCGAGACTGTTGTCCTTGGCGAGCCGGACGGCCTCCAGATCCTCGGGGTCCTCTTGCAGACTGGCCTCGAGCAATTCGAGCGCCGCGGCGGGATCGCCGAGCGCAGTTGCAGCACGCGCGCGGAGCTTCAGCGCTTCTGGGCGGCGCGCGTCCGGGCCGCTCAGCTCGCCGAGCAGTTCTCCGACGCGGCCCGGCTGGCCGGCATTGAGTTCGGTGCTTGCTTGGGCGAGCAGGCCATTGAACCGCGAGTGGCGTTCCTGGACCAGCTCGTTGGTGAGATACATCGCCGCCACGAGCACGCCGACCGCCGCAGCTGTCGCAAACCGGAACGCGACCCGGTTGGCTCGCAAGCGCCTCCAGCTGCGGGTCACCGCGCCAGGAAGGGTCGCCTCGACGGCCTCGCCGCGCAGATAGCGGCCCAGATCTTCGGCCACCGCTTTCATGTCGGGATAGCGGTGCGCAGGAACCTTTTCGAGCATCCGGAACACGATTGCTTCCAGCGATACCGGGATTTCTGCGCGCAGCTTGCGGATCGACGGCGCCGGTACTTCGCAGATCGCGCGCAGCACGGACACCGGGTTGTCGCCCGAGAACGGAGCCCGTCCGGTGAGGCTCTCGTAGAGCGTGGCGCCGAGCGAAAACTCGTCGGAGCGCCCGTCGATCGCATCGCCGCGCACCTGCTCGGGGCTCATGTACTGCGGAGTGCCGACGATCGCGTCGCTGGCGGTCATGGTGACGCTGTCGGTCCTGCGGACCAGGCCGAAATCGGCCAGTCGGGCGAGGCCTTCCGCGTCGAGCAGCACATTGCCCGGCTTGACGTCGCGGTGGTACAGGCCGTTGTCATGGGCGTGGCCCAAGGCGAGCGCGATCTCGCGCGCAGTTTCGGCGGCGTCCCTGGGCGGCAGCGGGCCGGCCCCGTGCAGCCGTTCCTTGAGGCTGCCGCCGACCACGAGCTCCATGCTGAAATACGGCAGCGCGCCCTCGCCGCCGACCTCGAAGACCTTGACGATGTGCGGGTGCGAAATCTGCGCCATCGCCCGCGCTTCCTGGAAGAAGCGCTGGACCGTCTTGCGGTGGGAAAGCACCGAAGGGCTCAAGACCTTGATCGCCACCGTGCGGTCGAGCGGGCAGTGCAAGGCCTCGTAGACGACCCCCATGGCGCCCGCTCCGATGCAGCGAAAGCCACGGTATTCGGACAACTGGCTGGTGAGCTCGGCCTGGGTGGGCGAGCCCTCCGGCGCGTCGATGGTCGGGATGCTCACCGCGCCCGAGTCGCGGCGCGGTCCGCGCACAACTCGTGGATGGCGAACACCCTCTCCAGCACGCCGCGCAGCTCCGCCGTCGGAATCATGTTGGGGCCATCGGAGGGCGAGGTCTCCGGGCGGGGGTGGGACTCGACGAAATACCCGTCGACGCCCGCCGCCGCGGCGGCCCGCATCAGGATCGGGGCGCGGGTCCAGTCGCCGCCGCTGCGGTCGCCCAGTCCGCCGGGCTGCTGCACGGAATGCGTGGCGTCGAAGATCACTGGGTAGCCGGGGGCGCGGAGTTCGGGCAAGGAGGCGAAATCGACCACGAGGCGGCCGTACCCGAAGAATGTCCCGCGTTCGGTCAGGAGTACGCGCTCGTTGCCGGCAGATGCGACCTTTCCTGCTGCGTGAGCCATGTCGCCCGGGGCCATGAACTGGCCCTTCTTCACGTTGACGGTCCGGCCGGTCTCGGCCGCGGCAATCAGCAGGTCGGTCTGCCGCGAGAGGAACGCCGGAATCTGCAGGACGTCGGCCACTTGTGCGGCGGCCGCGCACTGGTCCGGCAAGTGAACGTCGGTCACCACGGGAACCCCCAGGCGTTCCCGGATGGCGCCGAGCAAGTCGAGGCCGGCTTCGAGGCCGAGACCGCGATCCGCGCCAGCGGAGGTGCGATTCGCCTTGTCGAACGACGCCTTGAACACCCACTGGTAGCCCAGACCGTGGATTGCTTCGGCGATCGCCAGGGCGTAGTCGAGGGTCTGCGGGCCCTCGAGGGCGCAAGGACCAGCCAGGAGCAATGGCGCCTCACCGCCGCCGACCCGGTACCCGGGGCGGATCTCAACGATGCGGGAGGACATGGCAGCCAAAGCTGGGCGACCGGTTCAGCCGCGTGGACTGCGGCGCGCGGGAACGAGCACCGGCAGGCGGAAGCCCGTCAGTTCGAATTCTACCGGCGTGTGACCGGCGAAATCGCCGTCGATCTGGATCGGCGAGGGGCGCTCACCGCGCACCTCCACCCGCCTGACCTTGCGCACGACGACGTTCGAACACTTGTGGACCCGGCCGAGCAGCGCCTGCAGCGCGAACCAGATGCCGCTCCGATAGCCCACCTCGGGCAGCAGGTAGAGCTCCCACAACCCGTCCGCCGGCTCTCCCGGGCCGAGCCGCAGGACCTTCGAGGCATACCGACTCACCCCGGCGACGATGCCGTAGTCGAACTCCCCGAGGTCTTCGCCGTCGGCGATCACGCGTTGCGGACGCGGTGTCCAGTCGCGCATCATGCGGCACAAGTGCGGGAAATACTGCGCCTTCTTGATCGGCCCGTCGCGGCCTTCTTCCATGCGGCGCATCAGTTCGCCGCCGAGGCCGAAGTCCCACACCAGACAGGTGCGGCGCTGGTTCACTTGGCCGACGTCGAGTTCGCGTACGACTCCGGTTTCGACGAGATCGGCCACGGCCTCCTCCTTGCGGGGCAGCCGCCACTCGGCCCCGAGCAGGTTGCTGGTCCCCAGCGGAATCAGCGCCAGCGGCGGGCAGTCGGCGGGCAGGCCGTCGAGCACGGCGTTCAGGCTGCCGTCGCCGCCGACGACGACCAAGCGGTCGGCCTGCGCCTTCCGCGCCCAGTCGACGGCGTCTTCGCGCGATGCGCCGAGGTGCAATTCGACCTGGTGGCCGCGCGCCGTGAGCAGGGCTTCGAGCCGGCGTGCGCGCTCCGGGCCGGTGCCGCGGCCGGAGTTCGGATTGACGAGGATGGCGACGTGCATGGGTTGCCGCGGGCCGGGATAGCCTAGGCGACTCCATGAACGCGAACACGCGTACTGGCCGCGCGTCCGTGCTGGTCACCGGAGCCGGTGGAGTGCTTGGACTGGGTCTGGCGGCGACGCGGCCGCCGGACGCGATCGTGGTGGCGGGTCGGCGCGTTCCGCCGGCCTGGCCGGGCACGTCCTTCCATCCCTTGGAATTGGCGACGCCCGGCGCGGCGGCGGCGCTGGTCGAGACGCTGCGCCCGCACGCCGTCCTGCATGCGGCGGCGCTCTCGAGTCTGGGCGCCTGCGAGCGGGCCCCCGAACTCACCGAGCGCGTGAACCGCTTGGCGGTCGTCGAGCTGGCCGAGGTTTGTGCTCGCACCGGCGTTTTTCTCGTGCTGGTTTCCACAGACCAGGTCTTCGCCGGAGTCGCGC
Source organism: Planctomycetota bacterium (assembly GCA_036396955.1). GTDB lineage: Bacteria > Planctomycetota > UBA1135 > UBA1135 > UBA1135 > DASWJW01. Next base: position 7,666 of record DASWJW010000101.1, read on the forward strand.
CGGTCCATGCCGAAGGCGATCCGCCGTGTCCGCTCCACGCGTATGGCCGCAGCAAGGCCGCGGCCGAGCGGGCCGTGCTGGCCCTCGGCGGCGCGGTCGCGCGCCTGCCGTTGTTGCTTGGAGGTCGCGCGGGGCCCGGTCGGCTGGGTGCCGACGCCGCCCTGCTCGCGAAGCTCGCCGCCGGCGAAAGGCCTGCGCTCTACCGCGACGAGATCCGCTGCCCCGTCGGCGTCGAGGCCGCATCCGACGGTCTATGGCGGCTGCTTGCGGCGCGGCTCCCCGGCATCGTGCACCTGGTCGGATCCGAGGCCGTGAGCCGGGCCGAACTCGGGCGGCGCGTTTGTGCCGCGGCCGGCGTGTTGCC
>DASWJW010000102.1:0-16197 GCA_036396955.1 Planctomycetota bacterium
CGGTGCTCAAGACCCTGCGCGAGGAGCGCTGCACCGCCAAGGTGCTGGTGCTCACCGCGCGCACCGAGGTCCCCGACCGCGTCGCCGGCCTGCGGATGGGCGCCGATGACTACTTGCCCAAGCCCTTCGCCTTCGACGAACTGCTGGCGCGCGTCGACGCGCTGGGCCGCCGCGGCGGCGCGCTGTCGAGCGACGCCATGGAGATCGGCCCGCTGACCGTCGATTCCGCCAGCCGCACCGCGCACTGCCAGGGCGCGCGGCTCGAACTGACCGCGCGCGAGTACTCGGTGCTCGCGTGCCTGGCGCGGCGCCAGGGCAGCATCGTCAGCCGCGAAGAGCTCGAAGACCGGCTCTACGACGAGCACAACTTCCCGATGAGCAACGCCGTGCCCGCGGCGATCAGCCGGCTGCGCAACAAGTTGAGCGAAGCCGGCGCCCGCGACCTGCTGCGCACGCACCGCGGCCTCGGCTACGTGCTCGAGGCGCCGCGCGCCTGAACCGCGGCATGCGCTCGATCCGCGCGGACCTCACCGCCCGCATCAGCTTGCTGGTGGGAGTGGCCTTCCTGGTGTTCAGCGGGGCGGTCTACCTGCTGTTCCGCGGCGCGGTCTACGGCGAGTTCGACGCCGCGCTGATCGCGCGCGCCGAACTGCTCGCCACCCACATGACGCTCGAAGAAGACGGCGTCGAACTCGACTTCCCCGAGCACCTGCTCGCCGAGTACCAAGAGACCGAGGAGCCGATCTACTTCGAGGTGTGGCTCAAGGACCGCGAAGTGCTGCAGCGCTCGCCGCTCCTGGGCGAGCGCGACCTCCATTGCGAACTTGGGTCCGCCGGAGAGGTGCGCATGTGCAACGCGCGGCTCCCCGACGGCCGTTCCGGGCGCTCGGTGGCGATGCTGGTGCCGCTGCACGAGGAATACGAGAACGACGAGGGCATCGACGTCCGCGCGCCCGAGCCTTCCGAATTCCTGCACGTGGTGGTGGCGGTCTCCAGCGAGCAATTGCTGGCGTCGATGCGCGCTTCGCTCCTGCAGCAGCTGCTGGTCACCGCGCTCTTGATCAGCGTCGCCTCGCTGGTGGCCGCCGGCGGCGTCCGCCGCGGACTGCGGCCCTTGGCGCGCCTGGAGCAGCGGCTCGGTGAGATCGGCGCCAACCAATTGCACGTGCGCTTGCCGGTCGAGGAGCAGCCGCACGAGCTGCAGGCGGTTTCCGACCGGCTCAACAAACTGCTCGAGCGGCTCGAGAGCGCCTTCGGCCGCGAGCGGCGGATGACCGCCAACATCGCCCACGAGCTGCGCACCCCGATCGCGGAGATCCGCAGCGCCGCCGAAGTCGCCGATCGCTGGCCCGACGACCCCAAGCTCGCCGCCGAGGCGGTCAAGACCGCGCGCGAATCGGCGCTGCACCTACAGCGGCTGGTCGACGCCATCCTGCGGCTCTCCAAACTCGAGAGCGGCAACGCCCAGCTGTCGCACCGGCCATGCGACTTGCGCGCGTGCATCCGCGAGGCCTGGGAGTCGACCGGCACGGTCGCCAAGGAGCGCCGCCTGCGCTTCGTCGACGAAGGCGCGCGCGTCGACCTGACCGCCGACCGCCAATTGCTCGCGATCCTGGTCCGCAACCTGGTCGAGAATGCCGTCCACCACGCGGCCGAGGGCGGTCCGGTGCGCTCCTTGGTCGAAGTGTCGGCCGAGGCCGTCACCTGGTCGCTGGAGAACGAGGCCTCGGAACTGCGCCAAGAAGAACTGGCGCAGCTGCCCGAGCCCTTCTGGCGCAGCGAGTCCTCGCGCACCGGCAGCGCGCATTTCGGTCTGGGCCTGGCGCTGTGCGAAGCGATCGCCCGCGTGATGGGCCTGCGGATCGCTTTCGAGCTCGACAAGGGCTGGATCCGGGTGCAGGTGGTGTTCCCCTGCGACCCGGAGTTGCAGACCTCGCTCGACTGACGGCCAGCTAGTGCACGCCTTCGATCAGGACGACGACCGTGAACAGGATCGCCGCCCAGACCAGCGTGCCGCCGAGCAGGCTGCGCTTCATGCGGGTGGACATTGCGGGGACTCTCATCTTGGCTGCAGGGGGGCCTGCGAGCCTAAGGCTGGTGCGTGACGGCCGGCTGACGGCGCCGCCGTTCCTTTATGGCCGCAAGCCGCCGCGCAACGCGAAATCTGGCGCCGCTACCCTGGCGAAATGGCGCACAATCCCTTCGGACACGTCGATCTGCGCGTGCAGGACCGCGCGGTCGCCAGGGCCTTCTACCTGGCGTTCCTGCCCGAATTGGGGCTTTCGGTCCTCAACCGCGGCAAGAACTTCGACACGCTCTCGTGCCCCGGACTCGCCAAGCCCTTGCAGCCGTGGTTCGGCTGGACCGAAGACCCCGCTCACGTGCCCAACGGCAACCGGATCGCCTTCCAGGTGGCGAGCCGCGCCGAGGTCGACCGCCTCGCCGCCCTGCTCGGCCCGGCCGGCGCGCGCGAGATCTCGGGCCCCAAGGCCATGCCGGAGTACAGCGCGGGCTACTACGCGGTGTTCTTCGCCGACCCCTCGGGCAACCCGCTCGAAATCGTCCATTGCCCCGATTAGGGGCGCTGGCGCCGCAATTGGGGAGCGGGCGGCGCGCGCGCTAGAATTCGGTCCCGCCGAGGCCTGGAAAGGGTCCGGCGGTTCGTCCTTTTCCCGCAAGGCGTTCATGACCGAAACCTGGCCTCCGTCGCAGATCCGGCTCACGCCGGGCAAGCGCGTCCTGTTCCTCACCAAGGACCTGGAGCTGATCCGCAAGCAGCTCTACCACGGGCTCGACTTGCGCATGGCCGACCTGACGGTCGACGAGCTGCTGGACGACATCAACACCGACGTGATGACGCCGGCGTGGGTGTGCTTTAACCACCGGCCCCAGGACATCGCGCTCAACGCCTATGCCGGCCTGATGCTGGACGGCAGCCGCGTGTTCGAAGAGCGCGCGCTGCTCGACGGCAACTTCGAGTGCATCGTGAGCGGCCACCGCAAGGGCACCGGCAGCAGCCGCGAGACCGCGCCGCAGGCCGAGCGCTGGTGCGGCATCCGCCTGGTGATCGCCGCCAGCTTCGCGCCGATCCACGAGCGCAACAACATCAACCTGGGCCAGGTGATGGGCGACCACGCGCAGCTCGCGCGGCTGCAGGCGGGCGAAACGCTCGCGCTGGCCGAGTTCACCGCCGCCCTCGACCCGGTCACCAGGTTGATCCTGGAGAGCGGGGGACTGTTCGCCTTCGCCAAGAAGCTCGAGGCCGGCAAGGTGGCGGTGCCCGCGCCGTGCCGCGAACCGCGGCCCATGACGATGTTCGAGAAGATCATCGCCGGCAAGCTGGTGCGCGCCGACGCGGAAGCGTCGGGCAGTGGGGAGGGAGGGGAAACCGCGGCCGCCTTCGTCGCCCCCGGCGATGCGGTGCTGGCGCGGGTCGACGGCGGCTACAGCCACGAGTTCACCACCGCGCAGGTGCACACCTTTTTGGCGCAGGAGTTCGGCGCCGACTACAAGGTGCAGAACCCCGAGAAGCTCGCGGTCTTCGAGGATCACCTGCTCTACGCCGACGGGGTGGCCAAGATGGCGCCGTTCGCCGCCAAGATCCAGACTTTGCGCGACCTGCAGAAGGAGTTCCAGCGCCACACCGGGGTGCGGGACTACTCGGCGGTCGATGGCATCAGCCCCGGCATCTGCCACCAGGTGGCGCGCGAGGAGTTCGTCGACCCCGGCGACTTCATCCAGGCGACCGACAGCCACACCTGCATGGGCGGGGGCAACAACGCGCTCACCTACGGGGTGGGGGCGACCGAGTACGCAGCTCTGATCCACGCCGGCTACACCTTCGTCAAGGTGCCCGAGTCGATCCGTTTCGAGCTGCACGGCGAGCTCGACCCCGGCTGCACCGCCAAGGACGTGATGCTGTACATCCTGCTGCATCACGCCAAGCACGAGCAGACGCTCGACCGCAGCATAGAGTTCGGCGGCCCCGGCCTCGCCAGCCTGTCGATGGACGAGCGCGCCACCCTGTGCAACATGGCCACCGAGTGCACGGCCAAAACCGGCATCTGCGAAGCCGACGAGACCACCGTACAGTGGCTTGCGCAGCGCCGCCCCGGCGAGAGCCCCGAGAGCCTGCGGGCCAAATGCGTCGCGCCCGACCCCGGCGCGGTCTACGACGGCGGCACGCACGTCATCGATCTCGCCCAGATCGTGCCGATGGTCGCGACCCCCGGCGACCCCACCTACGGCATCCCCATCAGCGAACTCGGCGAAGTCCCCATCGACATCGCCTACGGCGGCTCCTGCACCGCCGGCAAGGTCGACGACTTCCGCTACTACGCCCAGGTCTGCAAAGAAGCCGTCGACGCCGGCCTGAAGGTCGCCGAAGGCGTCCGCTTCTACATCCAGTTCGGCTCGGTCCACACCAAGGAAGTCGCCAAGCGCGAAGGCTGGATCGAGCTGTTCGAAAAGGCCGGCGTCACCCTGATTGACCCCGGTTGTGGTGCCTGCATTGGGTGTGGACCGGGAGTTTCGGAATACTCCGAACAGGTAACAGTCAGTGCCATCAACCGCAACTTCCAGGGTCGCTCAGGGCCGGGAAAGCTCTACCTCGCGAGTCCGCTGACTGTCGCGGCGAGTGCATTCCGAGGGAGCATCGTCGCGCGCTTGTCGACTCGACCGGTCTTGGTGTCTCCCAACGATCAAGACCACTAACAGCGCAGCGTTTGGAGACCGGGGGTCGTTGAGTCTGCGCCGGTCGCGGTTGGCGCGCCGCCCGCAACATCGAAACCGCGGTGATCAATACCACTGACGTGGACCCCGTTTTAGGGCCATTGCTAATGGTGCAATCTCAGACGCTCGTTCGTCGTTGATGGGTGCGCCGGGCAGGGTCAATGTTGCCGAGAGCTCCAATCCAATCCCTAGAAACCTACCGATTGGCGACCGACGATCCCGCCGCAAGTGACGAACCGCGGCTACTTTTTGCGTTAAGGGTCAGGCCGCCTGTCGCGAGGCCGACCGCAACATCGAAACCGCGGTGATCAACACCACCGCCACCACCAGCCAGCGTAGGGCGTCGAGGGGCAGGGACTTGACGACCAGCACGGCGAGCAGGACGCCGGGGAGGCCGCCTAGGGTGAGGCCCAGGCTGGGGCGGAGGGCGGCGGCGTTGCGATTCAGGAAGCGGGTGCTGGCAAACGGCATGAGGAAGGCGCAGGCGCCCATCATGATGGGGAAGGCGGCAATGGGGTTCATGCCGAGCAGTCTGACCAGCACCATGCACGGGGCGTAGAGGCCGACGCCGATCGTCATCAAAGCTCCGAGCGCGGCGATGGCGGCGGAGGCCAGCAGCAAGGCGGGCAGCTCGAGGCCCAGCGCGTCGGCGCCAGCGGGTTTGCCCGCGAACTGGAAGCCCGCCATGAACACCGCGGCGGCGAGCAGCGCCAAGCCCATGCCGATCTGGATCTGGCGGCGCGGCAGGCGCGACACCAGCCCCGCCCCGAACCACGCGCCGACGACCGCGGCGCCGATCATGCTCACCAGCGTGGCGGGCTCGACCTCGACGACGTCGATGAAGAGCAGGCCCATCAGCATCACCGGCAGGGTGTGGCCGACGTTCATGGTGCCGGGGATTCGCTCGTCGGGCACCAGCTTCGCCGCCCGGAACCACACCGTGGTGGGCGCGAAGTTGCCGATCCCCAGCGAGTCGAAGAAGTTGGTGACGAAGCCGACCACGGTGTGGTGCAGGCTCGGCCACCAGCCGCCCGTCGGCCCGCGCTCGTGGCCGCGGCGCACCGCCCGCGCGAGGACCAGCACGTAGGCGGCGGCCAGCACCACCAAGGCGATGAGAAGGGCGGTCTTCATGGCTTGCGCAGCTGCTGCAGGACTTCCCGCGCCGCGGCGAGATCCTGCGCGCTGTTGCCGAGCGACTTGTACAGGGTGACGTCCTGCCGCGCTTGCCGGCCCACGACCTGGCCCAGGATCACCTGGCCGATCTCGCCGATCACGTGGCCCTGGTCGATCGCGCCCTCCTGCAAGGGGATCACCAGGTCGCCCGCTTCCTTCCAGGCGGCGGCGCGCGCCTCCACGAACACCCGCGCGCGATGCACCGCCGCGGTGTCGGCCTCGCGGGTGGTGGGGGTGTGCGCGCCGACCAGATTGAGGTGGCTGCCGGGCTGCAGCCACGCGCCTTGCAGGATCGGGGTCGGGCTGTGGGTGAGGGTGCAGATCAGGTCGGCGGCCTCGACCGCCGCCTGCGCGGTGGGCGCGACCTCGATCGGGAGCTCGTACTTGAGCGCGTGCCACTCGGCGAAGGTTCGCGCCTTGCTCTGCGAGCGGCCCCACACCAGCACCCGGTCGATCGGGCGCACCGCCAGCATCGCCTCGAGGTGGGTCTCGGCCTGCACGCCGCAACCAAGCAGCGCGAGCACGTGCGCGTCGTCGCGCGCGAGCACCTCGCTCGCCGCCGCGCTGGCGGCCGCGGTGCGGATGGCGGTGAGCGACGCCGCGTCGAGCAGCGCGGTGGGCGCGCCGGTGTTCGGATCGAACAGCACGATCACGCCTTGCACCGCCGGCCGTTCCTGCGCGGGGTTGCCGGGGAACAGGCTGATCAACTTGGCGCCCAGCACCGCGGGATCGGCCAGGGCGCCGGGCATGGCGAGCAACTGTGCCTCGCCGTCCGCAAGTTCGACCTTCAGGCGCTGCGGCACCTCGATCTCGCCGCGCGCGATCGCCGCCAGCACGCCTGCCATCGTCTGGATGCAGACGGCCATCGGCAGGCACGCCCTGACCCGCGCGCCGTCGACGATCTCCAGGTTCAGCAAGGAATCTTGGTCGAGGTGGGGGCCGGGCTCGAGGCCGGAGCCCCGCCCGCGCGTTTCTGCAAGTCGGCGGTGATCGCCAGCGATGCCGGGCTGATCGACAAGCCGCCGAGCCCGGTGCAGCGCAGCTCGCGAGCCATCTGGTTGCCGATCTCGTCCATCGCCTGGATCACCTGGTCGAGCGGCACCAGGTGCGCGTAGTCGGCCAGCGCCATGTTGGCGCAGGACAGCGCGTTGCTCGCCGCCATCACGTTGCGGCCCAGGCACGGCGCCTCGACCCGGTTGGCGATGGGGTCGCAGGTCAGGCCGAAAGCATTCTGCAGCGCCATCGAGGCCGCGCCCAGCGTCTGGTCCAGGCTGCCGTGCATCAAGGTCACGATCGCCGCCGCCGCCATTCCCGAACCCGCCCCGCACTCGGCCATGCAGCCGCCGACTTCGGCGGCGAAGGTCGCGTGCCCGGCGATGAACACCCCGATCAGGCCGGCGGCGAGCAGGGCGCGGACGGTCTCTTCTTCGCTGCGCCCGAGCGTGCTCGCCACGCCAAGGCACGCGCCCGGCAGCGCGCCGCAAGATCCCGCGGTGGGGGCCGCCACGATCACGCCCAGCGAACTCTTGACCTCCATCATCGCGGTGGTGAACAGGATGGTGCGGTTGAGCGCGTCGCCGGCGACCATCTGCCCGGCGTTCATCTTCTCCTGGAAAGTGACCGACTGGCAGCCGAGGATCCGGTCGGCGTACACGGTGCCGCGCAGGCCGGTCTGGATCGCGTTCTCCATGATGCGCAGGATGGCGGTCGCTTTCGCCAGGACCTCCTGGTGCGCAATCCCGCCGCGCGCGCTCTCGTAGTGGAGCGCGAGCTCCCACAGCGGCAGGCCGCGGCCGGCGTCGTAGGCGAGCATCTCCTCGCAGTTGGAGAACGGCACCAGCAGATCCTTGCGTGAGAGGACCGGCAGGACCGGCGCGAGCTGCTTGATGCACTCGACGTCCGCGCGCGCGCGGATCGTTTGGAGTTCCATTGCGGCGAGCGGCGCGATCGAGCGGATCTGCACGAAGGTCCGGTCGCCTTCGCGCAGCAGGACGTCCTCGGCGGCGCTTGCCTCGCCCAGCCACGCGTGGAGCGCCTTTGGGTCTCCCTGCGCGTAGACCAGCGTCTCGAAGAAGTCGCCGCCCATCGCCACCTCGGCGCCGTCGATCGCCTGCACCTCGATCATTCCGCCGCCGGTCGAGATGGCGGTCATGGTGCGCGTCTCGCGCGCGTTGTGGAAGGTCATCCGATAGGTGTTGGGGTGCGTCGCCCCGTAGGCCACGTAGCGGATCTCGACGTCGATCCCCGCCTCGGCCACGCCCGCCTTGAAGCCGGGCAAGCGCTCGTCGTGCGCTTCCCAGCCGAGCAGGCCCCCGAACAAACCCATGTCGGAGCCTTGCGAGGTGTGCGTGGTGTAGAGCGAGCCGTTGGGGTCGTACTCCACCACCACGCGGTCCAGCTCGCCGTCCATCAAGTCGCGGGCCATCCGCCCGATCCGCAGCGATGCCGCGCAGTGCGAACTCGACGCCCCGCGCATCACCGGACCGAGGACGTCGTTGAAGATGCTGGGGTGGGCCATGCGTCTTTCGATTCTACACCTCGCTAGGATTGCCCCGATGCAAGCGACCTTCCACGGCGCGGCGGGGTGCGTCACCGGCTCGCGCTTCCTGGTCGAGAGCGGAGGCAGGCGGGTGCTGGTCGACTGCGGGCTGTTCCAGGGCCACAAGGTGCTGCGCGAGCGCAACTGGCGCAAGCCGCCCTTCGACCCGAGCAGCCTGGACGCCGTGCTGCTCACCCACGCGCACATCGACCACTCGGGCTACCTGCCGGCGCTGGTGCGCGATGGTTTCAAGGGGCCGATCTTCGCCACCAAGGCCACGCGCGACCTCTGCGCGATCCTGCTGCCCGACAGCGCGCGGCTCAAGGAAGAAGACGCGCGCTACGCCAACAAGCACGGGTTCTCCAAGCACGCGCCGGCGCTGCCGCTCTACACCGAGAAGGACGCCGACCGCGTGGCCGAGCGTTTTCATGCCGTGAAACGGGGAGACGCGATCGACGTCGGCGGCTTCAAGGCGCGCTTCCGCGAAGCCGGGCACATCCTGGGGGCCTCGAGCGTCCTGATCGACGACGGCACGACCAAGGTGCTGTTCTCGGGCGACCTCGGCCGCGAGCACGACGTCCTGATGCGCGCGCCCGCGCCGCCGCCCGCGGCCGACTGGGTGGTGATGGAGTCGACCTACGGCGACCGGCTGCACGAGGGCGCCGACCCGTACGAGGCCGTCGCCGCGCCGTTGCGGCGCTGCATCGAGCGCGGCGGCGTGGCGCTGGTGCCCTCGTTTTCGGTGGGGCGGACCCAGGCGCTCCTCACCGTGCTGCACGGGCTCTTCGAATCGGGCCAGCTGCCGCGCGTTCCGGTGTTCGTCGACAGCCCCATGGCGACCGCGGTCACCGAGCTGTACCAGGAGCATGTCGCCGAGCACATCCTGACGCCCGAGAGCTGTGAAGCGGTCTTCTCGATGCCGAACTACGCGCGCAGCGTCGACGAGTCGAAAGCGCTCGACCGCCCCGGTCCGCCGCGCATCATCATCTCGGCCAGCGGCATGGTCACCGGCGGCCGCGTCCTGCACCACCTGAAGGTCTTCGGGCCAGGCGAAGACAACCTGATCCTGCTGCCGGGCTTCCAAGCGCCCGGCACGCGCGGCGCGGCGATCGCCGGCGGGGCCGAGAAGGTCAAGCTGCACGGCGGCTACGTCCCGATCCGCGCCGAGGTCGTGCAGCTCTCGATCCTGTCCGCGCACGCCGACCAGTCCGAACTGCTCGGCTGGCTGGGCCGCGCGGAGGGCAAGCCCAAGGGAGTCGTGCTGGTGCACGGCGAGCCCGATTCGCTCGACGTCCTGCGGTTACGCGTGAAGGAAGACCTTGCGATCCCGGTCCAGGTCGCCGACCACGGCGAGACGCTCGACCTGGCGGCGTCCGGCGCGCAGCCGTCCTAGGGAATGGCGAGCGCGATCACGCGCGTCAGCCCGCCGCCCGGCACCGAGCCGCCTTGCAGGTACAGCGTGCGGCCGCTCCACGCGGCGCGGACGGGGAGAGTCGCGAGCGCACGGCCGCGCGCGCCGCCGGTGCCGTAGCCGAATCCGTCGCCCTGGCCCAGGTCGAGGCCGAGCAGGCCCCATTGGGTCTGGATCGAAGCGGGGGCCAGCGACCAGCCGAAGGCGCGCGTGTCGCCGGGGTTGCCGAGCAGGCCGACGGCGATGCGGCTCCCGTCGACCTCGCTGCGCGCGGCCCAGAACGGCGGCTCCTGGCTCTTGACCAGGTGCTCGAAGGGCTCGGTGCGCGCGCCTTCGCCGAAGGACTCGCCATAAAGATTCTCTTGGCCGAGCATCTCCGCGCGGAAGAACACGCCGACCAGCCGGCGGTGCATGCGGTGCTGCTCGGGGCCCGGAATGGGGTCGTTGAGCGGGGGCGTGTCGGACGGGCCGAAGTGGCTCGCGCCCTCGATGCGGGTGAACAAGTTGCGGCGCGCGGACAGCGCGTCCTGCGAGTAGAGCAGGACCTGGGTGTCCCAGTTGCACACGAGATCGATCGAACCGGCGACGAAGTGCAGATTGCCGGTGAAGGCCTGCAGCGCCGCCTGGCTGTTGGCGAAACCGCCGGCGGTCACGCCGCGGTACGGCTCCATGGGCATCAGCGTGCGCACGCGCGGCTCGAACTTGAGCAGATAGGGGCAGCCGCCGCCGCCCATCGAGTGGCCGAAAGCTCCCCAGTCGCCCGCGCGCACCATGCCGGCGAGCCAGCTGACGGGGTCGTTCGACCGATCCTCGGTCCACTGCAGGATCGAGCGCTCGTCGCGCGCGATGCCGGGCATGCTCAAGCCGTTGAAGTCGATCGCCGGCACCACGAAGCCCCAGCTCGCCAGGTGGACCTGGATGTCGTCGTAGCGGTCGGGCCGCGCGCCCGAGCCGTGCATGAAGCCGACCATCGGGTAGGGGCCGTGCGCCGGATCGGCCGGCTGGTCGAGGCCCGCCGCCGTGGCCGGGTAGTACACGCGGCCGACCAGTGCGCCGCGGCCGTAGTTCTGGTCGACGAAGCCGACGTCGCGCCAGCCGACCAGGTAGGGGCCGGGCTCGTCGGGCTCTTGCGCGGCAAGCGGAAGCGCGAAGAACGCGCCGGCGAGAACGAGGAGCGGGAGGGCGCGGAGTTGCATGACCGGCCCCCATACTAAGGGACGACGACACGCACCCGGGTTATGCTCGGGTCGACCCCAGCGCGTCCGCCGGTGCCCGCCAAGAAAACCTTCCGCGAGAAGCTCGCCGACCCCAAGGACTTCCCGCGCATCGAGCCGCTCCCCCCGGGCATGCAGAAGCAGTGGGGCAAGGGCACCATCGTCATTCCGCGCCCCGACGAGGTCGACGCGATCATGCGCCGCGTGCCGGAGGGGAAGTTGATCACCATCAATGGGATCCGCGAACTGGTCGCAGCCCGCCACGGCGCGACCAGCGGCTGCCCGATCGTGGTGGGCATCTTTGCGCGCATCGCGGCGGGCGCGGCCGGCGAAGACCTCGTCGATGGGAAGCAGCGCGTGACGCCGTATTGGCGCACGCTGCTCGGCGATGGTCGCATCAATCCCAAGTACCCCGGCGGAATCGAGGGCCAGGCCGAACTCCTGCGCAGCGAGGGGCACACCGTGACGGTGCGAGGCAAAACGGCGCGCGTCCAGGACCTGGAGGCCAAGCTGGTGAGACTTGCGCCGTAGGGTCCTGGATCGCGCGCCAGGAGAAGGTGCCAGTCTAGGTCGGGGGTGTGACGCCGCGATGACAAGAATCTGGCCCCTTTCCGTGGGTGCCGAATCCAAAGAAGTACTCGGCGCGCCAGCGCAGGACTTCGCTCCATCCATACTTCCTTTGCGCGACTCCCAGCGCCATGGCCGAAGTGACTTCTGGTGCCTTCCGAGTGATCCCCCGCACATAATTGCGAAAGAGCACGAAGACCCAAAGATGCCGGGTGAGCCGCAAGCGTTTCTTGCTGTGCGCCCAGCTCCTGCGCACCAATCGGCTCACGTGATCGCGGAGCATCGCGTTGGTGTGGTTGATCGGAAAGAGCAGGTTTCGATAGTCTCGCGTGGCCTTGGAGGAGCCGATCTGGTGGCTGTGCCCGCGGGTTCCGAAGACTGCTCGCAGCTGGGTCCGGTAGCTGTTCTTCTTGTCGGATTGGAGTTGGGGAAGAGCCACCGGGTTGTGCCACCGCCGCCACGCTTCGAGAGTGTGGCGGACGGCTGTGCGTGACTGCCCGACGCGCGTTCCGTGGAGGGCTTGCCACTCCTTCTTCCGGACTTCATCCCGGTCGGAAAGGCCCCCACGGGCTGCCAGTGGCGCGGTGTCGACATGCACCAGGAAGAAGCTGCCGCGCTCGATGAGCACCGGGACGGTGACGGGCTGGAGCCGCCGGTCGGTCTCGAAGGTCTCGAGCTCGTCAAGTTGAAAGGTTCCGGCAAGACCGCCGCGCAAGGCCTTGTGCCGGGCGAGGAACGCCTCGTGCATCAGCTTGCCGTGGCGTCCAAAGCGCTCGAGCCTCCGCTCGAGGGTGGGTCTCCGGACGCCAAGCAACTCCGCGCCTCGACGAAGACTGACCTTGGCGCAGAACAGGCGCGCTATCGATGCGTCGAGCCACGGTTTCCGTAGGCCGTAGTCGACGCGGAAGGTCTGCGAGCTGAAGCCGCGACCGCAGTCCAGGCACCGGAAGCGCGGCACTCTTCGAGCGTCGCAGCGACGCTGGTAGTAACCATGGCGACGCCAGCGCTGCGGGCGAGACTCGAGGCGGCTGGGACAGGAATTGTGAGGGCAGCAGGGCGGGTGGAAACGCATCGAGGGAAATGACCAGCTACCTGAAGCCCGGTCACGTCCCGACGACGCGTTCGACGGCACTCGTTACGCGAAACCAGAAAACCTCCACCCACTCAACGAGGCCAGCTTCCGGTCAAGGAATGGCGATCGCCGCCACGCGCGTAAGCGCGCCGCCCGGCGTCGACAGGCCCTGCACGTAGACCGTCCGGCCCGACCACGCCGCGCGCACCGGCAGCAGTACTTCGGCCTTGCCGCGCGCGCCGGCGGTGCCGCGCCCGAACACCGCGCCCTGGCTCAAGTCGAGCCCCAACGTGCCGTACTGCGTCTGGATCGACGCGGTCGACAGCGACCACGCAAAGGCGCGCGTGTCGCGGGGGTTGCCGAGCAGGCCGGTCACCAGGTTGGTGGTCGTCGTTTCGCTCGGCAGCGCCCACAACGCCGGCCGGGCGCAGTCGACGATCTGTTCGATCGGCTCTCCGGCAGCGCCTTCGCCGAAGGCCTCGACGTACAGGTCCTCCAAGCCGAGCATCTCGGCACGCAGGGTCGCGGTGAGCATCCGCCGGTGCAGGCGGTGCTGTTCGGCGCCGGCGAGCGGCTCGTTGTTGGGCGGAAAGTCGACGGGGCCGAGGTGCCCCATGCCGGTCACGCGCGTGAACAGGTTGCGGCCGGTCGCCAGCCCGTTGTTCCAGTACTCGAGCACGTGGCTGTCCCAGGGCACGGTGGTGTCGACCTCGCCGGCGATCAGGTGCACCGAGCCGGTGAAGGTCCGGTTGAAGCCGACGCTGCCCGCAAAGCCGCCGATCGAAGCGCCGCGGTAGGGCTCGAGCGGCACGATGGTGCGCACGCGCGGCTCGTAGCCCACCAGGTAGAAGCACGCGCCGCCGCCCATCGAGTGGCCGCTGGCGGCCCAGTCGCCGTTGCGCACCATGCCGACCAGCCAGGTGGCCGGGTCGTTCGACATGTCTTCGGCGCGTTGCAGGAGCGCCTGGGTGTCGAGCGCCTCGGGAGGCATGCTGCCGGTGATTCCGAGCTGCGTGCCGATCGAGACCACCACGAAGCCCCAGCTCGCCAGGTGGTTGTTCAGGTTGTCGTAATCGCTCGGCTGGCCGAAAAAACCGTGCATGAACGCGACCAGCGGATAGGGACCGCTGGCCGGGTCCGCGGGCGCGCCCTGGCCCGCGCTGGTGGCTGGGTAATGGACCCGCGCCTGGATCGTGCCGCGGCCGTAGTGCGCGTCGACGAATTGGATGTCGCGCCACCCCGCGAGGTGCGGGCCCGGCTGGTCGGGTTCCTGGGCGCCGAGCGGAGCGGCGAGCGCGCCGCCGCACGCGACCAGGAGGAAGGGGAGGATGCGCAAAGAGGGGAATCGCATGAGTGGGATGCAATCCTAGCGGACGCCGCCGTGCGCGCGTTTCACGGCCACCGCAAGATCCGCGGCGGCGCCGGAACTTCGGTTTCCATGGTGACCAGCGCGTCGGGATGCTTGAAGTCGCCGTCGCGCGAGGCGGCGATCCGCCAGCGGCCTTCCACGGTGCGGAACTCGGCGCGCCCTCCCGCGTCGGTGGTGCGCCGGAACGGATCGTAGGGCCAGAGCAAGGAGGTCGGGGCGTCCCCGCGCGCCACCCGTTCCGTGCGCAAGCTCGGGCTTTGGAATTCGAGCGGGGAGAGGGCGAGCTCGATTCCCGCCACGGGAAGGCCCGCGCCGTCGACGACCTGGACCTGGATCGGGTGCGCGCGCTCGACCCTCAGGATCCCGTCGCTCCCGGGCGGCGCTTCTCGGTCCAGTGGCGGGACCAGCTGCAACCAGGCGTCGGGGACCACAGCGGCGCGCCACGCGCCGGGGGGCAGGCTTGTGAATTCGAAACTGCCGTCGTCGGCCGTCCGCGTCTGGGCAAGGCCGGACTGGAACGGCAGCGAGGTCGTCAGTTCCACGGTCGCCGCGTCGAACACGCGGATCGCCGCATCGGCGACGGCGTAGTCCTCGAGAGTGCGCACGTGGCCGCGCCAGGGAGTCGCCGGCTCCAAGACGAGTTCCAGGTCCAGACGCGTCCGCGCCAGCACGCGCGCGCGCGGGGAGGCGATGGCGATCCCCATGCCGCTTTGCGGCGGGGGATCGAATCGCAGGGCCTGGACGACTTGGCCGGCTTCGAGTCCGAAGTCCGCCCGGCCCTGCGCATCCAGTGACGCTGATCGCTCCGTGACGACGCGGGTGCGCGGGTCCAGGGTCCAGGCCCGGACTGCCTTCCCCGTGAAGGAAAAGGAAGCGCCGGCCGGGAGCTTGACCTGCACACGAAGGCTGCCCATCGGCGTCGAGGCCAGCAGTTCGCGCCCATGCGGCGTTTCCGCGCCGACCGGCTGCGCCGACGCGCCGGCAAGTTCGTCGGTCGACGCCGCTGCGGCGATCAAGGGCGGTTCCTCGGCCGGCTGCGAACCTCCTTCGTGCAGGACCACGAACGTCGCCAGCGCGATGCCGATCAGCGCGACGGCGAGGACGGAGGCTTGGCGGCGGTGCATGACCGGAATCCGGTCCGGATCCCCTTGGAATATAGACCCTGCGCCCGCCGCTCCCAGGTGGGGGAGTCAGCGGCGCCGGCCGCTCTGCGGCGGCGGCACCCAGCCGGTCAGGTCGACCTTGAGCTGGTGCGGATCGGGCGCGGTCACGAGGGTCCACGTCGCCCAGACCTTGTCGATCGAGCGCACGACGCCGTTGGCGTCGGGCTCGCTCGCGGTGGGGATCACGAACTCCAGCGTGTAGCTGCCGGGCGCAAGTCCCGTGGCGCGCCAGAATCCGCCGCGGTTGGTGCGGCCGCTCGTGCTCGCCATGAGCAGGAACGAGTGCTCGGACGGCAGCATGCCGAGGTCCACGCTCGACTGCGGGCCGACGATCCTCACTCGGGCGTTGTCGAGCGCGTTGCCGTCGAGGTTCTGCAACAGCACCGACAAGTGCGCCGCCGGGCGCAGCACGAACTCGCGCGCGCCGTCGCCATCGGCCGGCGTGACTTCGAAGACCCCGCCGACGTAATCGCTCCGCCAGGCCTGCAATTGCCAGGTGGTCCGCGGCAGCAGGCGTTCGAAGACGAATTGGCCGCGGCTGCCGCTGCGCGCCGACAAGGTGTGGATCTGGCCGTCGTCCCGCCAGATCAGCCGCACGCTCGCGCCCGAGATTCCGCGGCCGTCCTCGGCGACCACGCGGCCGGCGAACGACGCCGGCTGCACCGGCAGCTGCAGTGCGAGCTCGCTCGTCGGCAGATCGACCGGCAATTCGAGGATCGCGTCGTCGGCGTCGGCCTCCAAGAAGACGCGCAGCAGCCAGGTGCCCGGCAGGCCGGGCAGCCGCACGCGGCCGTCCGCACCGGTCAGGCCGCTCGGCGCGCCGTAGGGCCATTCGGCGCCGCCGCTCTCCAGGATCCGCGCGACGTCGCGGTTGGATTCTTCGTCGCTGCCGGCCACCAGCACGGAGCGGAATTGCACCGGCCAGATCTCGGCGCGCGCGCCTTCGACCGGCGCGCCG
>DASWJW010000103.1:0-11925 GCA_036396955.1 Planctomycetota bacterium
GGGCGAGGACGGGGACCAGCGCCCAAAGGAGCAAGAAGACGCCCGCAAGGGCGACGCGGTGGCGCGCCGCGGGCGAGGACCGCGCGCCGCCGAGGAGGCGGGCCGTGCCGAGCGCCGCTCCCGCACCGAGCAAGTCGGTGCCGAAGTCCCACCAGGAGGAGTCGCGGCCGTGGACGCCGGCCTGGTGCCACTCGTCAAGCACCGCGACTGCGGCGATCGCCAAGAAGACCGCGCCGGAGACCGGCCAACGACCGGCCCCGCCCGGGCCGGCGAGCAGCAGCAGACTGACCGCAAGCGCACCGAACAACGGCGCATGGCCCAGATTCAAGACATAGGCCCGCACGAACGAGGGGGCGCTGGAGCCGCCGGACAACGACGATGTCGCCGAAATGGCTGCCGCGGCGAGAAGGGCGAGCGCCAGCCGCACCGGAAACGGCGCGCATTCGAGGCTTCGGTAGAAGCGGTTCACGGCGCTTCGTCCTCCTTGATCTTGACCGTCACGACCAGGTGTCCCAGTTCGGTACGCGTGAGCTGCAGGTCGTCCGTAAAAGCCAAGATCAGCCAGAGACCGCGGCCGCGTTCGCTGTCCGGGTGCGGCAGGACTCCGCTCTGATCGACGGCGAGCTGGAGGCCTTCGAGATCGCGATTCCCTTCGCATTCGACGCTCATGCGCAGCCCCCCCGCGTCGCGCACGGCGACGACGCTCACGCCCGATTCGCGCTCGGCCGCCTCCACGGCGTTGTGCGTGAGCTCGCTCACCAGCAAGCCGATCCGATCGACCATGCCCTGCGACTCTCCGTGTGCCGCTACTGCCGCCTGGATGTCCCGGCGCAACTGGGGAAGGGCGGTTTCGGTGGCCTTGCAGGCGCGCGTCTCTCGCCACGCCGTCATTCGCCGTCTCCCTGGCCCGCCGGATCCGCTTCGACGTAGAACGACAGGTCGAGTGCCGGCGCCGAATGCGTGAGTGCACCAAGGGACACCCGGTCCACGCCGGACGCGGCGAGAGCCCGCAGGCGCCCGGGGCCATATCCGCCGCTAGCTTCGAGCTCGGCGCCCGGGTGGATTGCGCGGATCGCCGCCACCGCTTCCGGGAGCGTTCCAGCGGTGAAGTTGTCGAGCAACACGTAGTCCGCCCCCCCGGCCAACGCCGCCAGGGCTTCCGGGACGGATCGGGCTTCGGCACCGACGACGCGGCCGCCCGCGGCGGCGACGGCGCAGGCGACGGTGCGGCCGTAGTCCTGTTCCGCCAACGCGAAGTGGTTTTCCTTCAGGAGGATCAGATCTTCAAGGTCGCGGCGATGTGCATGCCCACCACCGCTGAACACCGCGAGCTTTTGCGCCGTACGCAGACCGGGAGCGGTCTTTCGGGTGTCGAAGACCCGCACCGGAGCCGCTTCCAGGACGCAGGCACGAGTGAGAGTGGCGACGCCGCTCAGTTGCTGGAGGAAATTGAGGGCCGTGCGCTCGGCCGCGAGCAAGCCGCGCGCGCTTCCCCAGCACGAAAGGACGAGTTGTTCGGGCGCAAGGGAGTCGCCATCGGCCGCAAGCCATTCCAGGCGCACGCCGGGATCGCAGGCACGGAATGCTGCTTCCGCATATTCCCGCCCGGCGAGGACGCCGGCGGCGCGCGCCAGCAACCGCCCGCGGGCGCGGGCCAGCGCGGGCACGACCGCCAAGGAAGTGCGGTCCGCGTCGGCCGCGTCCTCGGCCAGTGCGCGGGCCACCGTCTCCTCGACGCTCTCGAATCCCGTCCGGACGGTCATGAGTGAAGAATTCTATCGACGCCGGACGATACTGCCGCCGCGCTCGGAACGGTGAAGGACGGCTCCGCTCCGTTACGACCCGCAAATCAAGGTGCTCCGCCCGCCCGACGCAAGCCGCGCCGCCGCACCCAGTCCTGTACCTCACTAGCGGTGCCCGGTCCGAATCCCGGCACCAGATCGAGCAAGGACGGCGTGAGGGGCACTCCGAGATGGGCGCGCTCGAGGATCAACTGAGCCGCCCTGCCCCGGCCGATTCCAGGCAGCCAGGCGAGGCGAATGCGATCGGCGGCCGCAAGGTCGGGCAGAACTGTGGGGGCGCCAGAAGCCGGATGGATCAGGTCGACCGGCGGCGGAGCCAGAACGGCAACCATGGAGCGGGCGGCTCCCACCATCAGCAGGACGGCCAGGAGACGACGATGACCGGAAGGCTCCGCCACGCCATTCCGACGCGCTGGATGCCCGTTGGTTACGCCTGGATCTCCAGTCTCGACGCCGGCCCTTGCGGCGCGGACCAATGGACTCTCATCAAGCGGTCGATGACCTCGTCGCCGTCATGGTCGTCGGCGACTTCTACCCGTGCCACTCCGTCTTGTCCGGACGTGCACCACCACAGGCGGCCGTCTTGACGGTGGAGCGCGGCGAACGGCCCCAGCGGACCGTGAGCCAGGAGCGGCCAGCCGGGCCCTTCCAGGCGCACCACCGGTTCGAGCGCCCGCGCGGCCTGCTCCAGACGGTGCACTTGCCGCAGCGCTTCCGGCGGGAGATCCCGCGCCCCAGCGTCCGGCAATTCACCACGCGCGCCCGCGACGACGCGCTCGACCCGCCATCCACCAACGGCTGCGAAGTCGGGATGCATGCGAAACACGCGCAACGGCACCAGGTCGGCGATTTCCGCCAGCAACCGCGTCGTCCGATCCTCGAGCGCCTCGCCGAGCACGAACAATCGCACTGCGTCGTCGGTCCCTCCCACCGCACGCTGCGTCAGCACGTCGGCCGCCAGGCGGTCGCCGTCGTCCTGCAGGATCCAGGCGCGGCAACGGCGCCCCAGCCCATCCTTGCCCTCCAAGACACGGCTCCCTCCGACCGGGCGCAGGCGGAGCCCCGGTTCGATCCGGTCGCCGTTCTGCTGAGCCCACGCCGACACGCCGCCGCCCTCATCGGGTCCGAAGGGCTCGCTGCGCGGGAGCGACGTACTCATGCCGGACGCGCTCCCAGCGGTCCTGCAACGGCACCGGTCGGGGCCGACCGCTCGAGCAGCGCGCACAATGCGATGGCAATCGCATCGGTTTCGTCGGCCTGGTCGAAATCCCGATCGAGTTCGAGCTGGAGTCGCACCATGCGGGCGAGCTGGTCCTTGTTCGCCTGGCCGGCGCCGGCAACGCGGCGCTTGACGAGAGCCGGCGCCAACTCCTCGACGGCCAGGCCCGCTTCGGCGGCAGTCACCATCACGGCGCCGCGCGCTTCGCCCAGGCG
This sequence comes from Planctomycetota bacterium, assembly GCA_036396955.1. GTDB lineage: Bacteria > Planctomycetota > UBA1135 > UBA1135 > UBA1135 > DASWJW01. The sequence continues at coordinate 3,237 of DASWJW010000103.1, forward strand.
CAACGCGGACCGCGCGTTCCTGCCGAAGAACGCCGCCTCCAGCGCCAGGCTCTGCGGCAGCCACTCGGCGAGCACCGCTTCGAGACCGCGCCGCAGCCGCAGCAGTCGTACGGAAACCACGGCCGCAGGACTCGCCAGCCGGATCACGCCGCTCGCCAGCCACGTCGGCGAGCGGCCATCCGCAGCCGCCTCCAGCACGGCCCAGCCGGTGAAGCGGGTGCCGGGGTCGACACCGAGAACGCGCGTTCGATCCACCGCCAGATGCTAGCCCGCGGCGGTGCCATGAATCCAGGGCAGGAGCGCGGAGGCCGCCCGCCTACACTTTCAAGATGCCCGCAGATGCCTCGGCGGTCTTGCTCGCAGCCGGGCGCGGCCGGCGCATGGCGGCATCCTCCGGGGCGCCCGTTGCACGCAACAAGGCGCTGCGCAGCCTCGCCGGGCGTCCGCTTCTCGCCCACGCGCTCGCCGCGCTGCATGCCGCTCCCTCGATCGTCCAGGTGGTGCTGGTGCTCGACGCGGCCGACGTCGAAGCGCTGCGCAGGGAATGGGATACGACTCCGGCAGCGCTCGGGGCCCACCTGGTGGTCCCCGGCGGGGCCGAGAGATGGCTGTCGAGCATGGCGGGCTGCAACGCAACGCGCGAAGACTTGCCGATGGTCCTGATCCACGACGCCGCGCGCCCCCTGGCTCGGCCGGAGTTGTTCGAAGCCGTGCTCGACGCCGCTAGAAGACACGGCGCGGCGCTCGCCGCCGCACCGCTCGCGGACACGCTCAAGCGCGCCGACCCGGCGGGTCACGTGGCCGCGACGGTGCCGCGCGAAGGGCTGTGGTGCGCGCAGACCCCGCAAGCCTTCCGGCGGGAGCTCCTGCTCGCGTCATTCGCGGCGTGGCCCACGGCCGCCGGACTGCCCACGGACGAGGCCTCGTTGGTCGAAGCCGCCGGCACGGCCCCGCAACTGGTCGCGGCGCCGGCGACGAACTTCAAGCTGACGACCGCCGCCGACCTCGAACTCGCCGAAAGCCTGCTCGCACGCCGCGCGCGCAGCGGCACACCATGAGCGACGCATTCGAAACCTTCCCGCGCATCGGGCTCGGCTGGGACCTGCACCACATGCAAGCGGGCCGCCCTTGCTTGCTCGCCGGCCTGCGACTCGAGTGTCCGGTCGGTCCCGCCGGACACTCCGACGGCGACGCGGTCCTGCACGCCATTACCGATGCTGTGCTGGGCGCTGCCGGCCTGCCGGACCTCGGCACCCTTTTCCCCGACACCGACCCGCAGTGGCAAGACGCTTCGTCGGAACGATTCCTCCACGCCGCGCTGGAACGGGCCGCCGGACTCGGCCTCCGCATCGTTTCGGCCGACGTGGTCCTGGTCTGCGACCGGCCGAAGGTCGCTCCCCACCGCGACGCTCTGCGCAAGCAGCTCGCGCGGCAGCTGGACCTCCCCCTCGACAGGGTGAATCTCAAGGGCAAGACCACCGAAGGCACGCGCACGGAGGAGTGCATCGAAGCCACTGCAGTGGTCTTGATGATGCTCGTTCCTCGCGCCGGTCCCTCGTGAGGCCTTAGACGCCCGGCGGCGGATCCTGCAAGACCGAAGAGTTCGCCTGCAGCTTCCACATGCGCGCATACAAGCCGTCGTGCGCGAGCAGCTCGTCGTGGCGGCCGTCCTCGACGATCTGGCCCTTGTCGAGCACCAGGATGCGGTCCGCCGCGCGGATGGTGGAAAGCCGGTGCGCGATCACGAAACTGGTGCGGTCGCGCATGAGGTTTTCGAGCGCATCCTGCACCCGGCGCTCCGACTCGCTGTCCAGCGCGCTGGTCGCCTCGTCGAGGAGCAGGACTTGCGCGTTCTTGAGAATCGCCCGGGCGATCGTGACCCGCTGCGCCTGCCCGCCGCTCAGCCGCGCGCCGGCGTCGCCGACCTCCGTTTCCGCGCCCTGCGGCAAGGTATCCACAAAATCGTTCAGGTGCGCGGCCTCGCAGGCTTCGCGCACTTCATCCGGAGTCGCGGCAGGCCGCCCGTAGCGGACGTTCTCGCCGATCGTCGTCTGGAACAGGAACGGGTTCTGGCTCACGACGGCAAGACTGTCCAGCCAGTCGGCGATGCGCAGTTCCCGCAAGTCGACGCCGTCCACCACGATCCGGCCCTGGGTGGGGTCGTAGAAACGCGCCACGAGGTCGAGCAGCGTGCTCTTGCCGGCGCCGGAAGGCCCGACCAGGGCGATCCGCTCGCCGCGGCGCACGGTGAAGTTCACGCCGCGCAGCGCTGGCGCGTCGCCGGTTCCGTAGTCGAAATGGACGTCGTCGAAGACGATCTGGTCGCGCAGGCTCACGAATGGTTGCGCATACGGGCTCTCCTCGATTTCGGGGCGCAAATCGAAGACTTCGAACACGCGCTCCGTCGCCCCCACCGAGGTGTAGATCACCGACATCGCCTTGGTGAGGCGCTTGACGCTCGTGTACATCAAGCCGATGGCCGCAAAGAAGGCCGCCATGTGCCCGGGGTCCTTGAACACCGGAGCGATCTTGAGGTTCACCAGCGCGATCGCGCCGATCACCAGGCCCACGCCGCCGGTCGACAGGAACGCGGTGAGCGCCAGACTCGCGGACTGCGCCTTGACCATCTTGTCGGTCTGGCGCACGAATTCGGCGTTGGCCGCGCGGAACTCCTGGCCTTCCCGCTCTTCCATGCGGAACGCCTTGACCACGCGGATGCCCGCGAACATCTGCGTGAGCGACTGGGTAGAATCGCCGAGCATCTTGAGCGATTTCGCGCTGCGCCTCCGCACCGCCGGACCGAACTTGATCACCGGCAGGGTGAGCACCGGCACGAACAGGATCATGCCGAGCGTCGCCATGGGCGCCGCCGCGTAGGCGATCGAAAGGCTGGCGATGATCGCGAACGGTTCCTGGATGATCTCTTCGACGATCAAGTTCAGGATCCGCAGGCTGGTGCCCGTGTCGGCCGTGAGCCGCGACAACAAGTCGCCCAGCCGGCGGCCGGAGTGGTATCGCATGCCAAGCCGAAGGACGTGCTCGGCGAGGTCCTGCCGCAGGTCGGTGATCATCCAGACGCCGAGCATCCGCGACAGCCGAAGGAAGAAGTACTGCAGCACCGCGAACAGCACGGAGCTCGCCAGCAGTACGGCGGTAAGGAACGCCACCGCCGAGGTGGCGGGGCCCATCCCGAACCAATTGAGTCCGTCAAGGAACGGGTCGAGGTGGTTTTCGGTGACCGACCCCAGCATGGTGTGCACGCCGCCGACGCCGGCCGTGGTCTCGTCGAGCCCGGGGAAGAGGCGGTTCACCAGGGGCGCCAACAACCCCAGCGTGGCCCGCGAACCGAACGCCGAAATCGCACCCAGGACGACGATCAGCACCGCTTGGCGGCGGCGGCGCGCAAGGTAGGGCAGGAGGCGCCGGTACGCCTCCCGGATCCGGGGGGTGCGGGCCAAGGCCCTTGGGTGGAGGCGCGCTCCGCCCCTACTTGCCCATCACCCCGTCGACGAATGCGTTGAAGCGCACGTTGAGCAGGTCGTCGCCGATCAGGAATGCCTGCCTCTCGCTGCCTTCGGGATCGAGTTCACGGTTCCCCTGTTCGCGCCGATTCACCTTGTAGATGAACCAGCCGATCGCCCCCTGCGCCGGACCGTAGATCGTGCCTTCTTCGGCGCGGAAGAACATGTGTTCGGCAAGCGACTTTCCGGTGAGGAAATTCACGTACTGGCTTTCGCCGAGGAACTCACCGAGCGGATTCAAACCCAGCATCTCGAAGCGACCGTTGCGGGGCTGGGGCTGTTCGGCGTAAGCACCGGGGTACGTGTCGGGATAGTCGCTGTACTTGACCAGCACGCTGGACCAGCTGGCATCCGCCGCAAGTTCCGCTGCCGCCGCGTCGGCGCGCTTGCGTGCATCGCCGAAAGGATCGCCGCTGCGCGGGAAAGTCCGCGTCAGGAGGTCCTGCGCCGAAAACATGATGACCTCGGCTTCGACCTTGCCGTCGGCGAGGAACGAGCGCCGCTGACGGTAGTGTTCGCGCATCATGTCATCGGGGAAGGGGTCCGGCAGCGAACGGCGAAAGGACATCCGCATGCGGAAGAACTCGCGCCAGGCCTGCATGCTCGGAAAACCGAGGTATTGCAGGACGACCTGTTCGTAGGAGATCGGCGAGCCCTCGTATTCCTTCATTTCATCGGCGATCATCGCGAGGACTTCCTCGCGGCTGAGCAGGATGTCCGACTCGGCGAGCGACTTCTGGACCGCCCAGTTCAAATCGACCCACGTCGTCGCACGCTCCTTCTCGACCGGTCCGATCAGGTGCGCGATTTGCGTGTACATCGCGTCGGTCGGGATGTCGCGGCCGTCGACTCGCAGACAGATGCCCTCGGGCAAGCCGTGGAACGGTTCCTCCACGGTCGAGAGCGTGAGCAGGTGGTGCATTACCGCCGGCCGCAGAATCATCTGATACATCGAGTCGTCGCTCGGACGAGAGCGTTCCTCGGGAGCGGCGCTCTTGAGTTGTTCGTGCATCGGCAGCACCCAGGAATCCCAGAGCGAGTTCGCGTCGCCGGCTTGAAACGCCTCTTGAAGGATCTCCAACGGCCACTGCTCCGGATCGATCGGAAAAAACAGGTCGTCCACGGCCATCTGCACGCGCTGCTGGGAGCGGTACTGCGCTTCGGTGAAGCCGAGGGCAAGGACCGCCACCCAGAAATCGATCTCGGGCTGCTGCGCCTTGAACTCGGCGATCTTCTGGTTGATGCGCGCACTGATCGCATCTTCGGCGATTTGCGCCCGCGAGACGTCCATGCCGGCCGCCTTCATCCGCTTGAGCTGGGTCTCGAGAAGGATGTCGACGATGCGCTGGTTGATGTGGATCGAACCAGGACCGTAGATCAGGGCGCGCTTGTAGGCTTCGGCATAGGTGATGCCGTCCGGGCCCTTGCGGGCCGCGAGCTCGGCGGGTATGCCGAGATCGACCTTGGCGGGCTTGACCTCCTGGGCGACCAGGGCCGCGGGCAAGAGGAAAGCGAAGACGAGGAACGGAAGCTGGCGAAACGTCATGAGGGATCTCCGAAACCGACGGAACGGGACATTCTAGGGACATCGGTTGGATCCGCTTCTGCCTTTCGTCTTCCGGTCCGCCTCCCCGCAGCGTGCGCGACCGGAAGTCCGGCGACCCAGGCCGACGGGCTGGGTCCGCGCGGCCACCGTAGGGACGGCCATCTTGCTGGCGGGCTGCTGCCCGCGCCCGGAGGGCCTGCGGATCGGCTCGTGGTGGCTGCCCGGAGAGGAACTCGACCGCGCCGCCGCCATGCTTGCGAAATCCTTCCCCGCCTACGGTCCAGCGACGATTCGTTGGCGGCTCCTCGACGGCGGAATGGGCGCGGCGACGATCCTCCATGGCCGCCATCCCGAGGCAAGCCGCCGCGCTCACCGCGAAGCCGAGCGCTGGGCGGCGCGGCTACGAGCCGGCGAACCGGCCGCCACGCTCGAATTCGAATTGGCGCAGTCCAAGGGAGAAGACCTGCCCGTCACCCAGTTCTTCCCGCCCCATCCGGCGGCGCTCGGGGGAGCCGTCGCGGCCCACGTGGCCGCGCTCGAACCTGGACAATCGACCGGCCCCATCCGCACCCGCGCTGGCTGGGAAGTCGTCCAGCTCGTCGACCGCGCCCCGGGCGACCGGAGCCGCGCCAACGTCGTGATCCACCGCCTCCTGGTCCGGGTGGGCTTCCCCGAGGACGCCGCATTGGCTCGGGAGGACTGGAGTAGACTGCCTATTTCCGGGTCCCAGGAGAGCCTCTCGGTCGTACCCATGGAGGAACTCCGGCGCCGCGGCAGCCGTTTTTGATCGATGATCGGCACCCTCATCCTCCTCCTCCCGCAGCCGGCCCTCCCGATGGCCGGCCCCTTCCATTTCCAGGACCCGGCCCCCTCTCCTGCTCCCGAGGCCAAGCCGCACGTCTTTCCGAAGATCAGCGGCAGCGAGAAGAAGCAGATCGATGCGTGGTTGCTCCAATTGCGCACCGGCAAGAGCGACGCATCGGTCACGGAGGCGCAAGACGGCCTGCGCAGCTTCGGCGCCGGAGCAGCGACCGCGGCGATCGACTATTTCCGCAAGGTCGGCCCGGAACGCCTGCTGCAATTGCGCGTGGTCCTGGACTCGGTGCTCGTCGAAGCGGACCTCGACCTCGGTTGGAAGGAGCTGGACCGCAAGAGCCCTCCGGAAGCCCGCAGCTATCTCTTGCGCCGCTGGGCGGATTCCCAGCGCAAGGATGCCGCGGAGTTCCTCAAGGCACGGCTCGCGGAAGCTGAGGACGACGACTCCCGCTACCAGGCGGCGCGAGGTCTCGTGCGGCGCGGCGATTCGACAGCTCTCGCGACGCTCCGCGACTCGTTCCGCGACCGCTGGAAGGACGATCGCTCGGAGTTGAGAGCCGACCTGGAAGGCGCGCCGCGCGAAGCCCTGGCGCTGGCCACCGCTTCCCTGATACGCCAGAGCACCGATAAGAAGGACGAGTTGGCCGCGATCCGGTTGTTCGGCCTGCTCGGCGTACCGGAGGCCACCGCCGTGCTGCGCGCTCCGCTCGACGACCCGGACGGCCAGGTCAAGCTGGCGGCGATCAACGCCTGCCGCGCGATCTTCAGCGGCGAACCGCCGCTGGAACGCCCCTCGGCGTTCCGCGACATCGACCTCGCCAACCAGTGGAAGGGGCGCCTCAAGTGAACGGCCCGGCCCGCTTCTTGATGGCAGCCGCGGCGTTGCTCGTCGCGGCCGCGCCGCTCACGGCGCAACTCTCCAGGTCCGAGCGCTGCACGGTGTGCAAGAACGACGCCAAGCTGATGGAGCGCAACGGGATCACCCACGGGCCGTTCCCCTTCGCGCGCAACGACAGCGAAAAGATCGCGGCGGACTTCTTGTGGGCCCCCGTCTGGATCGAAACCAAGCACGTCCGGCTGGCCGCCGACCTGCCCACTTGGAAGATCCCCGAGAACGAGAAGAAGGCCTACCGCGCCGAACTCGAGGAGCTGCAGAAGAAGTGGCCCGAAATCAAGCCCAAGGGCCGCTCGATGGACCGCTGGCTCCGCGCGCACCTGCTCGCCGAGCGGATCGAGTCCTTCTACGCCGAATTCGAAGCCTTGGTCGGTCGCGAAGAAGAGAGCTTCTGGGACGAGGACAAGAACTACTACGCCGGAGTCGGCCCTTACCTCGGCATGTTCGAGAAGTACGAGGTCATGATCTTCCAGGAGCGCGAGCTCTACCGTGACTTCATGCAGCGGACCTGGGGCCTGACCTACGTCAAGCCGCAGCGCTGGAACAACGTGGAGCGACGTTGCCTCTGGTTCGGCTTCAACATGGAAGAAGACGACATCCGCCACGACGAGCGGATCCACAACGCCGTCCGCCACAACCTCGCACTCAACTTCCTCAACGGCTACCAGTTCTACGCCTACGACCTGCCGGCGTGGCTGCGCGAAGGCCTCGCGCACTGGGCGACGCGCGTCAACGACGAGCGCTTTGCGTTCTTCGACACCGTGGAAGGCGCGTTCGTCGAGAAGAAGAGCCTTCTCGATTGGCGTCCGGACGTGCGCGAACTCGTCCTGAAAGACGAAGCCACTTCGTTCGCGAGCTTGATGCGCCGCCATTCCTTCGCGGAGCTCGATTTCGAGGACCATCTCGTGGTCTGGTCGAAAGTCGATTTCCTGATCGCACAAGGAGCGGAGAAGTTCGGCGCTTTCGTCACCGATCTCAAGAGCCGCCGCAACGCCGCAGGCTTGCCGGACGGTTCCGGCATGGACGACGCCCAGCGCGACGCCTTCCGCGATCACTACGGCTGGAACCTTCCGCAAGTCGAAAACGCATGGAAGGCATGGGTCGTCGAGAGTTACTCCGCCAAGTAGCTTGACGCGCTCCGGCCACCAGGAGGAGCTGGCCGATGCCCCGCTCAGCGGGCGGGCGGAATCGGTCTACCTGATGCTCGCGACGCTGTTCGTCGGCGCGCTGGTGGTCACGAACCTGGTTGCGAACAAATTCCTCACCGTCGACCTGACCGCATTCGGTCTCAAGAAGTTCACGCTTTCCGCCGGCGCGCTCCCGTATCCCGTGACCTTTCTGGTCACCGACCTTCTTTCGGAAATCTACGGCCACAAGCGGGCGAATCGCGTGGTCGCCAGCGGGTTGTTGGTGTCGTTGTTCGTGCTCGGCGCGCTCTGGCTCGGCGACTTGTTTCCGGCGATCGAAGAGTCGCCGGTCGACGACGAGGCCTACCGGCAGGTCTTCCGCAACGCGTGGCGAGTGGTCGGCGCCTCGATGACCGCGTACTTGATCGCCCAATTCGTGGACATCCGGATCTTCCACTTCTGGAAACGGCTGACCAAGGGCAAGCACCTGTGGTTGCGCAACAACTTCTCCACGATCGTTTCGCAGCTGCTCGATTCGTTCCTGGTGGTCGTCGTGCTCTTCGCCGGCCGCGAGGAATTCGACTGGATGCTGCCGGTGATCTTCGATCTCTGGCTGTTCAAGGCGCTGATCGCCCTGCTCGACACGCCGCTGTTCTACCTGGGGACGGCAGGCCTGCGGCGCTGGCTCGGCGTTGACCGGGAAGCGTCCGCCGGCCAGACTGGCTGATATGGCACTGCTGAGGGAATTCGTGGTCTTCGACACCGAAACCACCGGATCTCCGCC
>DASWJW010000104.1:0-8642 GCA_036396955.1 Planctomycetota bacterium
CCAAGCGTGGCACCGAAAGCCAGCCAGGCGAGAACGGCCAGGAGCAGGCCGTTGGCCAGCCCGGGATGGTCTTGGAAGAACCTCATGCGGGACCGGGCGGGCTCAAGCCGCGTGGAATTCGATCGCGCCGCCGGGCAGCAGGTACAGGATGTGCATGCTGCCGCCGCGCACGGTGGGCGCGTGCGTGGAGCCAGGCGCGTAGACCGTCCAGCCGGGCGGGTTGCCGTCGAAATCCGGCTCGCCGGAGGCCGCGAAGCACAAGTCGATCTCGCCCTTGGGGTGCGTGTGCCGCGGTCCCGGCGCGCTCATCAGCACCGCGTCGGCGCTGAACTGCATGGATTCGCCCGTCGCCTTGAACACCCGCGAGTAGCGCACCGGATCCTCGCCGCGGTCGCAGAGTTTCCCCGCCTCGATGTCGGCGCGCATGGCGGCGTCGATCGCCCGCACGAATTCGCCCTGGAACGGAAACTCGGCTTCGAGCGCCGCGCGGGCGAAGCCGGAATCGGCGAGGTCGAGGCCGGCAGCGAATTCGAGGAGCTCGCGCAGCCCCACGGGGTCGAGTCGGAGGGCGGTGTCGGTCATGGCAGTGGATTCGAGGCCGGAGCTACTGATCGACGTAGCCCAGTTCGGCGAGTTTATCCTGCTCGCGCTTGGTCACGACGCGCTCTTCGAGGAAGGGGTGCAGGTCGTAGCGGTCGAGGCGCCGCCGCAATTCGGCTTCCATGCGCGCGGCGACTTGGGAGTCGGCGGCGCGCCGGTCGGCGCGCTCCTGCGGGTCGGCTCGCAGGTCGTAGAGGGCGAGCGGCACCAGGGAGTACTGGCCCGGCTCGCGCTTTTCGCCGTATTCGAGCTGGCAGACGAATTTCCAGCGTCCGTCCTGCAGCGCGCAGTGGCGGTTCATCACGGTCAGCGCCGCCTGGCCGATGCCGTCGCCGCCCGCGTCGTCGGTGACCGCGAAGAGGTCGCGGCCGTCGACGCCGGCCGCATCGATGCCGGCGAGGCCGAGCAGCGTGCGGATGCCGTCGAGCGCCCGCGGCGCCTGCCCGAGGACGCGGCCTTCCGGAACGCCGGGCCCCGCCAGCACGAAAGGCACGGCGATCTGCGTCTGGTGCAGGCTCTCGCCGTGCTCCAGGAAACCGGCCTCGCCGAATTCCTCGCCATGGTCGCTGGTGAAGAACACCAGCGTCGGCCGGCCGACTTGTTCGACCCGGGCCAGGATGCGGCCCAGCAATTCGTCGGCGTAGAGGACTTCTTCTTGATAGAGACCGTGCAGCCAGGCGGCGAGCGCGTCGCGCTGCACGAGCTGGGGGCCGGCTGGCTCGCCGCGCAGCAGACGCCGCAGGCGCATGCGCATCGGGTGCTCCTGCGTGGGGTCGTCGCCGAAGCCGGCCGGCCGCACGAGCGCGCCGGTGACCGCCCCGCTCTGCGCCGGAGGCGGCAGGTAGGGCGCGTGCGGCTCGAGCACGTTCACGAACAGGAAGTAGGGCTGGTCGCGTTTTTCGAGCAGCACGTCGAAGTAGGCTCCGACCGCCGCGACGGTCGGCTCGCCCTTCAAGTATTGACGCCGCAGCAAGCGCAGTTCCTTGGGACGGAACAGCTCGCGCAGCGCGACGTTGCCGAGCGGGCGCGTGAAGCTGAGGCGGTTCAGCCAGCCGAGCCAGGTGAATTCGTCTTTCCAGTCGAGCGCGTCTTCCCAAGGGTCGTGCGCGTTCAAGCCGTTCCAGACTTCGAAGCCCTGCGCGAAATCCTGCAAGCCGCTCGCGCGCATGTCGGCGTCCAGGTTCAGCACCGGGTTGGCGGCCACGGCCGCAGTGCGGTAGCCGGCGCGGCGGAAGCGCTCGGCGATCGGCACGCTGCCCCAGCGCGTCTCGAGCTGCTGCGCCCGCGGCCAGCGGTCGGCGTTGGCGCGCATGCCGATCTTCTCGACCGCGAGCCCGTTCAACAAGGCGAGGTGGCTGGGCCGCGTCTGGTTGGACGGCGCCACCGCCCACGGCGCCGAGGTGCCGCGAGCGCGCAGCGCGTCGACGTGAACCGCCGGATGCAGCGGGTCGAGCACCGCGTCGGCGCGCAAGGTGTCGACGACCATCACGATCACGTCGGGCCGCTGCATGCCGATCGCGCGCGGCGTCGCGTCGAGCGCCGGGCCCGGATCGACCGGCAGCGGATCTCGCCGCGGCGCGTGCACCAGCACGGCGACCACCATGGCGGCCGGCACCAGCAATCCGGCGAGCGGGAGCAGGCGGCCGGCAAGGGCGCGCGGACCACGCGGGGCGAGAGCTGCGGCCAGCCAGCCGCCGATCAACGCGAACGGGAAACCGAACGTGGCGCCGAGCTGGGGCACGGCCTGAGCAAACAACGGGCCGGCGCCCAGGACCAGTCCGGCGCAGAAACCGCCCACGGGCTCGCGGCCGCGCGCCGAGAGCAGCAAGCCCATCAGGGCGGCCACGACCGCGTTGCCGGCCAGCACGGTGAACACCTGCATGGAACGCATCGCTTCGGCGGAGTGCCAGCCGAGACCAAGCAGGGCGTCGAGCAGGCCGATCAGGCCCGCGCCGGCGATGGCGGCGAGTGCGGTGCGCATTCAGTTCCCTTCCGAATCGTCGCCGGCGTAGCCCATCTCTTCCAGGAAGACGCGCTGGTCGGCGTCCGCCGCCGAACCGGAACGGACATTGTCGCGAGAAAGCGACTCGCGCACCACCTCGAGCAGCGCCGCGGGAACGCCCGCCGGACCGAGCAGGTTGCTGCGCTCGCCAGGGTCCTGCGCGAGATCGTGCAACGCCAGGTAGTCGGGATCGCTGCCGCGCCGCCACTGCGCCAGCAACTTGTCCTGGCCCTGCAGGAACGCCGCGCGTTTGTCGTCGCGCGCCACGTGCAGACGCGAAGGACCGGGGCCCGCCTGCACCGGACGTCCGGCCAGGCCGTCGCCGGCGATTCCGGCCGCATGCAGCAGCGTGGGCGCGACGTCGGCCACCGCCGGCGGCGGAATCTCGCCGCCGGGCGGATTCGCCCCCCACAGGATGAAAGGCACCCGGATCAGCGGCTCGTACACCGAATTGGAGTGTTCCAGCAAGCCGTGCTCGCCGAAGTGTTCGCCGTGGTCGCCGGTCAGCAGGATCACCGTGGGCCGCCCGCCGCTCTCGACGCGGGCGACCAATTCCCCCACCAAGGAGTCGACGTACTCGACTTCCTCCAAGTAGAGCTGGTGCACCCACCGCGCCGCGGCCGCTGCTTCAGGGTCGCCGCTCGCGAGTCCGTCCTCGATCGCCTGGAGCACGGCGCCGCGCACGCTCGCGCCGGCATGCGGTGGCGCGAACGGCGGCAGCGGCCGCTCCAGCGCCGCCGTGCGCCGGCCGCGGAAAGGCGCCGGCGCACCGTAGGGCGAGTGCGGGTCGATGTAGTGCACGAACAAGAAATAAGGCCGCTCCTGGTCGAGCAGCTGGTCCAGATAGTGCAGAGCGCGGTCGGTGGTACCGCGCCCCGCGCCGTCGCCGCCGAGGTTCTTGTGGACGCGCGCGCCGGCCCAGCCGAATCCGCCTTCCACCACGGCCTCGAGCGCCGAGCCGTCGAGCAGCCAGCCGAGCCAGGTGCGCTTGTCGAGCGCGCGCAGCACGGCCTTGCTCTTGCCCGCCCAGGCGACCGCGGTGTCGTCGTAGAGTTCGAAACCGCGCGAGAAACCGGCCTCGCCGCGCAACAGGCCGTTGGTGACCACGCCGGCGGTGCGCCAGCCGGAGACGTGGAAGCGCTCGGAGAGCAGCGCGAGGTCGTCGGGAAGCGCTTCCCGGTTGCTGCGGACGCCGTGTTCGAGCGTGCCGAGCCCGGTGAGCATGCCGACGTGCCCGGGCAGCGTCTGGTTGCTCGAGGACCGCGCCCAGGCCGCCCAGGTGCCTTCGGCGCGCAAGCGGTCGAGGTGCGGCACCGCCGCGGCATCCGCGCCAACGATCGCGTCGGCGCGCAGAGTGTCCACCGAGATGAGGACGACGTCGGGCGGCTCCGCTCGGGCGCTCACGAGTTCCGGCGCGCCGGCGGCGAGCGGCGGCAAGGCGCGCAGAGCGGTGTCGGCCGCTGCGGGCGGAGCTCCTAGTGCGAAAGCGAGTACCGCGGCGCCGACCGCGATCCCCAGCGACAAGACGCTCGCACCGAAAGACAGCGGCAAGCGCCGGCCGAGCAGCGGCGCCGCGGACAGGACGAGCGCGCCGACGGCGACGCCTCCGCCCACGCCACCGCCGAGCCAGCCGCCTTCTTGAAGGATGCTCGCGGCGAACGGCATGAGCGCAAGGCCCCAGCCGATCCAGAAAGCCGTCTGCGCGCGCGGCGCGCCGCGGCGCGCGAGCCGTGCGCCTCCCTGCAGCAGCAAGAGCAGCACCAGCGCCACGACAAGGTTGCCGGCCACGCAGCTCACCACCTGCTCACGCAGAAGTCCGCCATCGGGATAGGGCAGGCGCAGCAAGCCCTGCAAGACCCCCAAGAGCGCCGCTCCAGCCAACAGGGCGACCCAGGCCCGCCGCCAATTCCGCTGCATCACGGCATCGTATCGGCGCCCCGCGCAGCTTCCGCGCCAAGGCGTATGCTGGCGACGAAGCCATGCACCCCGTGCTCCTCTCGTCGTCGTTGTCCGCCATCGCTTTGTGCGCCGCGCCCGCGGCCGCGCAGCACGCCCCGCCGGCCGCCGCCGAGCGCGCACCGACGGAGCTGGGCACGGTCCAGTGGGGCCGTGCGCTCGAGCCGGCCCTCGAGCTGTCCCGGGAAAGCGGGCGGCCCGTCTTCCTGCTCTTCCAAGAGATCCCCGGGTGCGAGACCTGCCGCGATTTCGGCCGGGGTCCGCTGTCGCAGCCCTTGCTGGTCGAAGCGATCGAAGCGCTGTTCGTGCCGGTCGCGATCCGCAACAACGAGCCCGGCTACGCCGCTGCGTTGCTCGAACGCTTCCAGGAACCGTCCTGGAACAATCCGGTGTTCCGCCTGCTCGACGGCGAAGGCAAGGACTTGCTGGCCCGCAAGGACGGACTGTGGACGACCCACGCCGTCGCCATGCGGATGATCGCGGCGCTGGAGGCCGCGCAGCAGCGCGTGCCCGGTTACTTGCGGCTCGTCGCCGAGGAAAGCGCGCCGGCCGAGAGCGTCACCGCGACTTTCGCGATGCACTGCTACTGGGAAGGCGAAGCCAGGCTCGGCGCGCTGCCCGGGGTGCTCGGCACGCGGACCGGCTGGCAAGGCGGCGAAGAAGTGGTGGAAGTGCGCTTCCGCCCCGACCAGCTTTCCTTCGACGCCCTGCTCGACCGCGCGCGCGAACTGGAATGCGCGAGCCTGGTCTACGCCGAAGACGACGCCCAGCTCGCCGCCGCCCGCGCGAAAGTCGGCGCGGAAGCGCAGCTGCGCACGGCCGTCACGCGCACGGCCAAGGCTTCCGACCAGCTCTGGTACCTGCGCCAGTCGCCGCTGCGCTTCGTGCCGATGAGCGCGCTGCAGCAGCGTCGGGTCAACGCGGCGCTCGCGGCGGAAGAAAGCCCCTACCGTGTCCTGTCGCGGCGGCAGATCCACCTCGGCGAGATCGTGCCCGCGCTCGACGCGGAGCAGCTCGGCGGCCTGGCCGAACTGCCGCCGCTGACCGAATTCGCGAGCGTCGACGCCGAGCTGCTGCGCCGCCTGCACGCGGCCTTGCGCAACGGCTGAGCGGCAGGCCCGGCGCGGCCGCGCGCTCAGGCCCGGCTCAGGACGAGCGAGGCGTTGTGGCCGCCGAAACCGAAGGAGTTGACCATCACGGTGGAAAACTCGCCGCGCGCGTGTTCGCCGATCACGGGCGCCACCGCGCACTCGGGATCGGGATCGGTGCAATTGAGCGTGCGCGGCACCACTCCCTCGGCCATTCCGAGCAGCGCGAACGCGACGTTCATCGGCCCGCTCGCGGCCATCGTGTGCCCGTACTGGCCCTTGGTGCTGGTCACGAGCGGAGGCTTCGGTCCGAACAGCCGGCTGACCGCCTTGCCTTCCATCGAATCGTTGAGCGGCGTGCCGGTGCCGTGAGCGTAGATCGCGTCGATGCGGCCCGGTTCCATGCCGGCCGCCGCCAGCGCGCGCTGCATCACGTCGACGGCGCCCGAGCCGTCGGGCTGCGGCTGGGTGATGTGGTAGCCGTCGGATCCGCTGCCGTAGCCGTGCAGCAGGCCGTGGACCCTCGCGCCGCGATTCGCGGCGTGGGCGGGGCTCTCGAGCACGAACAGCGCCGCGCCCTCGCCGACCACCGTGCCCTTGCGCCGCCGGTCGAACGGCCGCAGCACGCCGAGGTCGCCGTCCACGACCTTGGCCAGTGCGCGCGCGGCGCTCATGCCGCCCACGCCGACGTCGTTGGCGATGTGCTCGGTCCCGCCGGCGATCACCACGTCGGCCTGGCCCGACTGCACCAGCCAGAGCGCGATGCCGATCGCATCGGTGCCCGCGGCGCAGGCGGTCGCGATGGTCCACGACGGCCCGCGGCTGCGGTGCTGCAGCGACACGTTGCACGAGGCGCTGTTGGGCATGGCCGCGGGAATCGTGAAGGGGTTCATGCGGTGCGCCTTGCCCTTCAAGCACATTTCCACGATGTGGTAGTGCGAAAGCGCGGCGCCGAAGCCGATGCCCATCACCACCGACACGCGTGCGTCCTCGACCGGGGTCTCGAGACCGGCGTCGTCCAGTGCTTCCGCCGCCGCGCAGATCGCCTGCACCGAGATCGGATCGAGACGGCGCCGGTCCCGCGCCTGCATGCCGACCCGCGCGACCGCGGGCTCGATGTCGGCGACGCCCACCGGATACTCGGCGAGGGTGTCGGCGAGCCCTAGGTGGCCGACGCGGAGCGCGATCGTGCCAGCGAGGAGTTCGCGCCACGAACTCGGCGCATCCGGACCGAGCGGCGTGACCGCGCCGATGCCGGTGATGCAGACGGGGGTTGAGGCCATGGGCTCCGCCCCATTGTGGCCTCGCGGCCGCCGCGCGGCCCCCCCCCGGGAGTCCGGTGCGGCCGGCTAGCGTCCGGCGCTGCCGAGCGCCTCGGCCCGCAGAGCCTCGATGTCCTCGATCGAACGCGGGATCATCCGCGACAGCAGTTCGTAGCCGTCTTCGGTGATCAGCACCACGTCTTCGATGCGCACGCCGAAACCCTCGTCCGGCAGGTAGACCCCCGGCTCCACGGTGAACACCATGCCCGGCTCGAATTTGGCGAACGGAGCGCCGACGTCGTGGGTGGCCATGCCCAGCCAGTGGCTGACGCCGTGCACCATCCGGCCGAAACCGCGCTCGCGGATCACCGCACCGGCGGCCCTCTCCATGTCGGCGAGCGTCGCGCCCGGCTTGCAGAGCGCGAAAGCGGCTTCTTGGGCGTCGTAGACCGCCTGGTAGACCTCGCGCTGCCGGGCACTAAACTTGCCGCTCACCGGCCAAGTCCGCGTGATGTCGGCGACGTAGTGGTTGTACTCCGCGCCGTAGTCGATGAGCACCAGGTCGTCGGCGGCGAGCTTGCGGTTGTTCGCCGAGTAGTGCAGCACGTTGGCGTTGGGGCCGGTGCCGACGATCGCCATGTACGCCGGACCCATCGCGCCGTTCTCGAGCATGGACCCCGTCATCCGCGTACCGAGCTGCCATTCGAACATTCCCGCGCGGGCCGTGCGCAGGACCGCCTGGTGGGCGAGGCCCGAAATCCGGCAGGCATTGCGCATGGCTTCGGCCTCGGCCGGCGTCTTGACGATCCGCATGGCATCGAGCAGGACGGTGATGTCCTTGGTCTTGGCGCCGAGCTTTTCCTCGACCTGCCGCTTGAACTGGCCTTCGCGCGAACTGCGGCCGTCGAAGGCGTCGGACACTTGCGTGCGCAGCGCGCCCTGCAGGTTGTCGCGGCTCATCATCCAGTTCTCGGCGGGCTGGGCCTGCAAGTAGACCGTCTTGTGCTTCTTGGCGAGCTGGGCCAGGACCTTCTCGAAATCCGCGAGCGGATGCGCGTTGGCGATCCCGGTGAGCGCCGCGCCCTCGTCCGGGTCGATCAGGTCGCCGAGCCACTTCTCCAAGCCCGGGTTGGCCGGCGGCGCGAAGAAGTGCTGCTCGCCGGTCTTGGGCACCAGGATGATCGCGGCGTCGGGAGTGGTGACGCCGGTGAAGTACCAGAAGTTGTTGTCCTGGCGGAATTCGCGGTAGTCGTTCTGGGTCGGAGCTCCGCGCAGCACGATCACGCCGTCCTCCAGGCGCGCCATCAAGTCGGCACGCCGGCCGGCGTGCCACGCGGAGTCGAACAGGCCCTGCCCGCGCCCGTCGTCGGGCTGCTGCTGGAGGGCAGGAAGCGAAAGAAGCAGGGCGGCGGCGAGAGGGAGCATGAGTTAGGTACCGAGGGGCGATTCTACGGGTGGGAGCCGCGCCGGCTGGCTCGTTCGCGCGGGCCTGCGATCATGGCGAGGCCGCGCCGGCCCGGAGCCGCGCCATGCCCATGCCCGAGCCGCCCCTCTACCTGGATCACGCCGCCACCGCGCCGCCGCTCCCCGAAGCGCTCGCTGCCTTCCAGCGCGCCGCGACCGAAGCGTTCGGCAACCCCTCGTCGCTCCACGGCGCCGGCGCGGCGGCGGCCCGGGCGCTGGAAACCGCACGCCGCGACTTGCTGCAGCACCTGGGCGCAGGCGGTTTCCGGC
>DASWJW010000105.1:0-6119 GCA_036396955.1 Planctomycetota bacterium
CCGCGGCGGTCGCGCGCGGCGAGACGGCCTTGCTCGGCGCCGCCGATCTCCAGGCGGCCGTCCCGCGCAGCGCGCGCGGCACCGCCGAAGACGCGCTCGATGCGCTCGCCGCGCTGTTCCTCGACGGCGAACTCGCGCCGGCCAGGCGCGCCGCGGTGCTCGCCGCCCTCGGCCCCCTCGCCGCGGGCGAAAGCGACGTCCGGCTCGGCGCTCTCGCCCACGCCGTCTTGTCCTTGCCCGAACACCATCTCGCGTGAACCGATGAGCCTGACCCGACGCAGTTTCGTGCACCTCGCCGGCGGCGCCGCCGCGGCCACCGCCCTGCCGCGCAGACTGGGCGCGTTCGCGGACGCGCGCGGTCCCCAGGACCGCCGCCTGGTGCTCTTGTTCCTCGAAGGCGGCAACGACGGACTCAACACGGTGGTGCCGTTCGAGGACGACCTCTACCAAAACGCGCGGCCGCGGCTCGGTCTGCGCGACGGCGTGGTCGCGCTCGACGCGCACACCGCGCTCCACCCCTCGCTGGCACCGTGGCGCAGTCTCTGGGACGACGGCCGCCTCGCCGTGCTCCGCGACGTCGGCTACGAGCGGCCCAACCGCTCGCACTTCGTCTCGCGCGACATCTGGCACAGCGGCCGCCGCGAAGGCCACGGCGAAGGCGCGGCCTACGTGTCGTCGGGCGGCCGGCAGAGCGGCTGGTGCGGGCGCGCGCTCGAAGCCGCCGGGCGCCCCGGGCTGCCGGCCGTGGCGCTCGGCGTGCGCGAAGCGCCGCTGCTGCTCAAAGGCGAGCAGCGCTCCGGACTGACTCTGCAAGGGCTCGAGGCCTTTCGTCTCGACCTTCCGGATGCCGGACGCGGCGCGCGTCTCGATGGGCTGCGCGCTGGTGCGGCCATGCCGAGCGCGGAAGCCGCCGACGGCGCGGCCGCGCGGCTCACGCGACTGGCGGCGACCGCCGAAGACGCCTACGCGACGGCGGAACGCTTGCGCACCCTCGTCGACCGGGTGCCGGCCGGCAGCGGCTATCCCGGCACCGAACTCGGCGAACGCCTGCAGCTCGCTGCGCGGCTGGTGCGCGCAGAGGGCGGACCGCCGGTCTTGTGGACCACGCTTGGCGGCTTCGACACCCACGCGGTCCAGCCCGGCTCGCACGCCGCGCTGCTCGCGCAACTTAGTTCGGCCACCGCGGCATTCGCGGCGGACCTGGCCCGCGACGGCGTCGACCGCGGCACCACGCTGCTGATCTACAGCGAGTTCGGCCGGCGCGTGCGCGAAAACGGCTCGCAGGGCACGGACCACGGCACGGCCGGACCGGTCTTCGCGCTCGGCGCGGCGGTCCGCGGCGGCCTGCACGGCAACCCGCCCGACCTGGCCGAATTGACCGAAGGCGACCTGCGTCACCAGCACGACTTCCGCGCGGTGTTCGCCGAAACCGCCGGCTGGATGGGCTGGCAGGTCGACGGACTCTTCGACGGCGCCTTCGCCGCCGGCGCCGGTCGAGTGGGCTACCTCTCCGGCTGAGCCCGTTTCGTCAGTCGACGACGCGCGTGCCGCCGCGCGCGGTGAGGCCGGCGTAGAGCTCGGCGAGTCGGCGCGTCGTCGGACCGGCTTCGCCGCTGCCGATGGGCCGGCCGTCGATCTCGTCGACCGCGGCGAGTTCGCCCATGGTGCCGGTGCAGAAGACTTCGTCGGCGCGGTAGAACTCGGTCAGCGACAGGTCGGCGACCGCGTGCGGGATCCCGTGCTCGCGGCAGAGTTCGAGCACCGTCGCGCGGGTGATGCCTTCGGGGCAGGCGCTGGTGAATGGCGTCCGCACCACGCCGCTTTCGACCAGAAACAAGTGCGTGGCGTTGGTCTCGGCGACGAATCCGCACATGTCGAGCATCACCGCGTCGTCGGCACCGGCGACGTTGGCCTGGATCTTGGCCATGATCGACTGGATCAAGTTGTTGTGGTGGATCTTGGGATCCATGCAATCGGGCGGAAAGCGGCGCACCGTGCTGGTGATCAGCGCCAGGCCTTCGCGTTCGTAGACCGGCGGCTTGTACTCGGCGAGCACGATCAAGGTCGGGCCGGACTGGTTGAGCCGCGGATCCATGCCGGAAGTGATCTTGGTCCCGCGGGTCAGCGTGAGGCGGATGTGCACGCCGTCGCGCATTTCGTTGGCGGCGAGCGTGCGGCGAATCTGCTCCACGATGGCGTCGCGGGAGGGGATGGCGCGGAATGCCAGCGCGAGCGCGGAATGCCGCAAGCGTTCGAGGTGCTCCTCGAGCTTGAAGATGCGCCCGTCGTAGAGACGCAGACCCTCCCACACGCCGTCGCCGCCCTGCACGACGGAATCGAAGGGACTGACGCCGGCTTCGTCGCGGTGCCGCAGCACCCCGCCGACGTTGATCTGGATGTCGCGGTTGCGCTCGTCGAACTTCTGCAGCATGGCTCTCGCCTCCGAAACCGCAGAGAATAGGGTCGCGGACCCGGGCTATACTCCGGTTTCGGTCATGGGCCGGGTAGCAGCATTCTTCGCCGCCTCGATCGCGCTTGCGTCCGGCCTGGTCGGTTTCTGGCGCGCCGCGGAGTCGTTCTGGGCCGGCCGCTGGGCCGAGCACGGCGACGGCGTGCTGTTCTGGCTGTGCTGGGCCGAAGACCCGGGCAAGCGGCGGCTTTGGTACGCCGCGGTCCTCGCTGCGGGCGTGCTCGCCGCCGCAGCATTTTCGCGCCGATTTGTCTTGCTGCGGCCGGCCGCCCGGATCGTCGCGCTGCTCGGCAGGCCGTGGCTCGTCCTGTCGGCAGTCGGCCTGGCCGTGCTGCCGCAAGTGGCGGCTTTCTGGCTGCGTCCCGCAGCCGAAACCTCGCCCAACGTCTTGTTCGTCGTGCTCGACACGGTGCGGGCGGACGAAGCCGGCTTCTCGGGCGGCGCGCTGCCCACCACGCCGCGGTTCGACGCACTCGCCGCCGGGGGCGCGGCGTTCCCCCAAGCGCTCTCGCAAGCGCCTTGGACCAAACCGGCGTCGGCAACCCTCCTGACAGGCCGCACCCCAAGCCACCACCTGGCTGTCGGCCGATCGGATCGCGAATTCTATGCGGCGCTGCCGCAGGACCAGCGCACGCTGGCCGAAGCTTTCGCCCGCGCCGGCTACGCCACCGCCGGAGTGACCACGAACCCGAATGTGACACACCTGTTCGGTTTCAGCCAGGGCTTCTTCCGCTGGGTCGAGATCGGCCTCGCGGACGCCGAAGCGGTGCTCGGACAAGCGGACGGACTGGCCGCCGCCGGTGAGCGGCCATGGTTCGTCTACCTGCACTTCAACGACGCGCACTATCCCTACCAGGCGCCGCCAGGTTTCCTCGGCCGCTTCGACGACTCCGGCAGCGACGCGGACCTGACCGGACCGTCCGAGCACGAGTTCCGCGCCGGCGAACTGGACTTCGACGCGACCGACGTGCGCCACTTCCGCCTCGCCCACGCCGAAGAGGTGGCCTACCTCGACGATCGCGTCGGCGCGTTCGTCGCCCGGACGCTGGCCGCCCAGCCCGACACGATCGTGGTGGTCGTGGCCGACCACGGCGAGGAGTTCCTGGACCACGGCGACCTGGGGCACGGCCACTCGGGATACGACGAGCTGCTGCGGGTGCCCCTGCTCATCGCCTGGGGTGCACGCGCGGGCGAACGACTCGGTCTTGTCGCCGGGGCGCGCATCGACCGGCCGGTGCGGAGCATGGATCTCGCCCCCACCCTGCTCGAACTCGCGGGACTGACCTGGCCGGCCGGTGCTCCGCCTCTCGACGGCCGCAGCCTGGCGCCGCTGCTGCGCGATCCGCAGGCACCCGAAGAACCGCGGATCGGCTTCGCCGAGACCGATTCCGACGGCAGTCTGCGCTCGGGCCTCGCCGGTCCGCTCCGCATCTGGCGCGCACCGCCTTGGAAGTTGATCGAAACGGACCCGCATTCGGACCGGGCCGGCCGCTACTGGCTGTTCGACCTCGACCAGGATCCAGGGGAGACCCGGAACCTGGCCTCGACGGAACCCGACCGGGTCCGCGAGCTCGCGCTCGCGATGCAGCAATCAGGCTGGCTGATCAAGAAGGCGCTGGTTCCCGGCGTGGGGGTACAGATCCCCGCCAGTCAGCGGGAAGCGCTTCTCGCGCTCGGCTACATCGACGGGGAGGGGCATCTCGATCCCGACAAGGAACTGCCGCTTGCCCCCGGGACGGTTCTTTGGGCCATGTTGCCCCCGGCCGACGAGCCGAAGCGACCCTAGCGGGTTCGGATGCGGGCCACTTTCTGCAGATATTGCAGAGCTCAAGGCGCGCAGACGCGAAATCTGGCCATTTTCAGGACGAAGTGCGCCCCGATTCTTGCAAGTCCTGCAATTCCTCGCTGGCATTGACCTCTCAGGCTCGATATTCTTTCGCCGTCCCGACACAGGAGACCTCCCAAATGACCTCCCAAACCCTGACCGGCCCCGCGTCCACCTACATGGCCAACAAGCCCGTCACAAACGGCGCGACCCGCGAGGAAATCCTCGAAGAACTTCGCGGCCGCGACATCCGCTTTCTCCGCCTGCAGTTCACCGACATCACCGGCATCAACAAGAACGTCGAGGTGCCGGCGAGCCAATTCGAAAAGGCCCTCAACGGCGAGATCCTCTTCGACGGCTCTTCCATCGATGGCTTCACGCGCATCGAAGAGTCGGACATGGTCCTGCATCCGGACCTGAACACGTTCCAGGTCGATCCTTGGACGACGCGCGGTCCCCGCGACCGCGAACAAGGCGGCGTCGCCCGCCTGATCTGCGACATCTTCAACCCCGACGGCACGCCCTTCGCCGGCTGCCCCCGGCAGGCGCTCAAGAACGTCTGCGCCGACGCCGCCGAACTCGGCTACCAGGCGATGTGCGGTCCCGAAGCGGAGTTCTTCCTGTTCCAGCGCACGCCCGACGGCGCCGCCACCACCGACACGCACGACCGGGCCGGCTACTTCGACCTGGCGCCGATCGACGCCGGCGAAGAGTGCCGCCGCGAAATCGTTTACACCCTCGAAGCGCTCGGCTTCGAGATCGAGGCCGCCCACCACGAAGTGGCGCCGGGCCAGCACGAAATCGACTTCAAGTACGGAGATGCGGTTTCCACCGCGGACAACCTCGCGACCTTCCGCTTCGTCGTGCGCCGCGTCGCACGCGAAATGGGCTTGCACGCGACGTTCATGCCCAAGCCGATCTTCGGCCAGAACGGGTCCGGCATGCACGTGCACCAATCGCTGTTCCAGGAAGGCGAAAATGCTTTCTACAAGGAAGGCGAAGACTACGACGGCGTGTCCGCCGTCATGCGCTGGTACATCGGCGGCCTGCTCGAACACGCGCGCGGCTTCGCGGCCGTGACCAACCCGCTGGTCAACTCGTACAAGCGCCTGGTCCCGGGCTACGAAGCGCCCACCCACCTCGCATGGTCCATGCGCAACCGCTCGCCGCTCATCCGCGTGCCTGCGCGCCGCGGCGTCGGCACGCGTTGCGAGTTGCGCATGCCGGATCCGGCCTGCAACCCGTACCTTGCGTTCGCGTGCACGCTCGCGGCCGGCCTCGACGGAATCCGCAACCAGATCGAGCCGCCCCCCGCCGTCACCGGCAACGTCTACACCATGAGCGCGCGCGAGCGCAGCCGCCTCAAGATCAGAAGTCTGCCCGGGAACCTCGGCGAGGCGATCGATCAATTCGAGAAGGACGCCGTGATCCGCAAGGCTCTCGGCGAGCACATCTCGAATGCCTACGTCGAAGCCAAGCGCCAGGAGTGGAGCGAGTACATCGCCGCGGTGCACCCGTGGGAGCTCGAGCGTTACCTGACCCAGTACTGATCCCATTCCGATGGGCCTGCGCGCCGCCGGCCGTCTTCGCGACGGCAGGCGGTGCGGTCGTTTGAATCTGGCCCCTTTCAGTGGGTGCCGAAGAGAAAGAAGTATTCCGCGCGCCACCGCAGGACTTGCCTCCATACGTACCTTCTTTGCGCGACTCCCAGCGCCATGGCAGAAGTCACTTCCGGCGCTTTCCGAGTGATTCCTCTTACGTAATTCCGAAAGAGGGCAAATACCCAAAGGTGCCGGGAGAGTCGCGAGCGCTTCTTGCTGTGCG